>NZ_CP009920.1:1200000-1510000 GCF_000832985.1 Priestia megaterium NBRC 15308 = ATCC 14581
TTCCGCGACAAAGGAAAAAGTAACAACATTTCTTCAGTCAGAAGAAGGCCAATCATTTCTTGATAAATTAAAGCAATTCTTTGTTGATATTATTAATGCTATTAAATCGTTATTCTCATAAAAAAAAGAGCCTCTTGAACAAGAGGCTCTTTTTTACGTTAATCACTCGTTACTTTTTTACCGTCACTTTGTATTTCACATCATTTTTTACAAGGTCTTCATACGTTTCCCGTTTTACGACTAACTGTGCTTCTCCATCTTCTACGAACACGACAGCTGGCTTTGGCAAACGATTATAGTGACTTGCCATAGAATAACCGTATGCGCCCGTACAAAACATCGCTAATAAATCATCTGGGTTTGCTTTTGGGAGTTGTACATCCCACATCAGCATATCCCCCGATTCGCAGCACTTACCCGCGATGGACACGAGCTCATCACTTTCATCATTCATTCGATTGGCAATGACCGCTTCATATTTCGCTTGATACAGCGCAGGACGGATATTGTCGTTCATTCCTCCATCAATCGCTACATATTCACGTACATTAGGTACATGCTTACGAGAACCAATTGAATACAGGGTCGTTCCAGCATCTCCTACAAGAGATCGGCCGGGCTCAATCCAAATTTCAGGAATTTCTACCTCTAACTGTTTGGACTGCTTTTTGACCTCTTCTATAATAACTTCCACATACTGCGAAACAGGAATAGGCTGATCTTCTTCCGTATAACGAATGCCAAAGCCGCCGCCTAAATTTAGTACTTGCGGAACAAATTTTATACGTTGTTTCCACTCTTTCATTTTTGCAAAAAGCTTTTGAGTCGCCATAATAAATCCGGTTGTTTCAAAAATTTGAGATCCTATATGACAGTGAATACCTAAAAGTTCTAGCCCCTTGCTATTTTGTACAAGACGCACAGCTTCGTCTGCTTGACCGTTTTGAAGATCAAACCCAAACTTCGAGTCTTCCTGCCCTGTCAAGATATAATCATGTGTATGAGCTTCAATTCCGGGTGTTAACCTGAGAAGAACAGGCATCTTTTTTTGATACTGTTCCGTTATTTCCTGAAGCAATGCAATTTCATAGAAATTATCAACTACAATGCAACCTACATCTTCTTTGACGGCCATTTCTAGTTCTGCTCGGCTTTTATTGTTTCCATGAAAATGAATACGTTCTTTCGGAAAGTCACCTGCTAAAGCCGTATACAGTTCTCCTCCCGAAACAACGTCTAACGAAAGACCTTCTTCATGAACGACTTGGACCATGGCAATTGTAGAAAAAGCTTTGCTTGCATAAGCGACCTGTGCTTTTACCCCATGCTTTTCAAATGTTTCTTTAAATCCTCTAGCACGCTGCCGAATTAAAGCCACGTCATATACGTAAAGGGGTGTTCCAAAATTTGATGCTAATTCAACCGTATCAACTCCACCAATTTCAAGATGACCCTGCTTATTTATGCGACTTGTTCCGTGTAAAAACATGTTTAGACCCCGTTCCTGTGTATAGTGTAAAAAAGACAGTTAACGGCAATTCGCTGCTAACTGTCTAAATATTTATTATTTTCCATATTTAAAACAAATCTATCACATCTTCATACAGGTTTCAACCACATATTTTGTTTAAGGTTTTGCAGGCTGGCGGTCTTTGTCCTGCGGATGTACAATACTAGGACGCGGATTTGCTCCAGGAACCGGTGTACGAATGATAATCTGCCATAAAGCCTGCGGGTTGAATGGAAGAAACGGCCACAAATAAGGCGTATTCAATGATTTTAGACGCACCATATAGAGAATGATACACGTTGTTGCAATAAGAAACCCTGGAGTATGAAAGGCCGCCACAAAAATTAACAGAAATAATCGCAGCATTTTATTTGCCACTGCTAACTCGTAGCTTGGCGTTGAAAAAGAACCAATGGACGCAATAGCTACATAAAGAATCACTTCTGGAACAAACAATCCTACATCAATGGCAATCTGTCCAATGAGTGCTGCAGCAATCAAGCCCATCGCCGTGGCAAGCGGTGTCGGCGTATGAATGGCGGCCATCCTCAGGAACTCAACCCCTAGATCGGCTAAGAAAATCTGGATAACTGTCGGAATGTTTGTTGTTTCGTTTGGCCCAATAAATTGCAATTTTGCCGGCAGCAGATCTGGTTCAAGTACAAATAACAGCCATAACGGCAATAAGAAAAGAGATGCAAGAATTCCTAAAAATCGTATCCAGCGGATAAAGGTACCGACAGAAGGAGCCTGCCTGTATTCTTCTGCATGCTGCACGTGATGAAACAGCGTAGTTGGTGTAATAATAACGCTTGGTGACGTATCGGTAATAATAATCACATGCCCTTCTAGTACATGGGCTGCTGCTGTGTCAGGGCGTTCTGTATAGCGTACCATCGGAAAAGGATTAATTCCTTGTTTGACTAAAAACTCTTCAATGGATTTGTCAGCCATAGGCAAACCATCTACATCGATAGCTTCCAGTTCATCTTTTATCAGTTTAACCAGTCCTGGATCAGCTACCCCCTTTATGTACCCAATCGCTACGTCCAGTTTCGAACGTTCGCCTACCTTCATAATTTCAAAACGAAACCTTCCGTCACGGATTCGTCTTCTCGTTAACGCTGTATTGATAATGATATTTTCAGTGTATCCATCTCTTGCTCCGCGAATCACTTTCTCTGTATCCGCTTCCTCAGGCGATCTGCCGGGATACGTACGCACATCGACTTCAAAGCCAACTTCTTCACCGTCAATTAAAACGAATAGCAGTCCTGATAAAACCGACACCATTCCATCATCCAGCGTCTTTAAAGGCTTGACTTGCTGATGAATAAGACGGTTTTCAACAATATCCTTTAGCTTTGCTCGTTCAACTTCATTATCATTAATTTGAACGAGCACTTTTGTAATTTCAATAATAAATGAACTGTCGCATAATCCTGTTACATAGTAAACATGAACTTCTCGATCCAAAATAAGTAGTTTACGCACGCCCACATCAAAACTTGTGTTCATACTAGCGTTTTCTTTGAACCACTGATCGTTTTTTTGTACCTTCGAAAAAATTGCTGTTTTCTGCTCTGCTAGCTTACCCAAACGAACCGCTCCTTTCTAAAATAAGTCTTGCTGCTTTTTCTGTAATAGGACATCCCAGTTTAACATCATCCATCCTAGCCATTTTGCCGATATCCCCTATTCCTACAACTAAGGGAATATCGAGCTGATCCAAGCAGTAAACTGTATCTCCATTAATTCGTCCGACTTCTAACTCTTGAATTCCGCTTTTATCCACGCCGTAATGCGATATTTCCCCAAAACGATCAATGGTCACATCCACTCTTGTCCATTCGCTTTGATGAGTACGTGACGCAACAGCAATCACTCCAAGAACTTCTACTTGAGGATGCTTTGCTACATGGAGCAAAGCAATTTCCCCAGGTCCTTCCTCTAAGAAACCGCTATCGTCAAACATTACAAAGACGGGATCATATGGTGCTTGAAGGATTAAATTTACCGTTTGACTACCTGTTAACGTAGTAGGGTTTCCATATGATCTCGAAATGCATCTGCCACCAACCGATTTAGCTACATGCTCAATTGCTTTGCGTGCATATTCATCGCCATCGGTTACAATAATGATCCTTCTTTTTTTCATAATCTTTTATCCTTTCGGCTTAAAGATTAACGCGATAATAAAAGCAAATAAAATAGCTGCTGAAATTCCAGCCGAGGTAAGTTCAAAAATCCCAATCCCAATCCCGATAAATCCATGGTCATCCGCTTGCTTCATCGCTCCGTGCAGCAAAGAATGACCAAAGCTTGTAATTGGAACCGTTGCTCCGGCGCCAGCAAATTCAATTAACTTATCGTAAAGACCAAATCCATCTAAAATCGCTCCTGCAACTACAAACGAACTCATAACATGCGCTGGAGTAAGCTTAGCAAGATCAAGCAGCAGCTGCCCAATAACGCAAATGATTCCTCCTACAACAAAAGCTATTACATACTCCATTGATCATCCCCCTCCCCAATATGTTCTAAGACGACGCCATGAGCAATTGTTGGAATTGACTCTTTTTGCTGAATCATCGTTGGACTTAAAAGAGCTCCTGTTGCTACCATAAACACTTTCTTTAAGTTTCCTGATTTTAATTCATTTAAAATATGCCCATACGTGACAATAGCGGAGCAGCCGCAGCCGCTTCCTCCTGCAAATACATTTTGATCAGGACGGTATACCATTAATCCGCAATCATTATGGTTGGTTGATATATCGTAGCCTTCGTCCTTGAGCAGCTGTTTTAAGATTGGACTTCCTACACCAGATAAATCTCCTGTTAAAATAAGATCATACTCGCTTGGAGCAACGTTTAAGTCTTCCAAATGTCTTTGAATGGTATCTGCAGCAGCTGGTGCCATAGCAGAACCCATGTCGTTTGCATTTTTAATTCCATAATCCATTACCCGACCAATCGTTGCAGAAGTCAGACGCACAATACCTTTTTCTTTTGAGACCAGCGCTGCCCCTGCTCCCGTAATGGTTGCCGTTGCTGTATCTGGTTTTTGTCCTCCGTACTCGGTAGGATTTCTAAATTGGCGCTCAGCCGTTGCGTTATGACTGCTCGCTGATGCAATAACACGATTAGCAAACCCTGCATCTACAAGAGCTGCTCCTGTTGCAAGCGTTTCCATTGATGTGGAGCAAGCGCCAAACATGCATAGAAATGGAATTTGGTTATGCCGCGCTACAAAATTAGCCGTTACGTTTTGATTTAATAAATCTCCAGCCAAAAACAAATCAACGTCTTCATAGGATAAATTTATTTTTTGCAAGCAGGAATCAATGGACTCCGTCATCAGTCTTCTTTCAGCCAACTCCCAGTTGTCTTCTTCACAGTGCAAATCTTTATGTGTAATATCAAATGTTTCTCCTAACGGTCCATCTGCTTCTTTTGGCCCTACTGCTGTTCCTGTCGCATTAATATAAATAGGATTTTCATAAACCCACGTTTGTTTTCCAGTTTTTCTCATAATCCCCCTCTTTTCATAGCAAATAAGTTTTAAAAAGGTAGCGAATAATTCCTACAATGTAAGCCGAAACCGTTCCAAATACAATGACGTTTCCAGCCAGCTTGAACATGTTTGTCGCAACTCCAAGAACAATTCCTTCACTTCGATGTTCAAGCGCTGCACTCGTCATGGAATTGGCAAAACCCGTAACAGGAACGGCTGAACCTGCACCTGCAAATTGACCAATACGATCATATATCCCAAACCCGGTTAAGAGCGCAGATATTAAAATAAGGGTTGCAACGGTAGGATTACCTGCATTTTTTTCATTAAAGTCAAAAAATGCAATATAGAAATTTTGAATTGCCTGTCCTAATGTACAAATGATTCCCCCTACCAAAAAGGCTTTTAGGCAATTTGCCACATATGAAGGTTTAGGCTGAAATGGTTTAATGCTTTCTTGATAGTTATCTTTTAATTTTTGATTATTTGCCATGTTACATACATCCTTTTCTTATTGATTAACAAAATAAATCCAATGAAATAATGATCCGCATACTTTGCCTAGTACAATGGCCATTAACAATAAAATAAGCTTGCCTTCCATTCCTATTCGTTTCGTTAACGTCGGCAATACATTAAGCACTTCTGTTAACGCTGCTGCCAGCATCCCAATAAAAATACCGCTGGTTAAACCTATGATCATAATAAGCAACCCCGGAAACTGCCACGTGTATTGATGAAGACTGCACCATCCGCCTGTAACAGCACCACCTACGACTCCCCACTCATATGCTTGAATGTATTTCATGGTTTTAGTCAGCTGCATTAAACGCGGGATGATGCCCAGCACCGTTAAAAATGCTACAAACCCAGCACCTGCAGCCAGTCCTCCCGCAAGTCCAATTACAATGGTCATCACAATGTTAATGATCATCAATTTTTTTCATACTTTCTTTATTCTCGTGCATAATGACGTATTGATCTAAGTCTTGCTGGTAATTAAACATTTCGACTTCGAGAGGACTAGGCTCTTCATTAATTCGTTTTCTAAAGACATGGTTAAAAAACAGAATCATTCCCAGGCCTAAACCGATAGAGTAAGGCACTTGAATCAGCAAAGGCTGCTTATCTCTCAGACCGGTCAGCATGTAAAACAATTTTTGATGTACTTGTCTCATGCTCACATCTTCGTGAAAGTTCATAATTGCCAAAGCAGCTCCGATGAAGAGAAGAAACCAAACAGCTAGAAAAAACAAAAAGGAATATTGTTTCTTTTTATACATGACCTCTACAATCGTTTGAGCGGGTCCAATCGTCTGAATGTCTAAATGCGGATACCGAGAGGCAACTTTTTCAATTACCTTCATTAAATCAACAATGATAATATTTCGATCACTCATACTTACTTGATATACAACTAGCTTTTCAATTTGCTTTTGAACAGAATCTCCTGCTATAACCATTGCTAATTGTCCAATATTTACAGCTTCATCAGGTTTTACTTGAATACGATGTCTCATTTTAAGATAAAGAACGTTTTCCATTCATATCACACCTTACGATTCATTATCTCCCTGTACGTGTAGTATGGATTTTCTTAAATTTTCTAATTCACGTTTCTGAACAGACCATTAATTACCAAATAAAAAAGCAATCCGTTTCACTATTCTTCTTTGAATAGCAAAACGGATTGCTTCTTAAGTATTACGTATCATTCATATGCAGCTTCATTTGTTTTAAGATTTTCTTCTCAAGCCTCGATACCTGAACTTGAGAAATTCCCAGCCTTGCGGCCACTTCGGACTGAGTTTGATCTTTGTAATACCTCAAATAGACAATGAGCTTTTCACGCTCATCAAGTTCTTCAATTGCTTCTTTTAAGGCAATTTTATCAAACCACTTCGCTTCCGTATGATCAGCAATTTGGTCAAGAAGGGTAATTGGATCTCCATCATTTTCATAGACGGTCTCGTGAATAGACGAAGGAGCACGATTAGCTTCTTGAGCTAGCACTACTTCTTCAGGAGTGAGATCCAAATGTTCTGCAACCTCAGCGACTGTAGGGACGCGTCCAAGTAATTTGGAAAGCTCGTCTTTTGCCTTACGTATTTTATTGCTCATTTCTTTCAGAGAACGGCTAACCTTTACCGTGCCATCATCACGAATAAATCGCTGAATTTCACCAATAATCATTGGAACAGCATATGTTGAAAATTTAACATCATACGATAAGTCAAATTTATCAACGGACTTTAATAGCCCTATGCACCCAATTTGAAATAAATCATCGGGCTCATAACCACGGTTAATAAAACGTTGAACAACCGACCAAACGAGCCGCATATTTTTTTGGACGATTGTATCTCGTGCAATTTGATCACCTTGCTGACTGCGCTTGATGAGGTCTTTAACTTCATGATCCTTTAAATACGGTTCGTTTTTATTTTTTTTGACCTCCACATCCATTGGCAAGTCTCCTTAATTACATAGCGCTTTACTATTTGTTAAGTGCTTTTTTAAATATAAGGTCGTACCTTCTAATACAGTAGACTCCACTCGAATTTCGTCCATAAAGTTTTCCATTATGGTGAAACCCATTCCAGAACGTTCTAGATCTGGTTTGGTTGTGTATAAAGGCTGCTTGGCTTCATCCACGTTATCGATACCAATTCCTTCATCACGAATCATCAGCTCGACTACACCGTCTTCATGAAGCGTCACAGAAATATATACCACACCATCCGGATTGCTTTCGTAGCCGTGAATAATAGCATTTGTTACTGCTTCAGATACGACTGTTTTAATTTCTGTTAACTCATCCATTGTTGGATCTAACTGCGTAATAAATGATGCTACCGTGACGCGGGCAAACGATTCATTTTGACTAAGCGCGGAAAATTGGAGGTTCATTTGATTTTTCATTATGCCACCCCCAATTTTTGAAGCGCGTTTTCTTCATTAGGTTCAAAACGAATAATTTTAAATAAGCCTGACATATTAAACAAACGTTCTACGGCGGGAGAAATAGCGCATACAACCATTTCCCCGCCGTTATTATGAACCTGTTTGTATCTCCCTAAAATAACCCCCAAGCCAGAGCTGTCCATAAAGGTTAAATGCTGTAAATTTAAAATCAAATGGCTGATAGATTCCTTCTCTATCGCTTCGGTGATCTTGCTTCTTAGCTCTTCTGCCGTATGATGATCTAATTCTCCTGTTAATCGAACCAACAAGACATCTTGTTTGAATTCCAATTCAATCGAAAGACTCACTATACAAACCTCCTCGGAAATCTTATAGTCAGTCTTTCGCTGCCGACAGAATAGAATCCTTCTCACCGACAAAACTAGTTCTATTTCGTCACATTTAGCTGTTTAAGATGTTTGAGAGAAAATAGAGAATGTACGTTTGAATATCTTCCACCAAGAAGCAGCATCAATATCTTCTTTTGCAAGAAGCGGTGAAGAACTAACTACTTTGTTATCCTTCTTAATGGTCAACATTCCAATTTTGTCGCCTTTTTGAATAGGCGCATTTAGCTTCTCGTTCATTTTCACTTCTGTTTTAACGTCTTTGGCTGCATTTCCTTTTTTCAATAAAACCGAAATAGGCTCGGACGTAACAGCTGTTACCTGATCTTCGCTACCCTTGTTTACATCTATCTTGGTAATAACGTCTCCTTTTTTGTATAAAGGCTTCGTTGTATATTGACTGAATGCGTAGTCTAACATTTTGGTTACTTGATTATTGCGATCTTTTGGCGTGCTTGCACCGAATACAACCGCTAACACACGCATATTTCCCTTTTTAGCGGTAGCTGTCAGGCAATACTTAGCTTGACCTGTAAATCCGGTTTTGAGTCCATCAACGCCGGGATAAAACTTTACTAAGCGATTTGTATTTACTAACCAAAACTTCTTATCTGTATCCGTGCGCAAATAAGCTTCGTATTTACTTGTATAGTTAATAATTTTTTCATACTTTAGCAGCTCTCTGCCCATCATGGCCATATCATGAGCTGTACTATAGTGATTTTCTACGGGCAGGCCTGTCGGATTTTGAAATTTTGTATGAGTCAAACCAAGCTCTTTCGCTTTTTGGTTCATCTTTGCTACAAATTTTTCTTCTGATCCAGCTAAATATTCAGCCATTGCCATAGAAGCATCGTTACCGGAACCTATCGCAATCCCTTTCAGCAAATCATTTACCGTCATTTCTTCTCCGGGCTCTAAAAAGATTTGTGAGCCTCCCATTGAAGCGGCATATTCACTTGCCCGCACTTTATCTTTTAAGGTAATTTTCCCTTTATCCAAAGCCTCCATAATTAAAATCATTGTCATAATTTTAGTCATACTGGCAGGGGGAAGTTCTTGATTACTATTTTTTTCGTATAGAATTTTTCCTGTATCCCGTTCAATTAAAATAGCTGACCTAGCACTATCAGCAAGCTCCGAATTCTTTTTTTCTGCGGCTAAAACAGGTTGCGTCATAAGTGGAAATAAAAATATGACAACGAGTAACTTTACAATAGTTCGCTTCATCTCCACAAACCTCCATTCTTTATACAACCTATTTTTTCCAAGGTATAATCGATTTATACTAAGGGAAATAAAAAAAGCATCGAGAAATTCTCGATGCTTGAAGTCATATTTTCTTCTTATTTTTGATAAGCTGGAAGCTGCTTTACTACTTCTTTTACAAGCGATAAAAACTGCTGTTTTACTTTTTCAGTCGTTTCAATTACTTCTTCATGATTTAACGGCTGATCTAAAATACCAGCTGCCATATTAGAAATACAAGAAATACCTAGCACTTTCATACCTGCATGGCGTGCCACAATAACTTCTGGCACTGTAGACATACCGACCGCGTCTCCCCCGATAATGCGAAGCATACGCACTTCAGCAGGCGTTTCATATGTTGGACCTGTATTTCCTACATATACACCTTCTTGTAAGGCGATATTTAAATCAGCTCCTACTTTCTTCGCTAATTGACGAAGATCCTTGCAGTAAGCAGTTGACATATCCGGGAACCTTACTCCGAAATCAGAGTCATTAGGTCCAATCAAAGGATTGGTTCCAAAATTATTAATATGATCAGAAATAATCATTAAGTCTCCTGGATTAAAGGATTCGTTTACTCCGCCCGCTGCATTCGTTACAATCAACGTTTCTACACCGATTTCTTTCATTACGCGCACTGGAAATGTTACTTTATCAAGAGCGTACCCTTCATAAAAGTGAAAACGTCCTTGCATAGCTACAACCGGTACGTCATGAATAGTACCTATTACTAATTGGCCTGCGTGACCTTCAACTGTTGAAACCGGGAACTCAGGAATGTCGTTATACGGAATTTTTACCGCGCCTTCAATTTCGTCAGCTAATACCCCTAGTCCAGAACCTAAAATAAGCCCAATTGTTGGTGTAACAGCTGATTGATTTTTAATATATGCTGCTGCTTTTTCAATATATTCTTTTTTCATACTCCATTCCCCCTGCTTAATTCAACTCTTTTAAAAAACTTTTTCCATGTTTAGGCATTGCTACGCCAAAATTTTCTGCTACCGTTGCGCCAATATCCGCAAACGTTTGACGAATAGAAAGTTCTTTTCCTTCTTGCATGCCTTTATTGTACACAAGAAGCGGCACGTATTCACGCGTATGGTCTGTCCCATGATGAACAGGGTCATTTCCATGATCCGCTGTAATAATCAATAAATCATCTTCTTTTAATAAATCAAATACTTCTTCTAAGCGTGCATCATATTCTTCAAGTGCTTGCCCATATCCTTGTGGATCGCGGCGATGACCATAGAGAGCATCAAAATCAACTAAATTTAAGAAGCTTAAGCCTGTGAAGTCCATGTTTAATGTATCAACTAGCTTATCCATGCCGTCCATATTCGATTTGGTACGAAGAGATTTTGTTACCCCTTCTCCGTCGTAAATATCAGAAATTTTACCGATAGCAATAACATCGATGTCATTGTCTTTTAATTCATTCATTACAGTACGTCCAAAAGGCTTTAATGCATAGTCATGACGATTGGATGTACGTGTAAAATTACCTGGTTCACCTAAAAACGGGCGAGCGATAACACGTCCAATCATGTATGGATCATCAAGCGTTAATTCACGAGCAATCTCACAAATTTTGTACAATTCATCAATTGGAACAATTTCTTCATGAGCAGCAATTTGCAAAACAGAATCTGCTGATGTATAGACGATTAAGTCACCTGTTTCCATATGCTGTTTTCCTAGCTCATCCAAAATTTCTGTACCAGACGCTGGTTTGTTCCCAATGATTTTTCGACCTGTTTTTTCTTCTAATTGTGAAATCAGCTCTTCTGGAAATCCATCTGGAAATACATTAAAAGGCGTATCAATATTAAGGCCCATAATTTCCCAATGACCTGTCATTGTATCTTTTCCTGCAGAAGCTTCCTGCATTTTTGTATAGTAAGCCAACGGTTTTTCAGCTTTATCGATTCCTTTAATTTCACGGATATTGCTTAGGCCAAGCTTAGCCATATTAGGCATACGAAGACCGTTGCAGTGCTCTGCAATATGACCAAACGTATCAGCACCTTTATCATTGTATTTTTCAGCATCCGGTGATTCACCGATACCCACTGAATCCATGACAATTAAAAATACGCGTTTATATGTATGCGCCATTTTATTCCCTCCAAATATCAATTTATTTATTCTCTATAAAATTCCCGTTTGGAAATAATTTAACCATCTTCTCTTATTGGTCAGAAGTCTGACCTCTCTATTAGTATAGACGCTTTTTATTTTTTTGTATACATGAATGAAAGTGTTTTCAATCAAAAAAACCAATGTCTATGAACTCATTGGACATTGGAATCTTCCTACGCTCGCGGATGAAACTGATTGTATACATCTTTTAAACGTGCTTTTGTAACATGTGTATAAATTTGAGTGGTCGAAATATCCGCATGCCCGAGCATTTCTTGAACGGCTCTCAAGTCCGCGCCGTTCTCTAACAAATGAGTAGCAAACGAATGCCGTAACGTATGTGGAGTTAATTCTTTTTCAATTTTTGCTTCAGAAGCTAACTTTTTTAATATTTTCCAAAACCCCTGCCTTGTTAAACGCCTTCCGTGATGATTAACAAAGAGTGCTTTGTCCTGTTCCTTTTGCTTTGTTAAAACACTCCGGCTATGCTGTAAATACTCTTCGATAGCCTCCGTTGCCAACCTTCCGATGGGGACAATTCTTTCTTTATTTCCTTTTCCGATACAACGAATAAATCCCATCGTCAAATGTGCATCATCAATATTTAAGTTAACGAGTTCAGACACACGAATTCCAGTAGCATAAAGCAACTCAAGCATCGCTTTGTCTCGTATGCCAAAAGGCGTCGAAGTATCAAACACATTTAACAGCGCCTCTACTTCTTCTGCATTTAGCACTTTTGGCAGCTTGCGCTCAAGCTGCGGGGTATCAATATGAACGGATGGATCTGTATCCGCTGCTTTTTCTCTTAGTAAGAATTGATGAAAAGATCTAGTTGAAGCCACATGTCTCGCAATCGTTTTAGATGACTTTTGCTGATCACTTAAATATTTCAGAAAATTAACGATGTGAAGTCTTGTTACTTCATTAAATGATTTCAGCTGCTCTACATGCTCTAAATATTGAGCATACTTTTTTAAATCTCGTTCATACGAATCAATTGTATTTTTCGCTAGTCCCCGCTCTACTACTAAATAATGAATAAAATCTTGAATTTGATCATTCAATAGCCTCTACTCCCCGTTTTGATAAAACATAAATAAACGCTCTAGCCACGTCTGATCTTTGTTCACACTTGCTTGCATGACCTTAACTGCTGAACCCGACGGCTCATCATAACGTTTATAATTTTGATACTCTTGAGATACCCATATCATTCCAAAATAAAACAAAAGAGTAAACCCGGTAAATAAGATAAATACTTTACATGTATTATATACCATTTCAGCCCATGATTTCATGAAACAATTCCTCCAATTTTTGATTCTATTAGAAGATATGCCAATTAGGACAGGTTTTATACATGTTTCTTGCCTTTATACACTGAGTTCTCTCCTGATGATTTCCTTTCTTTCTATAAAACCATGTAGCTTATAAACTCGTTATTTTTTATTTATGTACAACAAAAAACCTTCTCCATTAGGGAAAAGGCTTTTACTGCTTGTCTTCTTTATCCTGACAGCGATGGCAAATGCCATGAAATGTCAAGCGGTGATCTTTAATTTTAAAATTCCATTGCTTTTCCACAATTTCTTCAACGTCTTCAAGCAAATCTTCTTGAATTTCGTCCACAGATCCACATTCCATACACACAAGGTGATGATGAAAGTGTGCGGCTCCTTCTTGTCTTAAATCGTAGCGAGAAACGCCATCGCCAAAGTTTATTTTATCAACAATTTTAAGTTCAGTTAACAATTCTAACGTACGATAAACAGTTGCCAATCCAATTTCCGGAGACTTTTCCTTGACGAGGAGATATACATCTTCGGCACTTAAATGATCCTCTTCATGTTCAAGAAGTACTCTTACAGTCGCCTCACGTTGAGGTGTCAATTTATAGCTAGCTGAGTGCAACTGCTGCTTAATTCGCTCAATTCGACTTTCCATAATTATTCCCTCCCTCGCCATTCACTAATCCATTATATCAGATGTGTCGAGGGTGTCAAAATAAAGTTATTATTAATAAGAAAAAAGAATTCTTTTTACTTAATACTTATTCTTACTTATTTAATAGAGCCATTACACTTTTCATTAAAGTAGGTGATACGTAAGCTTCAATTGTAGCTGCACAGGCAACCAAACATATCATAGCAATCATGGTTCCGCTGTAGCGTAAAAATGAGGCGGAAATAGGCTCCGCTGCTTTTTTAAAAAACTGCTGCCGCACAAGCTTCAAAGAAAAGGCAACTGAAGCTGCAGACAAGATCAGAAATGCCGGTATGAGAAAGATATTTTGCGGCATAACAGATACAAAAGATAGCGCAAAACCAGAGAGTCCCATTTGATTGACTAAAAAGCCTACGGTAAAACCAATCACCATTCCTTTTAAAAACAGCAGAATTAACACTACAGGCAAACCAATAATGGCGATTCCTAATATCCAAATGAGCCCTAAGTATTTAACATTATGAAAAAAACTTTGCTGAAACATTTCAACGCTGCTTGCTACTTCTCCACTCTTTACCTGTCCGAAAAACCGGTTTAAATAGAAGTACAGGTCTTCTTTTTGATCAAGCGTCAAACTATTTACAACAATAGCCCCAAAAATGATTCCCATTAAAAACAGCACGGTCACAAACAAATAAATAGAACTGTTTTCTTGAAAATGTCTTGCATACGATAATGGCAATTGTTTTTTTCTCATCGTCTTCCTCCTATTAATCGCTTAATAGAGTGTATGATAGAGTACAAAAACTATGCCAAGAATCTTTTGAATCTATCAAATAAAAAAAGAGAATGAGACATAATAAAATCAACCCAATCTAAATAAGATCAAATGAGATAGTATGGATGGCTTGTGAAACGGCTGTCGATTTCCATGCAAGGCTTCGCTTTCCGCGGGCCGCCGGTGACCCTCTTCGTCGCGTACGCTTCTGCGGGGTCTCACCTATTCCGCTTTTCCCGCAGGAGTCTTCGCCTTGCCCTCCAATCAACCGCTAGAACCAACTATATAAATGAAATCTACATTCACCATCACCTTAAAAAAATCCGAACGAATTTGATTCTCCATCAAGAATCTCTATTCATCGTTCGGATTTTCCTTCAACTAAAATATGGTTGTCAAACATTTTTTTAGTTAGAGATACACGCATGCCTGTTTTTTCTCACATCAAATGACGTTTCAATGTAAACCTCTAAATTGCTAGATTGCCGTTCGTATGTAAAAGAAAAAACTCTCTTACTCTCCTAATCCGCTTTTTAACTGTAAGTACTGCACAGCATAGGCTGTTTTTGCATCATAAATTTCCTTGTTTTGAATAAGAGTAAGCGTCTCATCTACCGTAACTTCCATCACTTCAACAAATTCATCTTCGTCTAATTCCGCTTTGGTGGTCATCACTTTTAAATCTTCCGCTAAATAAAGGTGCACCAACTCATCCGCAAAACCTGGTGATGTATAAAAAGAAATAATATGGCTAAGCGAATCTGTTGTATAGCCTGTTTCTTCTTCTAACTCACGTTTTGCCGTCACAATCGGCTCTTCTCCTTTTTCTAGCTTGCCGGCTGGAATTTCGACTAAAATACGATCCATCGGCCTGCGATACTGTTTGACCATAACCATTTTATGGTCGCTTGTTAACGCAATGACAGCTACGGCTCCAGGGTGCTTAACTACTTCTCTTGTACTCGTTTTTCCGTTTGGAAGCTCTACTTCTTCTAAGTACAAATCAATCACTCTGCCTCCAAACAGCTTTTCAGAAGACAGCATTTTTTCTGTTAAATGATCCATTTTCTACACCTCGTTCTATTTTTTTGACTCTTACATATATTCTATCATACAAACCTTGGGAGGTAGAAAAAATGAAAGTTTATGTTCACGAGAAGCAAATAATTTTGGTCGGTAAAGCATGGGAAATCCAGCAAAAGTTAAAAGAATACGGCGAACAATTTCAGTATGTCGATGAATGGACGAACGCTATCTCTCAAAATTTTAATTCTTACAAACAAGCAGACTGCAGACACTAATTGTGCTGCAGTTTTCTAATCTTCTTATTTGAGTTTCCCTCTATCATAGCGCTACAATAGATAGAAACAAGTAAAAAATAAGGAGTGACATATAGTGACATATATGGAAAAAAGACACTTAGGTACTTCAGACTTGCTTGTCAGTACATTAGGTTTAGGGTGCATGTCTCTTGGAACGGAACAAAAACACGCTGTCAATATGATTGATGAAGCTCTCGAATATGGCATTAATTATTTCGATACAGCAGATTTATATGATTTTGGCTTAAACGAGGAGTTTGTGGGACAAGCCCTAAAAAAACGCAGAAATGATATTATTTTAGCCACAAAAGTGGGGAATCGCTGGAATGATGCAAAAGACAGCTGGACATGGGATCCGTCTAAAGCTTATATAAAAGAAGAAGTAAAAGAAAGCCTGCGCCGTCTTCAAACAGATTACATCGATTTATATCAACTGCACGGAGGAACCGTTGAAGACAATATTGAGGAAACGATTGAAGCATTTGAAGAATTAAAACAAGAAGGCGTCATTCGCTACTATGGCATTTCATCTATCCGCCCAAATGTGATTCGAGAGTATGTGCAAAATTCTTCTATTGTTAGCGTCATGATGCAATACAGCTTGTTAGACAGACGCCCTGAAGAAAGTGCACTTCCTCTTTTACATGACAACGGCATTAGCGTTGTAGCCCGAGGTCCAGTAGCCAAAGGGCTGCTAACCGAAAAAGGAGAGCAAAAACTTGCTGCATTCGAGGGCAAGGGCTATTTAGATTATAGCGGTACGGAATTAGCAAAAACGCTAGAAGAATTTCGTCACGTACGACCAACTTACTCTCTAAACTCAACTGCACTTCAATACTGTTTAGCTAATCCTGCGGTAGCCTCAGTTGTAGCAGGAGCAAGCTCTTCTTCACAGCTTCGCGAAAACGTCAAAGCTGTCGAGACCTCCCCGCTACAGCCTACTGAAGTTAACAAGCTGCAATCGATCTTTAAAACAAATCAATATGAAGCTCACCGTTAAAAAATAAAAGCGCCTTTACCGGCGCTTTTATTTTTTAAACTCGGACCAGTTCATATCACTTTCATTTAACAGTTCTTCAAACGATTTATTTTTTTCTTTTTCTTTTCGAATTCGAGCAGCTTCTTTACGCTCTGTTTCTTTCTGCTCTTCTTCTTTTAAAGAAAGCGCCTGTTTTTTAGCTTGAAGCTGTTTTAATAAGCTATCATTTAGCTGATCTTTGATACTAAGCTGATCACTTTGTTTTTGTGCTGATTGTTTTTGCTTTTTTTTAGCCATCACAATTCCCCCGCTACTTTAATTGAGAGATATTGTATCATATTCTTGCTTTTGTTACCAAAAATCAAAATGCATCTAGTTTTACATGTTCATCAATGATTAAAGTTGGCTCTGTAGATTGTTGAATATCTTCTACCGTATAACCTTTCGCTACTTCGACAAGTTTTAGGCCTTCTGCCGTAATATCAATGACCGCTCGATCTGTAATAATACGATCTACTACCTCTTTTCCTGTCAGAGGGAGAGTGCACTCATTTAAGATTTTAGGTTGGTCTTTTCTCGTCACATGTTCCATAATGACAATGATGCGCTGCGCTCCATGAACTAAATCCATTGCACCGCCCATTCCTTTAATCATTTTCCCAGGAATCATCCAGTTAGCCAAGTCACCAGTTTTTGAGACTTCCATGCCTCCTAAAATCGCAATATTAATATGCCCTCCGCGAATCATGCCAAACGATTCAGCACTGTCGAAGTAAGAAGCCCCTTTTGTCGCCGTGACGGTTTCTTTACCTGCATTAATTAAATCAGGATCTACTTCTCCTTCTTTCGGATATGGTCCAATGCCTAACAGACCGTTTTCGGACTGAAGCACCACCGTTTTATTATCTGAGATATGATTAGCCACAAGCGTTGGAATACCAATTCCAAGGTTTACATAAAATCCGTCCAAAATTTCTTTTTCAGCACGTTTTGCAATTCGCTCTCTCACGTTCACGCCGTTTTCAATCATGAAAAATCTCTCCCCTTTTGTTATTTTTGAACGGTTAAACGCTCAATACGTTTTTCTTGTTCACCAATAATTAACGATTGAACATATACACTAGGTGTGTGGATAATATTTGGATCAAGTGAGCCTGTTGAATGAAGTTCCTCCACTTCTGCTATCGTCACTTTTCCTGCTGCTGCAATCATTGGGCTGAAATTGCGCGCTGTCTTGTTATACACTAAGTTCCCCATATGATCGGCTTTCCAAGCTCTAACCAAACTAAAATCAGCTTTTAACGCCTCTTCTAGTAAATATTCTTTTCCATCAAACACGCGAACTTCTTTTCCTTCAGCAATGGGTGTTCCCACTCCCGCTGGTGTATAAAATGCAGGTATGCCCGCTCCGCCGGCGCGAATCTTTTCAGCTAGCGTGCCTTGAGGTAGCAATTCTACTTCAATTTCTCCTGACAATACTTGTCTTTCAAACTCTTTATTTTCTCCCACGTAAGAACCAATCATCTTTTTAATTTGTTTGTTTTTCAGAAGCAGTCCAAGTCCCCAGTCGTCTACGCCGCAGTTATTTGAAATTACGGTTAAATCTTTTACCCCTGTTTCAACTAACGCTAAAATCAAATTCTCCGGAATTCCACATAAACCAAAACCACCGACCATAATCGTAGCACCGTCGTGAATATCTTTCACCGCTTCTTTAAACGACGTATGTACTTGTTTCATACATAACCACCCCTTCGTTATTTTTGAAAACGCTTTCTAATCTATTATAAAAGATTTTTATTTCTTTTTAAATATATATATAACTGAAAATTATAATTTAATCATTTTTTTGTCAAAAAAGTTATATTACTAGACAAATTAAAGGAAAAACAAAAACGCCACGAGTTCCAAAGCTGTATGTTTGGAATCTGTGGCGTTGTGATATAGCTTTAATGTTTGTTAAAACTATATCAAATTAAGGACGTTCAACGATTGTTGCAACGCCTTGGCCTCCGCCAATACATAACGTTGCTAACCCAAGTTTTGCGTCGCGTTTTTGCATTTCATGAATAAGTGAAACTAGGACACGTGTACCACTTGCACCAATAGGATGTCCAAGCGCAATTGCTCCACCGTTTACATTTAAAATATCATGATTAAATTGAAGTTCACGATCCACAGCGATTGACTGTGCAGCGAATGCTTCGTTCGCTTCTACTAATTGAACATCTTCTAATGAAACAGCAGCTTTTTCCAGCGCCTTTTTCACTGCGCTTACAGGACCGATTCCCATAATGCTTGGGTCTACTCCGGCAGTTGCATTACTTTTAATTGACACTAATGGTGTTAGGCCTAACTCGTCTGCTTTTTTACGGCTCATTACCACTACTGCCGCTGCACCGTCATTGATACCAGATGCATTACCAGCTGTTACAGAACCGTCTTTTTTGAAGGCAGGACGTAGTTTCCCTAAGCTTTCAGCCGTTGTGCCTGCGCGCGGGAACTCATCTTGTTCAAAAATAGTTACTTGACCTTTTCTTCCAGGCACTTCTACTGGCACGATTTCATCTTTAAAACGACCAGATTGAATAGCTGCTTCTGCTTTTTGCTGACTTGAAGCTGCAAACGCATCTTGTTCGTCACGAGTAATTTCATATTTATCACACAGATTTTCAGCTGTAACGCCCATATGGTAGTCATTAAATGCACACCATAATCCATCTTGAATCATGCTGTCAACTACTTTTTGGTCGCCCATTTTAAACCCGTTGCGTGCATTTTTTAATAAGTATGGTGCTTGGCTCATGTTTTCCATTCCACCAGCAACAATCACATCAGCATCCCCAGCAAGAATCGCTTGTGTAGCGAGATGTACTGCTTTTAGTCCTGATCCGCATACTTTATTGATGGTTAATGCTGAAACAGTTTCAGGTAAACCTGCTGCTAAAGTTGCTTGTCGTGCTGGATTTTGTCCTAAACCTGCTTGTAAGACATTTCCCATAATAACTTCATCTACTTCGTTTGCTGATACCCCTGCTTTGTTTAAAGCTTCTTTAATTACAGTACCACCTAAAGTTGTTGCGGATACATTTTGTAAGCTTCCCCCAAAGCTGCCGATTGCTGTACGTACAGCGCTTACAATGACTACTTCTGTTTGACCCATGTCGAAAACCTCTCCTTACTGTTTGATTACTGTGATTAACTGTCACCTGTATTAATTTCGACATCGCTTGCGAAATTCCTCTTTTTTTGTAAAAATTTATAATTTTTATTGAATTTTAATTTTTTAGAATTAAAATAAATATTAGTAAGCGTTTACAATGTAGGAGGAGAGCGGTTTATGGGATTTCCTGAAAAAGTAACAATTATAGAAGTTGGTCCACGAGATGGCCTTCAAAATGAAAAAAATTTTGTTCCAACTGAAAAAAAAATTAATTTTATCAAAAAATTAAAAGAAGCTGGACTATCCGAAATCGAAATTACATCCTTTGTTTCTCCAAAATGGGTTCCTCAAATGAAAGATGCTTCTACTGTTGCAGATACATTTCAGCCTGATACATGTCGAAACATTGTGCTTGTGCCGAACCAAAAAGGCTTGGAAAAAGCACTGCAAGCTAATTGCCGCTCCGTTGCGCTGTTTATTGGCGTAAGCAATACCTTTAATCAAAAAAATATTAACAAAAACACCAAAGAAGCTGTACAAACGCTGCTTCCTCTCATTCAGCAGCTCAAGCAGCAAGAATGTTTTATTCGAACTTGCATTTCCACCGCCTTTTATTGCCCGTATGAAGGAAAAATACATGAACGCGACGTGCTGGCCCTTTGCGAAAGCTTTGTGAAGGCTGGAGTGAATGAGCTAAGCGTTGCTGATACAATTGGCATGGCAAACCCTAAAGATGTATTTTCACTTTTCTCGAAATTAAAACAAAACTTTCCCCACACGCTACTTGCTGCGCACTTTCACGATACGAGAGGATTAGCCATTGCAAATATCTATGCAGCTCTGCAAGCCGGTATTAACAGGTTCGATTCATCCGCTGGGGGGTTAGGTGGATGTCCATTCGCTAAGGGAGCAACGGGAAACGTAGCTACGGAAGATCTCGTCTTTATGCTTCATGAAATGGATATTTCCACTTCTATTAATGAAGAAAAGCTGCTCGAAGCGGTCGCTTTTATCGCTCCTCACATTTCAAGACCGATTGAAAGCAAGCAATACTCTTTATTTGCACAGCGTTAAAAATTAGGTTTTTATGAGAGCGATGCTATAATAAATAATAGCTATATTAACAAAAGGAGCCGCTAATCATGAAAAAATGGCTATTATTAATAGGAAGTGTTTTCGGAGCATTTGCCGCTCTTGGCATCTTTTTTACAAATCAAATGATGTACATCCGTAAAAAGACCGACAAAGTTATTATTGACCGCGATACGGAAGATGGCTTTTATGATGAGAAAGTCTATAGCACTCTTCCTAAAGAAGCATTTGTGCTTCCTTCTTCTCTAGGCTATAACATAGCTGGGACCGTTATTAAACAATACGAAAACAACCGATTTATGATTCTTTCGCACGGAGTTACAGTTCATTCACTGAACTCTATGAAATATGCTCGGCTTTTTCTAAAGCTTGGATGGAACGTCGTTCTTTATGATCATCGCCGCCACGGCAAGTCTGAAGGGAAAACAACGAGCTACGGCTATTATGAAAAACTGGACCTTCAATCCGTTGTTCACTGGGTAAAAGAACAATTCGGTTCAACTATTTCCCTCGGGATTCACGGGGAATCTATGGGAGCTGCGACCACTCTTTTGTATGCTGGAATGGAAGACGGAGCTGATTTTTATATTGTCGACTGCCCTTTTTCTGACTTAGAAGAACTTCTTGCCTATCGCTTAAAACAAGATTTCCACTTACCAAAACAGCTTGTGATGCCAGCAGCTAATATTATTTTAAAATGGCGAGAAGGCTACTCATTTAAAGACGTATCACCTATTTCAGTCGTAGATCAAATCAAACATCCTGTTCTGTTTATCCATAGTAAAGAAGATGACTATATTCTTCCTAAAATGACGGAGCAGCTGCATGCCAAAAAAATGGGAGCAAAACGGATGTATTTAGCACCTGTAGGCACTCATGCCCGCTCGTATGCTGATAATCCAGAGGAATATGAACAAGTTATTGAATCATTTTTAGAAAAAATACAAAAAGAAGCGCTTTAAAGCGCTTCTTTTGTTTTATCGATAAATGACATGCGCGGATTTAAAATTTGAGAAGGACATTTTAGCATAAACGCATAGGCACTTTCATTGTAGTCAATCGTCATATTATCATCTAAAAATACTTGCTTTGTTTTTTCGACAAGAACAGGAACAAAATTCGTCTCAATGATTACATCATCGCTCTCTTTTTCATCAACAATCCATAGCGTCGTTACACCGCTCACAACACAGCCGCATCCATCTGTATCGTATTTTAATTTTAAATATAGTGAAGAATCTTTCCCGTACTTTTCTTGTACTTTTGCTATCGCTTTATCAGTAAAGGTAATATTCATTTTCCTTTAACTCCTTTTAAACTAATTGTATAAACAAACGAAAATTGCTTATATAATGAGTATAATACACATCTCGCTTTCATTAAACTCTGGCGCTTCATATAGATGTGTACAAAAAGGAGGTTTTTTTATGTCAAAAGTACAAATTAAAGTAA
Organism: Priestia megaterium NBRC 15308 = ATCC 14581; assembly: GCF_000832985.1. Taxonomy (GTDB): domain Bacteria; phylum Bacillota; class Bacilli; order Bacillales; family Bacillaceae_H; genus Priestia; species Priestia megaterium. The sequence continues at coordinate 1,222,470 of NZ_CP009920.1, forward strand.
TGGATAACGGCTCTTTCCGTGTCACTGGAGACGTTGAATTAATTGATGCAGACGGCAACAAATTTGAAACAAAGCCGACATTTTCACTATGCCGATGTGGCCAGTCGCAAAAGATGCCCTTTTGCGACGGAAATCATAAAGGAAAATTTGACTCTTGTGTGCGCGCTGCAAAAATTTTAGACGAGCAGTAGATTCATAGAAATACAGCCTTACTGAACGAAACCATTAACGAAAAACATTGATAACCTGTGGTTAAAGCACAGGTTATTTTCTATTAAACGCATCCCCTGCCAATTTCTCTACGAGCCCCGGGGCAAGCTGATACATCTTCGAGCCTATATTCATCCACTTAGGCAAGTTGACTTCTCGTTTTGGCTTCCCAATAATATTGACCGTTTTTTCAGCTACGTATTGAGGGGTTAACATAAACTTTTCTACACTTTTTTCATAGTTTCCTGATTGATCTGCTATTGAAAAGAAGTTGGTTTGAATAGGACCTGGATTCACTGCCGTTACATAGATATCTGTTTTCGCTAATTCCATTCGCAGGCTGTTGGTAAACCCTAGCACGGCATGTTTAGAAGCTGAATAGCCACTGGATTTAGGTGTCGCAAGTTTGCCTGCTTGAGAAGCAATGTTAATAATATGTCCTTTGTTTTCTTTTAGCATATAAGCTAAAATTTCTTGTGTACATGCAATCAATCCAATAACATTGACTTGAAACATTGAGGCAATTGTCTTAATCGATGCTTCTTTCACTTCTTCAAATACACCAAAGCCTGCATTATTAATCAGGACATCAACACGCTTAATTTCACTCATCATTTTCTGAACGACTCTATTGACTTCCTCTACGTTCGCTACGTCAGCTTTGTATATGTAAGAGGTAATCCCATATTTTTGACTAATTTGCTCGGCTACTCGGTGCAGCTTTTCTTCTGTACGTGCAAGTAAAACGGGGACGCCCCCTCTTTTGGCCACTTCATAAGCTAAATGCTCTCCAAGACCTCCTGAAGCGCCTGTAATCACGACATGTTGGTTCTTTAACGAGGATTTCAAATATAACACACCTTTTTTATAAGTTAAGAGCACACAGAATAAATAAGCGTACTTTCTTTTTCATGTGTACTGATTTTATTGGCATCTTCTAAAAAATCGAGCTGACCAATTGTTTCAGAAAGAGTTAGCCCTAGTTCTTTTTCATAAATAGTAGGAAAGAGCTGTTTGCAAATATCAAACGCTGTTTGAGGACGTTCTTTTATCATGCCAAGCACTTTATCCGCTCGGTCGCTTTGCTTTTGTAACCGCTCTTGTACAAGTTCGCGAACATGTAACACTTCATCTCCATGACCTGTATAGATACAGTTTATCTCTAAATCAAGCAGACGTCTTAATGAATGATTATATTGAAGAAGCGTTTTAGGTCGCTCGCCGCTTGGTTTCATAGGAGGTTCAATGAGCGGATTAGATGAAATATGCTTTAACAGTAAATCTCCTCCAATCATAACCGCTGTTCTTTCATTGTATAATGCAATATGGCTTTGAGCATGACCTGGTACTTCAAGTACTTTCCAACTCTCTAGGTCCGGAATGTAATCTCCTTCCTGCACAGAAGTTGTAAGAGAACGATGACATGAATACTTCATTGATGCTTTTAAACGTTTTAAATAAGGGCGAAACCTTTCATCTACGCCGGCTTTCATAAAGTGGTCTTCAAAAAACGCATCGTACCACTCAAAAAAATCTGGATTTTGGGAGATCCAAGGCTGATTTTTTGCATGACCGACTATGGCGATATCTTTATGAAAAAAATCAAGCATTCCTACGTGATCAGGATGGTGATGAGTTAGGACAACTTGCTTAATATCATCTGGTTTTAATCCTATTTCATTAAGCTTTTCTTTAAATACAGACCACGCCGCCTCCGTTTTAATACCAGCATCGATTAACGTAACGGTCTGACCTTTTATAACAAAAACATTCACATCTCCTACCGCAAAAGGAGTAGGCAGCACAATTTTATATAATTGCTCATTCATCTGTATTTTTGCTCCTTTACCATCGCATTTTCTTTTAAGTTTACACGATTTTTCCTGTTATTTATACAATTGCATTCGTTTTCTGAAAATTACATTGACATCCTTCTCTTTTTCATTGCATAATGACAGAAATATAGTGAAGTTTTATTCATATCTTTAGATAACTATGCATTTTATAAAGAAGAGATACACAAACCTTTAACAGATACTGAAATCTCAGTATCTGTTTTCATTGGATAGCAAATGACTGGAGGAACTTTTAATGAAAACGGATTTAAACATCGCCTTTATTGGAGCTGGATCAATGGCTGAAGCTATGATCTCAGGGCTGCTGTCAGATAAAAAGCTTCGCCCCAATCAAATCACCGTAACAAATCATAGCAACGATAAAAGACTTCACGAACTTCGAAACGCCTATGAAATTAACATTACGCGTAATCATGCCTTGTTAATCGAAAAAAGCGATATCGTCGTGCTTGCTATTAAACCAAAAGACGTAGCGGAAAGCATTGATACGATTAAGTCCTATATTCGTCCGCACCACCTCGTTCTCTCTGTTTTAGCAGGTGTATCGACTGCCACAATTGTAAACTTGTTTGACCAAGAAGTAGCGGTTGTAAGAGCTATGCCAAATACATCGGCCTCTATTGGATTATCGGCTACAGCCATTGCACCCGGCAAGTTTGCTACAGCAGAGCATATGAACGTTACTACTGCTTTATTTGAAACGATTGGTACGGTTACAACTGTAGAGGAAGAGCAGCTTCACGCTGTAACAGGACTATCTGGAAGCGGCCCAGCGTATGTCTACTATCTAGTAGAAGCAATGGAAAAAGCAGCTGAAAAACAAGGCTTGGATACGTCAGTGTCAAATGAACTAATTCTTCAAACTCTTATCGGTGCTGCAGAAATGCTGAAACAGTCACCTAAAACGCCAGCCGTACTTCGAAAAGAAGTGATGAGTCCGGGCGGCACAACAGAAGCAGGAATCGAACAGCTTATTTCTCATAACTTCCAAGAAGCCATGATGCAGTGTATTGAACAAGCTACAATTCGCTCCAAATATTTAGGAGATACGATTGACGAAAAAATCTCGAGTAAACGTTCGTAAAGGTTCACCTCTTTCTAAAAAAAGAAAGAGGTTTTTTTATGATTAAAAATGGATAAGCAGATTATGTGAAAGAAAATTCAATGCGGTGATATAATAACTTTTGTTTAGAGTATCGAAATAATTGGAGGTTAAACCGAATGACAACAAAACTATTTTCACCTTATACAGTGAAAGATGTAACATTAAAAAACCGAATTGTGATGTCACCAATGTGTATGTATTCATGCGAAAAGGAAGACGGCGTAATAACTGACTTTCATATGGTTCACTACACAACTCGTGCGGTTGGACAAGTAGGTCTCATTATGGTTGAAGCCTCAGCTGTCGTGCCACAAGGTCGTATTTCAGCTCAAGACTTGGGAATTTGGAATGATGAGCAAAGAGATGGATTAACGAAACTTGTGACACAGCTAAAAGAAAACGGTGCAAAAACGGCCATTCAACTTGCACATGCAGGACGTAAAGCAACTGTTGAAGGCGATATTTATGCTCCTTCCGCTATTGCTTTTGATGATAAAAGTAAAAAACCTGTGGAAATGACCACAGAACAAATTCATGAAACGATTTCTGCCTTTAAAGAAAGCGCTCGACGCTCAAAAGAAGCTGGGTTTGATATTATCGAACTTCACGCTGCACACGGTTATTTAGTACATCAATTTCTATCGCCGCTAAGCAATAAACGCAGCGACGAATATGGCGGCAGCGCAGAAAATCGCTATCGTTTCTTAAAGGAAATTATTGAAGCTGTGAAAACAGAGTGGGACGGCCCTTTATTTGTCCGTGTTTCTGCTTCTGACTATACAGAAGGCGGATTAACAGTCGATGATCACGTTGCATTTGCAAAATGGATGAAAGAACAAGGCGTCGACTTAATTGATGTTAGTTCCGGTGCTCTTGTACACGCTCCAATCAACGTATACCCTGGCTATCAAGTGCCGTTTGCAGATAAAATTAAGCAGCAGGCAAATATTGATACAGGCGCAGTTGGATTAATTACAACAGGACGACAAGCAGAAGAGATTTTACAAAGCGAACGCGCTGATTTAATTTTTGTTGCGCGCGAACTTCTGCGTGATCCGTACTTCCCGCGCACGGCGGCAAAAGAACTAAATGAAACAATTTCAGCACCCGTGCAGTACGAACGCGGCTGGTAAAAAAAGACGAGGATACCCTCGTCTTTTTTTATGAAATCGTAAACCGTTTCAAGTCTTCTGCTATGTCGGTATTTGGAAAAATTTCTTTTGCTCCTTCTGCTAGCCGGCTGACTGCGTCTCCTTGGTAACGCGAACTAATATGAGATAAAATAAGACGCTCAGCCGATGCTGTTTTAGCGATTTCAGCGGCTTCTTTTGCAGTAGAATGAAAATAGTTGTAAGCAAGCTCCTCGTCTCCCGCTGAAAAAGTAGCTTCATGGACTAAAACACTTGCATGCATAGCAAGCTGAACACTTTGCATGCACTTTCTTGTATCTCCTAAAACCGTGATGACCTTCCCTTTTTTAGGCTCTCCTAAAAATTCTTGACCATTGATTATACGCCCATCTTTTAATACTACTTCTTTCCCTTCTTTTAACTGCTGATAATGAGGCCCCGGGGGAATATTCATCTCTTTTAAACGTTGAACGTCCAGTGATCCTGGCAAATCTTTTTCGACAACTCGATATCCATAAGATAAAATGCCATGTTCAAGTTTGCCAAACTCCACTGAAAAAGTTTCATCTTCAAAAATCGTTCCACTTTCACTTTCCTCTTCTATTTCAACAATCTCTAGAGGATATTGCAGATGAGTTTGACTTACAGCCAGCGTGACTTCAATAAATTCTTTAATTCCTTTTGGCCCGTATACAGTAAGCAGCGATTCTCCGCCTTGAAACGAACGGCTTCCAAGGAGTCCAGGCAATCCGTAAATATGATCACCGTGAAGGTGCGTAATAAAAATTTTCTCAATTCGCCTCGGTTTAACGGTTGTATGTAAAATTTGATGCTGAGTTGCTTCTCCACAATCAAAAAGCCACACCGCCCCTCTTTCTTGCAAAAGTTCGAGCGCAAGAGATGAAACATTCCGCTGTTTCGCCGGTACTCCTGCACCCGTTCCTAAAAATAACAATTCCATTTTCTACTTCCTCCTTCATACGCACAAAAAGCCTGTAAGTATATTATACAGGCTTTTTGCAAACTTACCTATTTGATGCTGTCAAGCGCATACGTAATAGTAGCTAATAACAGCTCAATATCACTTTCCTCAATGTTGAGAGGCGGCGAGAGCGTGAGAACATTATTATAGCCGGCCACCGTTGCTCCATTTTTCCCAATAATGACTCCTTTGCTTTTGCATTTAGCAACCACTTCATTTACAAGATTAACGTCTAACGGTTCTTTCGTTTGTTTATCAGCTACAAGTTCAATTCCAATTAAAAGCCCTTTACCTCTTACGTCTCCAACGTATGGGTGGCTATCGATAAGCGGCGTTAGCTCACTTAATACGTAAGCTCCGAGCTGTTTAGAACGATCAAAAAGATTTTCTCTCTCCATAATTTCTAAATTCTTTAATGCCAGTGCACATGCAGCCGGGCTTCCTCCAAATGTATTAACATGGCGAAAATACTCGTACTGATCGCTATCTTTGAACGCTTCATAAATTTCTTTTTTAACAGCAGTTGCAGAGAGCGGAAGATATGCGCTTGTAATTCCTTTTGCCATGGTAATGATATCTGGTTTTACATCGTAATTCATAAAACCAAAGGCTTCTCCTGTACGTCCAAAGCCGCAAATAACTTCATCTGCAATTAAAAGTGCACCGTGTTTTTCACACGTTTCTTTTACGCCTTTCATATAATTTTGAGGCGGTAAAAGAATTCCTCCTCCTGTAATAATTGGCTCCATAATAACAGCGGCAATCGTTTCACTTAGCTCCCACGTCATAACATTGTCAATATCTTTTACAGATTGAAGCTGTTCTTTGGGTGCATCGTAGTCATCTTGCCCTCGGTACGAATCAGGCGGGGCAACGTGAATAAAGCCAGGGGCAAGCGGTTCATATTTATATTTACGCTGAGCTTGGCCCGTTGCTGCTAGTGCGCCCATTGAATTTCCGTGATACCCTCGGTAACGCGAAATAAATTTGTAGCGAGAATGCTCTCCTTTTTGCTGATGGTACTGACGCACAATTTTAAAAGCCGTTTCATTTGCTTCAGATCCGCTATTTGAAAAGAAAATAACATAGTCATCACCTAACATTTCATTTAGCTTCTCTGCCAGTTTGATAGCAGGTACGTGAGATTGAGTGAGTGGAAAATAAGCCAGTTCTTTTAGCTGCTCATAGGCTGCGAGCGCTAATTCATCCCGTCCATACCCGGTATTTACACACCAAAGCCCTGCCATTGCATCTAAATAGCGATTTCCTTGTTCATCTGTAATCCAAGCACCTTTTGCTTTTGTAGCTACCATCGTTGCATCCGGACTGTATGGTTTCATTCCATGCCATACATACTGCTCATCTTTTGCACGCAGATCTTTTTCATTTTGACTGACCTGTACCATCTTATCCACTCCCAAATCGCTAGCGCGGTATTTTTTTCTGTATGAAAAGACTTCGACAAAATGCCGAAGCCACTTGCTATATTCATCTATATGTTAAAAGTCAAAGCGTGATGTAACCATCTTTTTACGTGTAAAGAAGTTCAAACCGTCTTTGCCGTTGACATGCAAATCTCCGTAAAAAGAGTCTTTCCAACCGGAGAATGGGAAGAAGGCCATTGTAGCAGGTACTCCTACGTTAATACCGAGCATACCCGCATCTGCTTCTTCTCTAAATTGACGTACCGCTTTTGCATCTTTTGTATAAATCGTTGCTCCATTTCCAAAACGAGATTTTTCCATATAGCGAAGTGCTTCATCTAATGTGTCAGCGCGAAGCAAGCTTAGTACAGGTGCAAAAATCTCTTCTTTAGCAATGGTCATATCAGGAGTTACGCGGTCAAAAATTGTTGCTCCTAAGAAATTGCCTTCCATATGTTCATCCATTTCTTTACGTCCGTCACGAATGAGTTCCGCCCCTTCTTTCATGCCCAGTTCAATATAATCCAGCACCTTATCACGGTGCTCTTTTCGAATCACAGGCGTTAGAAGCACTTCATCATCAAAGCCGCTTCCCATAATTAATTCATCTGCTTTTTGCTTTAATTTTGCGACGAATTCATCGCCTTTTTCACCAACCACGACCACGGCGCTGCACGCCATGCATCGCTGGCCGGCACTTCCATAAGCCGAGCTGATAATATGTGATACTGCTTTATCCATATCGCAGTCTGGCATCACAACATGATGATTTTTAGCTCCAGATAAAGCCTGAACTCGTTTCCCTTGAGCTGCAGCTTGTTCATAAACATATTTTGCTACCGGCTGCGATCCGACGAATGAAATCGCTTTAACTTTTTCATGCTCTATTAATCCGTTCACAACATCGTGTGCCCCGTGCACAATATTTAATAATCCATCCGGTGCTCCTGCTTCTGTAAAAAGTTCAGCAAGTCGCGTTGCTAAAAGCGGCGTTCGCTCAGACGGTTTTAATACAAACGCATTTCCACATACAATTGCAAGAGGGAACATCCAAAGCGGTACCATCATCGGAAAGTTAAAAGGTGTGATGCCGCCAACGACACCCAGTGGAAAACGGAACATCTCAGAATCAATTTCTTCCGCTATGTTATTTAATGATTCCCCCATTAATAAAGTAGGAGCACCCGCGGCAAACTCCACGCATTCAATACCGCGCTGTACTTCACCGTAAGCTTCTTTAAAAGCCTTGCCGTTTTCTTGTACCACTAATTTAGCTAACTCTTCATGATGCTTAACTAGTAAATGCTGAAACGCAAACATTAATCTTGCTCGTTTTGGAGCAGGCACGTTACGCCATGTTTCAAATGTTTTTTGAGCTGTTTCCACCGCATTGGCTACGTCTTCTTTTGTAGAAAGCGGTACTTTTGCAATGACTTCGCCCGTCGATGGATTAATTACCTCTCCAAATTTTTCCCCTGCCGTATCAACCCATTTTCCGCCCACGTAATTTTTTAAAACTTGCGTATCATTATTCACAACTGACATATCGCTTGGCCTCCTCAAAAAATAAGAAATGACAAATCTACCTTTATTATTGAATAAATAAATGGTGGTTGCATTAGACAAAATGTGAAACAACTCTAGATTCTCGTTTCACATTTTGCGCAGTGAACTCGGAGAAAGCATGAACTAAAATGAACATATAGTAAAATCAGCCTCGACATAAAAAAACAGCTGTTTCCAGCTGCTTACTTATCCGTTTATAAATTCCGCGCGCGACTTTTTCATCATAAACAAATATTCATATGCCATAATCATAAACTCAATTGCCAGTCGTTTTTCCGGCTCCATAAAGTCTTCACCCAGCAGCTTTTCTAGTTTTTCGATACGGTGATACAGCGTTTGCCGGACAATGTATAAACGCTTAGCCGTCTCTTGTTTAGATCCGTTGCATGCTAAATAAATTTTTAATGTTTCCATAAGTTTTGCATTATACGTTTCATCATATGTAATAACGGGCTGCAGATATTCAAACACCACTTCCTGTAAGTCTTCATGTTGATGTAAAAGCGAAATAATCCGGTACATATGCAAATCATCATAAAAATGAATAATGGTTTGTTTTTGTAGCATTTCTTGAATCGAAATCGTTTCTTTAGCCGTTTCATAGCTTTTATGCATGCAGTCAAGCTGTTCACAGTATTGGCCAATTCCGATAAAGCTAATGGCGTTCCTCTTTGAATTTTCATCCGATTCATATTGATTCATCCAGCGATGAAGGCTGTTTTCTAATCTCTCTCTCCACGTGCTAACCATTCGTTTGTTCAAAAGAATAAATAATACTTCGCGATTTCGCTCGGAGACTAATAAGTGAAAGCCTTCTTGTTCAAAAATGCTTCTCAAGATCAGCTTAAAATACGTTCGATCAAACTTCTCCCGCCTTTGCCACTTACAGCAAACAACGACACCTCCGCGAATAGGCGAATCTGAACACACTTCGTGCATAGAGTCTTTTATTTGTTCAAGAGTTAACTCTCCGTTCATCCATTTTGTCATCCATTCGGTTTCATCTACTCTTTTTTTCTCTTCGACATACAGGTCCTTCAAAAAATGCTGAGCAAGTGCAGTCGCCGTTCGGTCAACGGTGAGCACTTCAAGTTCTGTTAACGCTTCATTTATAGAAGCAACATATAGCTGAGCATAATCTTGTCCTAATAAATGAATAGGCTGCTCAGTAAAATGCAGACTTTCATTTTCCCTGCTTATATAATGAAGTAGGAGCTGCTGTTTAAGCAAGTCCATCTCAGGAGCAAAGGTAATCAATTCATTTGAAACTTTAAGGCCGACAAGAAGCCCCGTAGATTCATATAAACACTGTAAGATGAGGGCCGGATCATTAACTGTTAACAGCAGCTGATTTAGCCTATGAGAATACTGTTCTAAATCGGAAATCATTTGATAGTGCTGATTAATTAAAAGCGAGTGAACATCTTGCGTAATTTCAACGAACGGAACTTCCTCGTGAAATAAAATAATCGGAAAATCACATTCGTTCGCTTTATCAATTACAATTTGCGGAATCTTAGAAGTATAAGTGCCAAGTTCAATACACAGTCCTGATGCCTTGCAAGAAATTAATTGCTGAAGAAATGATAAACAAGATTGAGAATCTTCTCCCCAGCCTACCCCTGTTGATAAAATGAGCTCGTTTCCTTTTAGCAGCTCATTAATGCGCGTCACTTCCATCACGTGCACCCACTTAACAGAATTAGTAAGCCCTCTCTCTCCAGCTATTACTTCACAGTTTACAAAATGTTTCCTTGTTAAAATCTCTGTTACTGTTAAATATGATTTCAAGTCAACACCGCCCCTAGCGAATTTCACATCATGTCTCCTGGATCATTAACGCGTATTTCGCATATGTGTAGAACAAAAGCTATATCTTCTTACATTATATTAAATATTTAGAAGAAATAAAATATTTAATGAAAGAAACGAAAAAAGCTGTAACGATAATGGATCGTTACAGCTTCTGAGCTGTTTGCTGTAATTTATTAAAAAAACCTTGGCGTTTAACCGCTTGTTCTTTAATTCGGTGAATTTCTTTTTTATAAAAACGCAAATCTTGTAGTGACACTGCATTTAACATTTCCATTTTTAATTTATCAATAATTTTTGTTTCTTCCTGTGTCATACACTGCATAGCTTGATCCATCCGTGTCACACCCTTTTTGTATTTAATAGATTTAGTTTGAAAACGTTCTACTATAATATTTACTACAATTTACTAGATAACTAAACCTTTTCTCTTTCGATGTAAACGAAATGTAACAACTGTAATACAGTCAATGGATAATATCTAGTTATTTTGTTTCACATCCAAAACGAAAAAAACACAAAAACGGATCACTTTTGTCAGCCAATATAGTAAATAACTTATAGGGATTAGTAAACAAATAAAGAGATTGAAACATAATTAAAATTCCAATCAACAGCTAGAAGCACCTTCGTATATGAAACCTACGTTCACCCTGCCAATAAAAAAATCCGAACGATTCACCGTTCGGATCTTCCTTCAGCTAAATTAATTTTGTCCCAGCCTCCGTTTTTATACTTGTTGAATCAGTACGGATGAAAAATATTTTCTAGCATCCGCCGTCAATATATGAAGGGTTTCTTGTTCGGTTTGGTTATTTTCGGTGCGTTCAAACGTCACAAATGCCCCGCTTAGATTCTCCGTTACGGCTGTTATTTTAAATCCTTTTTGCAGCAAAAAATCAATCTTTTCTCGCTCTGCCATATATTCATGGTAACTTGACATTTCCCTGCCCCCGATCTATTTCTTCATCTGTTTTTATAACATTAATTTTTCAGCTTCGTTAGCCGTGTTTAACTCATTAAACTTTGCTCGTTTTGTAAATTGTCCGTAGCCTTTTTGACCGACAAACTGCTTATCTTTTACGACAAATTCCCCGCGGCAAAGTACTGAAACCGGCTCACCCGTGACTTTCATTCCCTCAAATGCGCTATAATCAACTGCCATATGATGCGTGTTTGCTGAAATCGTACGTTCAACAGAAGGGTCAAATATAAGCAGATCCGCGTCTGCGCCAACCGCTATTGTTCCTTTTTTCGGGTACAGTCCGAACAGCTTAGCAATTTTTGTTGATGTTATATCTACAAACTGATTGATATTAATTCGTTTCTTCACTACTCCTTCTGAAAATAAAATACTCATGCGATCCTCGATAATAGGGCCTCCGTTTGGAATTTTCGTAAAATCTCCTTTTCCCAGATCTTTTTGACCGTTAAAATCAAACGAACACTGATCTGATCCAATCGTTTGCAAGTCGCCATTACGCAGAGCATTCCACAAAACATCTTGGTTCCATTTTTCACGTAAAGGCGGCGACCATACGTATTTTGCTCCTTCAAAATTCGGTTTTTCTAAATAGGTTTGGTCAAGCATCAAATACTGCGGACACGTTTCGCCCCAGATATTTACGCCTTTTTCCCTTGCTTCAGCAATCTTTTTAACTGCTTCAGCGCACGACACGTGAACAACATAGAGCTGTGAGTCAGCCAGCTCCGTTAGCACCGCGGCTCTTCCCGTAGCTTCTCCTTCTATTTCTGGAGGGCGAGTCAGTGCATGATAGATAGGATCGGTTTGTCCTTGTTCTAGTGCTTTTGCCGTTAAATACTCAATAACATCTCCATTTTCAGCATGTACCATCACAAGCGCCCCTAATTTTTTAGCTTGCACTAGCGTTTGATAAAGGGTAGCATCGTCTGCTTGAAAAACATTTTTATAGGCCATGAATACTTTAAAAGAAGTAATTCCTTCTTTTTCAATAATCGTAGGAAGCTCATTTAATACATCTTCCGTGATTTCTCCAATCATTAGATGAAAGCTATAATCGATAGCCGCTTTTCCTTTTGATTTTTCATGCCATGTGCCGATCGCTTTTTGCAGCGGTTCGCCTTTATTGGTTAAGCAAAAATCAATAACAGTTGTCGTACCTCCAAAAGCTGCTGCTCTTGTACCTGTTTCAAAGTCATCTTTTGTAACGGTGCCTCCAAACGGCATATCTAAATGAGTATGAGGATCGATCCCTCCTGGAAATATATAGTTGCCTTTTGCATCAATCACTTCACAACCCTGCTCTTCAAATGCCGAGCCAATTGCCGAAATGACTCCATTTTCAATTAAAATATCGGCTTTATACGTATCTGTTGCTGTGACTACCACACCATTTTTAACGATTTTCTTCATTTCTTCATCCCCTTTGTATTTATACGTCTAATCGCTGTGCAGCCGTCGCTTGTAAAGCAGCTTGGCGTTCATTCCACGTCATTGGAGACTGTTCATTCGGTAATTCAACCATGGATATAGCCCCATCCACCGGACATACAATCGAACATAAATTACAGCCTACACAATCTTCTTCTCTTACTTTTAAATAAGATTTTCCTGAAGGGTCTTTCAGCATATCAATACATTGGTGAGAAGTATCTTCACAAGAAATATGACATTTATTGCAGTTAATACACGTATCCGGATCGATGCGAGCCACTACTTTATAATTGAGATCTAAGTTGCCCCAGTCGGAATATTTTGAAACGGCTTTCCCTACAATATCACTTACTTTTTCAATTCCTCTTTCATCCAAATAATAATTGAGACCTTGAATCATATCCTCTACAATGCGGAACCCGTGATGCATTGCAGCTGTACATACTTGCACACCTGTAGCACCCATGAGCATAAATTCGACGGCTTCTTGCCAGTTCGAAACGCCTCCCATACCTGATATTGGAACGTTAATAAACGGACTTCTCGCACATTCAGCAACCATGTTTAATGCAATCGGCTTAACAGCCGGGCCGCAATAACCTCCGTGAGCGCCTTTTCCTGCTACGTGTGGAATCGTATTCCATGAATGAATGTCTACTCCTGCTAAACTATTAATAGTGTTAATCATGCTCACAGCGTCAGCACCGCCTCGAACCGCTGCTTCTGCTGTAACGGTGATATCTGTGATATTTGGAGTTAATTTAACAATGACCGGCGTTTGGGCAACTTCTTTAGCCCAATACGTTTGTTTTTCAACCAAATCAGGGACTTGCCCAGAGGCAGCACCCATCCCTCGTTCTGCCATTCCATGCGGACACCCAAAGTTCAGCTCTAATCCATCCACTCCTACGTCTTCTACTTTTTTGACAATTTCATGCCATTTTTCTTGCTGAGGCTCTACCATAAGAGAGGCAATAATTGCGTGGTTAGGAAACTTCTTTTTCGTTTCATAGATTTCCTTCAAATTAACTTCAAGAGGACGATCGGTGATTAACTCAATATTATTAAAGCCGGCTACGCGCTGACCGTTGAAGCCAACGGCAGCAAATCGTGAGGAAACATTTAAAATCGGATCACCAAGCGTTTTCCAAACTGCGCCTCCCCAGCCTGCTTCAAATGCACGCTGCACTTGATAACCTGAATTGGTTGGCGGTGCGGATGCCAGCCAAAACGGATTTGGTGATTGAATACCTGCTAAATTTGTTGTTAAATCTGCCATAGATTTCTCCTCCTCCTGATTTTAAGCTGTTTCCATTGTTTCTTTTGTTAACTGCATATGAATATTTAACGCCGTTTGTTTTCCTTGCTGAGCAGCGGTCACAACCATTGCTTCTCCTTGCCCTTTACCAAAAATAACGTCTCCGCAAGCAAATACTTTTGGATTTGATGTTTGAAACGTCTCTTGATTAATTAAGACAACTCCGTCTTCATGATGCAGCTGAAATTGTTGAATCAAAGACAGGTACCGTTCTTGACCAATTGCTTTAACAACAGCATCGACTGGAATGGTAAACGTTGAACCTTCAACAGGAACAGGCTTTCTTCGGCCGTCTGCATCTGGATCTGTTAGAGTCATTTTTACACATTCAATCCCGCTCACCTTACCATTTTCATCTCCAATAATTCGTATAGGAGCCGTTAACCAGCGGAATTCAACACCATCTTGTTTTGCAAATTCAAATTCAAAATCATAAGCCGTCATTTCTTCTCGTGTACGACGGTATAAAATTTGAACATTTTCAGCCCCCAAGCGCACGGAACATGTAGCACCATCAATCGCAGTATTTCCCGCACCAATGACGGCAACACGCTTACCCACAAATTCTGTTGATAACGCTTCTGACTTCGTTTTTTTCACAAAATCAATCGCATCATACACACCGTCTAGCTCTTCACCTTCAACATGTAGAGAAGGCACCTTGCTCATACCAATAGCTAATACAACCGCGTCATACGACTGCAGCAATTCGCTCGGAAGAATATCTTCTCCAATTCTTACGTTTGTTTTAATTTTTACATCTAATCTTTTTACTTGTTCAACTTCCCAAAATGAAATCGCTTGAGGAAGACGAAACGACACGATTCCATATGTATTTAACCCTCCTGCTTGTTTTTCCGCTTCAAAAATGGTTACATCATATCCAAATCGCGCCAGTTCTCTTGCTGCAGAGAGACCCGCCGGACCTCCACCAACAATTGCTACCTTTTTACCGTTTGCTCTTCCTTTCTCAAACAGCACCTGTTCATTTTGAATAGCCCAATCCGTTGCGTAGCGCTGCAAATTTCCAATCATAATTGGTTTGGTTGAGTGGTTAAGTACACACGCTCCTTCACATAGTTCATCGGTTGGACAAACTCTCGAACAGCTTGCTCCTACGGGATTAGAAGACATAATCGTTTCGGCAGACCCCTTTAAATTGCCCGATGCAATTTTTTTAATAAACGTCGGGATGTCAATTCCTGTAGGGCATGCCTGAATACAGGGTGCATCATAACAGTACAAACATCGATTAGATTCTTCGACTGCTTCTCTATCTGAAAACCCTTTTTCTACTTCATTAAAGTTTTGAATGATGGACTGCAAACTTTCCTGTGATCGCATTGCATCAACCTCCCAAGGATATCTGTTGATAAAACTAAAATTGAAAGCGCTTACATATTTTTTATATACGTTATTTTCAACTTCTACTTTGGTAAAATGTATTACTAACTTTATTGTACAAAACGACCGTCTTTTCTTCATTATACATTATGTTAAAAAATTCAGACTATTTACTATTCACTATGTAAAAAGCCTTGCTTTTATATAAAAGCAAGGCTGCAACTATTATTTGGCTACTTCTTTAATAATCGACACTACTAGTTCAGATGTCTTCACCAGTTCTTCTACCGGAATTTTTTCATTTGTTGTATGAATATCTTCATAACCAACTGCTAAGTTGACTGTTGGGATATCAAAGCCAGCGATTACATTTGCATCGCTTCCGCCTCCGCTTTGAAGCAGGCGTGAAGGACGATCGATATTAACCACGGCTTTTTTAGCAACTTCGACAACATGATCTCCATCGCCAAATTTAAAGCCTGGATACATCACTTTAATATCAACTTCTGCACGTCCGCCCATTTCTTGTGCAGCTGTTTCAAACGCTTCTTTCATTTTCGCTACTTGCGCTTCCATTTTTTTTGGAATTAATGAACGAGCTTCTGCTAAAATATCGACGCGGTCACACACGATATTCGTTTGCGTTCCGCCTTCAAAGCGTCCAATATTCGCTGTAGTCTCTTCATCAATACGTCCAAGCGGCATTTTAGAAATGGCTCTTGAAGCGATCGTAATAGCAGAAACGCCTCGTTCAGGAGCTACACCTGCATGAGCTGTTTTTCCATAAATTGTTGCATTTACTTTTGCTTGCGTCGGCGCAGCAACGATAATGTCTCCCACTTTGCCATCGCTATCTAAAGCATAGCCGAATTTTGCCGTTACGAGGCTAGAATCAAGAGCTTTAGCGCCCACTAAGCCAGATTCTTCTCCTACTGTAATAATAAATTCAATTTTGCCGTGCGCGATGTTTTCTTCTTTTAATACGGTGATGGCTTCTAGCATTGCTGCTAAGCCTGCTTTATCATCCGCTCCAAGAATTGTCGTGCCGTCACTTTTAATATAGCCATCTTCAATAGATGGTTTAATACCGTTTCCAGGTACGACTGTATCCATATGAGAAGTAAAGTAGATTGTGTCTACGCCTTCTTTTGTAGCTGGCAGTGTGCAGATTAAGTTGTTGGCTCCGTGGCCCGTTTTTTCTTTGGCATCATCTTCTACTACTTCGACGCCTAATGCGGTAAATTTTTCTTTTAGTACAACAGCAATTTTTTCTTCATGCTTTGTTTCTGAGTCTACTTGTACTAATTCAATAAATAAATCAACGATTCGTTGTTCATTAATCATAATATGTAATCCCTCCAAAAATAACCTACAATGGTATGTTACCATGTTTCTTTGCTGGACGCTCTTCCTTTTTATTGTGCAACATTTCAAGCGCTTGTATTAATTTTATTCGCGTTTCCCGAGGATCAATAACATCATCCACCATTCCAGCGCTTGCCGCTACGTAAGGATTAGCAAATTTCTCGCGATACTGTTCAATTTTTTCGTGTCTTGTTTCATCTGGGTTTTCGCTACCTCGAATGTCGTTTGCAAAGATAATATTTGCAGCACCTTGAGGACCCATAACAGCGATTTCGGCATTCGGCCACGAATACACAAGGTCCGCTCCAATCGATTTACTATTTAAAGCTACGTATGCACCTCCGTACGCCTTTCGCAAAATCACCGTGATTTTCGGAACGGTAGCTTCGGAGTATGCATATAAAATTTTAGCACCATGACGTATAATTCCGCCATGTTCCTGCTTGATACCTGGGAAAAAACCTGTAACATCTTCAAATGTAATAAGTGGGATATTAAATGAATCGCAAAATCGAATAAACCTTGCTGCTTTATCTGAGGAGTTAATATCTAAACTGCCTGCCATTACTTTAGGCTGGTTACACACAAGTCCGACAACTTTTCCATCTATGCGGGCAAAACCAATGACAATATTTCTTGCAAAGTCTTTTTGCACTTCAAAAAATGAGTGTTCGTCCACCACTTGGTGAATGACTTGACGCACATCGTAAGGGCGCACGGCATCAAACGGGACAACGTCTAATAAATCCGGACGATAATGATCAGACTCTGCCTTTGAGGCTAAAGGAGGCTGCTCTTGGCTAGACTGAGGAAGATAGCTTAAGAGCGTTCGTACTTGTTCTAGCACCTCTTGTTCTGTTGCACCTCTAAAATGGGCATTACCGCTAATTTCGTTATGGACAGCTGCTCCTCCAAGATTTTCAGAGGAAATGCTTTCTCCCGTTACCGTTTCAATTACTTTTGGTCCTGTAATGAACATTTGACTTGTTTCTTCTACCATAAAAACAAAGTCCGTAATCGCCGGTGAGTACACGGCTCCGCCTGCACAAGGCCCCATAATAACAGATATTTGAGGCATGACACCCGAATAAATGGCATTTCGATAAAAAATATGACCGTATCCATCAAGAGACATGACGCCCTCTTGAATACGAGCCCCGCCTGAATCATTTAACCCAATAAACGGCACGCCTGTTTTAGCAGCTAAGTCCATTACGTGCGCAATTTTTTTAGCATGCATTTCACCTAACGCGCCTCCGAATACCGTAAAATCTTGCGAAAACAAATAGACTGAGCGACCGTTTATCTTGCCGTAACCTGTTACTACCCCGTCTCCTGGTCCTACTTGATTATTCATACTGAAATCCGCACACCGATGTTCAATAAATGGATTTAATTCAACAAATGTATGTTCATCCAAAAGAATTTCAATTCGTTCGCGTGCCGTTAGTTTCCCTTTATGGTGCTGTTTTTCAATTTTTTCGTCTCCACCGCCTAACTCGATCTTCCGGCGCTTATCGTACAATTCATTTAATTTATCATAAATGTCAACCATGTTTCTTCTCCTCCTCTAGTGTTTTTTCACAGAGCTCATAAAGAACACCGTTTGCTGACTTTGGATGCAAAAAAGCAATGGATGCTTCCCCTGCGCCTTTTCTCGGAACATCGTCAATCATTTGTACACCCTTTTCCTTTAACTCGTGAATCCGTTCTTCAATCGTTCGCACACCTAAAGCCACATGATGAAGACCTTCACCTCTCTTTTTGATGAACGCGCCGACAGCACTGTCTTCAAAGAGCGGCTCTAATAATTCAATTTTTACGTTGCCGCACTGAATAAAAGCAACTTTTACTCCTTGTTCTTCTACTTCTTCTACTTTTAATAGAGACAGTCCTAATACCTTTTCATAAAAAGGGAGGCTGCCTTCAATTGATTTTACAGCTATTCCTATGTGATCAATTCCTTTTATCACTTTCTCACCTCTTTTAAAAAAGCGTTTTCATTTACACATATTCTTGAAAACAAAAGAAATCTCCTGCTCGCGTGTCTACAGAAAGTTGCTTGTCTAAGCAGCGGAAGACATGTAAAATAAGAAAAAAACGTGTAGGAGGACTTTGGTTGTATGTCTAATAAGAAAATCCAAAAAACCGTTGTGTTTTTAATGCTTCTTGTCATGTTAATATCTACGCTTTTAGCGGGACTTGCCATGTGGTTTTAATCGAGACTGATGACTAAAAACATAGATGCACTGCTCCTTCTTTGTGCAATGCAAACATATAAAAAAGACTGGTGACTAGTCACCAGTCTTTTGCTGTATATTCACAATGCCTTTTTGAGCGGCTAACTCTTCAAAAGATTGATCTGTAGATACAATCCATACTTTTGTACCTAACGGGACTTGATCATATAAATGGCTTACTTCACGATTTTCTACGCGAATACAGCCATTCGATACATATTTACCGATGGAATCCGGCTGATTTGTACCGTGAATGCCGTAAATACGTCCGTCAGTCTCTCTTGCATCAAACCCAATCCACCTTACACCTAGAGGATTTTGAGGAGCGCCTCCTTCAATATTACTTCTCCGATAATAAGGATTAACAGCTTTTACTGTTACCGTGAACTCCCCTTCGGGCGTCAGATTAACTGCTTTCCCCGTTGCTACTTTAATAATTTGTTTAATTTCTTTATTTTGAATATAAGCAAGCTCATTGCTTTGTTTATTAATAATAATATAAGGATCATTTGGCAACGGATTTTCTCCTAATGGCCAAACCGGAGATAATAGTAAAAGGATAAAAGCAAACACATGCACGTAATCCACCACCTTACGTTAGTCCTAAGTAAAAGATAAGAGAGGTATCTCTTGTCTTATTTAGTGTTCGTAAGCAAGATAAACAACATGCATACTGTTTAACTTATTTTTAAGGTTTGTTTAATAACCAAATATTGTTCAATTTCTTTGACTACGTGCAGTAAATCGGCACGCGCTTCAAACTCTTCCCGCGTTTTGGGAAGCGGCATCTCTGCAAACGCTTCTCGTAAATGCTGAAGTTTGGCTAAAAATAATTTTGCTGTATTACCGGGGTGGATGGATAGACTTAATTCTTCAATAAAATCGGCAATCATGTAGCGCTGTTCTACCACCAAATCAATAGCGGTAATGAGAGGAAGGGTACGCTCAATAATTTCAAGCTGTTTTTCACGAATTTTAAAATAGCGGTAATAATAATTTTCCCCACGCACAAAATGATTTTCTACATCACGAAACGCAAGGCTTTTTGCTTTTTCTAAAATTTTTACCGTATCTGCAATTTCCTTACCGTCCCAGCTGCTGTCATTGGTTCTGAGATACAGGGCAATTTCTTTTAACATCGACCGGAAATTTTCTTCAATTTCTTGCTGATACGTGCGAAGCTCTTGATCTAAACTTGGCATGTATAAATTCACAAGCAGGGCAACACCTATCCCAATTACAATTAAGCCAAGTTCATTAAAGACGATTCCCCATGTCATATTGCCTTTGGAGTAAATATGAAGCAAAATAACGGAGCTTGTAACAATGCCTGCATTAACTTTGAATATAACCGTAACCGGGATAAACAAAAGCAGCATCAGTCCTATAACAAGTGGATGATAAGCAATCCCTTCAAAGAATATAAACGAAAACAGAATGGATAAAGAACAAGCAATAAAACGATCGCTTGCACTTCGCAACGATTTTTTCTTTGAATTTTGAATGCACAAAATGGTGATAATTCCAGCTGATACAAAAAACTCGAGGTGAAAGAACTGAGCTATAATAATAGCCAGTGATGTACCGACGGCTGTTTTAATTGTCCGGTACCCAATTTTAAATTTCATTTTCTAGACTCCTACATGTTGGTTTCTTTTTAGTGTGATAAAATACTCTATTCTTTATTAACACGAATAGAAAAATAACACAACCTTAAATCTTGCTGTACCGTATAAATTCCAATAAAAAAAGTGCAGAAAAGATCGTACTCTTCCTGCACTTTTTTATTATAAAATCTTTTCTAAGAAATCTTTAGCACGCTTGCTTTTAGGAGCTGAGAAAAATTCAGCCGGAGGCGCATCTTCAACAAGGACACCGCCGTCTAAAAACAGCACACGATCCGCTACTTCTCGTGCAAATCCCATTTCATGCGTTACAATGACCATCGTCATTCCTGTTTCTGTTAGCGACTTCATTACATCTAGTACTTCTTTTACCATCTCTGGATCTAATGCTGAGGTTGGTTCGTCAAACAGCATCACTTTCGGCTCCATTGCCAGTGCTCTGGCAATAGCTACACGCTGCTTTTGACCGCCCGATAAGCGATTTGGAAACTCGTTGGCTTTTTGAGCAAGTCCCACTTTTTGGAGTAATTCTTTGCCTTTAGCAACAGCCGTTTCTCTTGACACGCCCTTTACCGTCATCGGAGCATACGTCAAATTTTCAAGCACTGTCATATGTGGAAACAAGTGAAAATGCTGAAATACCATTCCTACGTTTTCACGCACACGCATAATGTTTGTTTTTTTATCTGTAATCACTTGACCGTTAATTGAAACTACTCCGCTCGTCGGTTCTTCAAGCAGGTTCATACAGCGTAAAAAAGTAGATTTACCAGAACCAGAAGGGCCAATAACAGCTACGACTTCTTTTTCTTTAATCGTAGTTGAAATACCTTTTAAAACTTCATTTTTACCAAATGATTTGTGTAAATTTTCAACGTTAATCACCTTTTCTCATTCTCCTCTCGACTGCTTTACCAAGGAGCGTTAAGCCCATTACCATTACATAATAAATCAACCCTGCAAAAATTAACGGTTCAAGGTAGGCGAATTTTTCTCCACCTACAATGTAAGCACGGCGCATAATGTCGAGTGCTCCAATAACTGTAACGATAGCTGATTCCTTTGTTAATGTAATGAACTCATTCATTAAAGCAGGTAAAATATTTTTAAGTGCCTGTGGCAAAATAATTTGTCCCATCATGCGGCGATAAGGAATTCCTAACGCTAATGCCGCTTCACGCTGTCCTTTATCAACAGCTAAAATACCAGCGCGAATAATTTCAGATATATATGCTGCAGAGTTTAGCCCGAACGCAGCAACGGCCGCTGGAAACGGGGCAATATCAAACCCGAGCAGCTGAGGTAATCCAAAGTATATTAATAATAATTGCAATACTAGCGGTGTTCCGCGAAACACGGACGTATATGCATCCGCAAACCATTGAAGAGGTTTATTGCGGCTGATTTTACATAAAGATAAAATAACTCCCAGCACAAACCCTAAAATTGCTGAAGCTAGGACTATCTGTATCGTTACCCCTATCCCTTTTAAAATATAAGGCATAGAAGGCACGATTTGCGAAAAATCCAAATTCATGCCTAGTTCCATTCCTCTCTAACTATCATTCTTATTTTTGGTCGTCAAACCACTTAACGATTAATTTATCTAATTCACCGTTTTCTTTCATTTTCTTTAATTCACGGTTAAAGTCATTCGTTAGCTTGCTGTCTTTAGGAAATGCGATTGCTGATCCTTTACTTGAATCTGGACGTCCTGTATCAGACATTTGCAAGCTTTTGTCTTTGTTCACATACCCTTTAGCTACTGTATCTTCAATAATCGCTGCATCGATACGATTTGATTTCATTTCTTGAATTAGTTCTGGAATACGGTCACGCGTTGTTACATTTACTCCGTCAACTTCTTTTGCAATTTCTTTTGCTTCGTCTGCTTGGATAGAAGAAGTTTGTACACCGACTGTTTTCCCTTTTAGTTCTTCTGCATTTTTAATTGGCGCATCTTTCTTCGATACAATCATGTTTTTTGCTTCATAATATACGTCTGAGAAGTCCACGTTCTTTTTACGCTTTTCAGTTGGCGTCATACCAGCTAAAACTAAATCGACTTTATTAGATTGTAAAGCTGGAATTAATCCGCCAAATTCCATATCCTTCACCTGTACGTCATAGCCTAACTTTTTACCGATTGTTTTTGCTAAATCTACGTCAAATCCGATTGCTTCACTATCACCTTTTGCCGTATCAATATATTCAAATGGTGGGTAATCTGCTGATGTTCCCATTACTAGTACTTTTTTATCTTTGTCGTCGCTGCTTGCTCCGCCATTAGACGTTCCTTCTCCTGCTCCGCATGCAGCTAAAACGCCTGCTGTTAAAAGACCAATTGCCGTTACCGATAACCACTTCTTCAATTTCATCTTCGTTCCCCCTAGTTTATTCCTTACATTATTTTTTAAAAATTAATAATATTATGAAATAAGTTTTTTGCTATTGCAAGTAAATGCCGAAATTTAAATATATATTCATATAAATGTATTTTAACACAACATTATAAATATGCAATATCTTTTTTAAATATAAGTTTCACTATTTGAAAATACCTTTTCTCAACATTTTCCACTCGTTAGAAAGTCTGCATACAGATAGGTAAAAAAACGCATAAAAAAAGAAGCCGTTCAAAACGGCTTCTCTCTTACACTTCTTCACAGTGCTGTTCGAATGCTTCTTGCAGCTTCATCACAACTGACATTGGCTCGTGGCCTTCAATTTCGTGACGCTCTACCATTGTGATAATTTTTCCGTCTTTTAATAAGGCGAAAGATGGAGATGAAGGCGGATAACCTTCAAAGTATTCGCGTGCACGTGCAGTTGCTTCTTTATCTTGCCCAGCAAATACTGTAACCAAGTTTGTTGGACGTTTATCATAATGTACAGCGTGCGCTGCAGCAGGTCTTGCAATACCTCCTGCACAACCGCAAACTGAATTCACCATTACAAGCGTTGTACCAGGCTGTTTAAACGTTTCATCTACCGCTTCAGCCGTCGTTAATTCTGTATAACCAGCAGCTGTAATTTCTTTACGGGCTTGACGAACAACGTCGTTCATAAACAAGTTAAAATCGATATTCATTTTCATACCTCCCTTTTGCTATCTATTCTTTATCATAGCAAACGAAAACTAAAAAGGCGATTGCTTTGACTCATTTTTTGTTGGTAATCAAGATTAAACAAGAAAAAAAATGGTGATACTATTTTTACAGCTAGAAAACCATACTCTTAACTCCCTAGTGTAGAAGGATCCGCATAAAATGCAGGATCCTTTTTTACATTTCTTTCATCGCCTGCTGATAGATTTTAATCAAGTGTTCGAGAGCTTCAGCCATTGTGGCATCTCCCGTCATCATTTGTTTTTCAACATCCCCTAGTTTTTGCTTAACTAAAGGATGTTCATAAAATGATTCTTGTAAATATTCATTAACACTTGCTTGTAACCATGCCTTCATTTGCTTTTGCCTTACTGTATAAAACAGATCATTTTTATTCATCCATTCCTTATAGTCACAAATTTTCTTCCACAAGTCTTGAAATGATGCTTCTTCATAAGCAGAAGTTGTGATGACCTGTGGGTTCCATCCTCCAGAATGACCGTGAAGGAAGCCGATGATGCTTTCGTATTCTTTTGCAGTCACTTCTGCTTTTAGCCGGTTATCCCCGTCTGCTTTATTTACACAAATTAAATTAACCCATTCAAGCAGCCCTTTTTTAATTCCTTGCAAATCATCTCCTGCTCCGGTTAAAGCAAGCAAAACAAAGAAGTCTACCATCTCTTTTACAATCATTTCACCTTGGCCAACACCCATCGTTTCGACAAATATGATGTTATACCCAGCCGCTTCACAAAGAAAAATGGCTTCTCTCGTTTTAAGATGAACACCTCCAAGCGTTCCTTGAGAAGGTGAAGGACGGACAAAAGCATTCTCTTGTTTGGTAAGAAGCTCCATTCTCGTTTTATCTCCTAAAATACTTCCTCCAGACAAGGTACTGCTTGGATCAACTGCCAAAACTGCAACGGAATGGCCATTTTTGCATAGGTACGACCCAAATTTGTCAATCAGCGTACTTTTTCCCGCTCCGGGTACGCCTGTAAAACCAATGCGCACTGAATGCCCCGTATGAGGATAGATTTCTTTAATCAGCTGTTGTGCTATTACTTTATGCTTCGGCGCTTTACTTTCAATTAAAGTAATAGCTTGAGCTAACGCTGTTCTTTTTCCTTCAAGCAGCCCTTGTTTATAATCTTGTACCGTTTTTAATTTCACCAATTGTCTTCACCAACTATTCTTCTAACCGTTTCTTTATTTCATATAAAACAGAAACGGCCGCTTTTGGGATTACTGTTCCAGGTCCAAAGATTGCAGAAGCGCCGTGTTCTAAAAGAAATGAGTAGTCTTGTTTAGGAATAACACCTCCGACAATAACAACGATATCGTCGCGCTCTAATTTCTTTAACTCATCAACAAGCTGCGGCAGTAACGTTTTATGCCCGGCTGCCAAAGAGCTTATGCCAATCACATGTACGTCGTTTTCTACAGCTTGCCTTGCTGTTTCTTGAGGCGTTTGAAATAAAGGACCGATATCAACATCAAATCCAAGGTCAGCAAAGGCTGTTGAAATAACTTTCGATCCTCTGTCGTGACCGTCTTGCCCCATTTTTGCGACTAAAATTCTTGGGCGTCTTCCTTCTTCCTCTAAAAATTCAGCCGTGAGCTTTCGAACTTCTTCGATTTGATCTCGATGCACAAACTCCGCACTGTATACCCCGCTGACTGACTTAGAAGTAGCCTGGTGTCTTCCAGCCACTTTCTCAATAGCTTCTGAAATTTCACCTAGTGTAGCTCTAGCTCTCGCAGCTTCAACCGCAAAAGCAAGGAGATTCCCTTCACCTGTTTTGGCACAATTGGTAAGTCGATTAAGCGCTTCGATTACCGCTTGTTCGTCACGTTCACTGCGTATTTTCTTTAACTTTTCCAGCTGCTTCATTCGAACTGCTGTGTTATCAATATCAAGAATATCAAGCGGTTCTTCTTGCTCCGGCTGAAACTGATTCACACCTACAATAATTTCTGCCTGCGAGTCTATTCTTGCTTGTCTGCGCGCAGCGGCTTCTTCTATCTTCATTTTAGGTACGCCTGCTTCTATTGCTTTTGTCATTCCGCCGAGCTTCTCTATTTCCTCAAGGTGCTTCCACGCTTTTATCATTAATTCATTCGTTAATGATTCCACATAATAAGAGCCTCCCCAAGGATCAATAACGGAACAAATCTCCGTTTCATTTTGTAAATAAAGCTGCGTATTTCGGGCAATTCTAGCTGAAAAATCAGTTGGAAGAGCAATCGCTTCATCCAGTGCGTTTGTATGAAGCGACTGCGTATGTCCTGATACTGCAGCCAAAGCTTCGACGCATGTTCTAATAACATTATTAAATGGATCCTGCTCCGTTAAGCTCCAGCCGGACGTTTGAGAATGCGTTCTAAGAGCTAAAGATTTAGGATTATTCGGTTCAAACTGCTTCATTAGTTTTGCCCATAGCAGCCTCCCTGCTCTCATTTTCGCTACTTCCATAAAATAGTTCATTCCAATTGCCCAGAAAAAGGACAGCCTCGGAGCAAATGCGTCAATTGTAATTCCCGCTTTCAAGCCGGTTCGTACATATTCAAGTCCATCTGCAAGCGTATAAGCAAGCTCTAAGTCTGCTGGAGCACCTGCTTCTTGCATATGATAGCCTGATATACTGATACTGTTAAATTTCGGCATGTACTCCGCTGTATATTTAAAAATATCCGCAATGATTCGCATTGACATCTCAGGAGGATAAATATACGTATTGCGCACCATATATTCTTTTAAAATATCATTTTGAATCGTTCCAGCCAGCTTTTCTTTTTTTACGCCTTGTTCTTCAGCTGTTACGATGTAGAAAGCTAAAATAGGAAGCACCGCCCCGTTCATTGTCATCGACACGGACATTTGATCAAGCGGAATCCCTTCAAACAGCTGCTTCATATCTATCATTGAATCAATTGCCACACCTGCTTTCCCTACATCTCCAACAACTCTTGGATGATCAGAGTCGTAGCCGCGGTGGGTAGCAAGATCAAAAGCAACAGACAGCCCTTTCTGTCCAGCAGCTAGGTTTCGGCGGTAAAAGGCATTGCTTTCCTCCGCCGTTGAGTATCCTGCATACTGCCTAATAGTCCAAGGCCGATTCACATACATCGTGGCATACGGTCCTCTCACAAACGGTGGGACACCAGGTGCAAAGTGAATAAAATCGAGGCTATCTCTGTCTTTTTTTGTATATACTGATTTTAATTCAATTTGTTCATTTGTTTGAAAAGCAGTGAATGAACTTTGAGTCACGTCATCTTCCCTTTGCTGCTTTGAAAATGATAATGGAATATTAGAAAAAGAAGGCTTTTTATACATGAACTTCTACCTCCAAAGCACATAATAACTTCTTAACGCATTGAATAACATTCGTCTTAGGATGTATGACGCTCATTACACCTTTTTGCTGCCACTGCGTTTTGCGTGATACATGTTCTTCCCCTACTACGTACACATAAACGGAATCTTCCTCAAAATAAGTCATCGCTTTTGTTAAGAGCTTTTCCACGAGTTCATCACTTCCACAGATCACATATGCTTCGTGCTTTTGTTCATTCATCCAATCTGCTATCTCGACATAGGAATCTATGTTTTTAATTGTTTCACACGCAAAGCCTGCACTTTCAAATAAAGATCGGGCAATCTCAGCTTTTTTACGGCTGTTAGGATCGGTGAGCTCCATAATGCCAATGCTCATTCCCTTTGTATAAACCCGTATTTTTTCAAACTTCTCTGCTGCTCTCCACTTAGTGAGCGGCACAACACTGTCAGGCTGTGTCTGCTTCGCCATTTGTTTTAGCATCCACCCTGCTGTTACCCCTTTAGATGCTAGCTTTGTATAATCC
This sequence comes from Priestia megaterium NBRC 15308 = ATCC 14581, assembly GCF_000832985.1. Lineage (GTDB taxonomy): Bacteria > Bacillota > Bacilli > Bacillales > Bacillaceae_H > Priestia > Priestia megaterium. Next base: position 1,249,837 of record NZ_CP009920.1, read on the forward strand.
TCTAGGGAAAGATTTGATGAAAATTCCGAAGCGTTCTGATCACTGTATTTATCCATTTTTATTTCTTCTTTTCTAAACGGCGTGCTTTGTATCTCTTGAGATACATCCTGTTGCTTAGGAGCATAGTGTGTGACTCCGATCAAGCGCTCAATTCGGCACTCTATATTCTCTTGTCTTTTTACTTTCATTTGTTCAACTTCATCTTGAATTCGCCCTTGTTTTAAAGCTTCTTCCATTCCGCCGTGGTCTTCAATATTGCCAAATAACTCCCAAGCTTTTGTCATTAATTCATGTGTGTAGGCTTCAACGTACCAAGAGCCTCCGGCAGGATCCGTTACTTTTGATATATGTGTTTCGTGCTGCAAAATTAAGTGAGTGTTACGGGCAAGGCGATGAGCGAACTGAGAAGATGAAGACGTGACAGAATCATATGGCTCAATATGCAGACTATCCGCTCCTCCTACAATAGAAGCAAATGCTTGAACCGTGTTCCTTAATGCATTTGTATACATGTCTTCTTTAGACTGTGTAAGATGTGACGTTTCTGTATGGATAAACGGCACTGAAACGGCCGTGTCATCAAAAGCACGAACCACATTTGCCCAAAGCATGCGAAAAGCACGAAGTTTTGATATTTCCATAAATAAATGTGAGCTAACTGAAAAAGAAAAGGTCATATGAGGTAAAACTTGATGTAAGGACAAACCGCGTTTTATGCATTCATCAATATACTGCACACCTGTAGCAAGCATGTAAGCTAGTTCTTGAACAGCGTTTGCACCGCTGTTATGGTAAGGAATGCTTGATACAATGATCGTTTTGAGCTCTGGAACATTACTGTGAGCCAAACGCGTTGCGTAAGCTAAATGATCGTATAAATCTCGAGTAGAAAGTGGAACTCTTCCATATTCAGCAAGGGTGCCGAGCGGATCCATTCCAACCGTTCCTTTTAGCTGTCTCATATTAAAGTTATGATCAACACAGTATGCTTTTAGAAACGAAAGAAGCGGAACGGATGTACATCCCGTATTTAAAAATAAAGGCACCGCTTCAAGAGCTACATGCTGAAACAAATGAGCAACATCCTCTAAAGTAGAAATTGTAGTGCCTGAGACTACTTCAGCTTCAGTTGCTTCATCAACGTCTTTCCCTTGCCTCATTGCTTCACTGCATGTAAAAGCGGCCGTATTTTGTCCATTTCTCAAACTGTGTAAAAGAAGTTTATTGCTTTCTTTAATAGAAGGTAAGTCGATTTTTTGGGTGATTTCCCATTCCCCTAGTATGTATGATTCTTTACCGGCTCCTCTTAAACAATCTATTCCCGCCGGACTCTGCTGTAAGTAGTCTAAATGTGCCGTATCACTTTCGAAATAAAGCGGTTTCAAAAAGATGTTTTCCAACGTTTCTTTTGAAGAGATCGCGGTATTTTTGCTAACTTCCTGTGCCCAATCTTCTTTAGGTGTACGTGTAAATTCATGAAATGATAATGTATTTGTTTTCATTTCCATGCCCCTTTACAGTTAATAGCTGCCTGCTAAACCGAGATGATTACACTTTGAAGTTTGATGATTCTTCTTTTATTTTAATACATCTTTTACAAATTGTTCAATCATTGCTTCAAAATAAAAAGAGGCCGAGACATAATTAACCTACGTTTACCATCACCATAAAAAAATCCGAACGAGTTGGATTCTCTTTCAAGAATCTCAATTCATCGTTCGGATCTTCCTTCAGCTAAAATATTTTTGTGCCAGCCTCTGTTTTAATAGACGGACGTATTCTCTTTAGAAGTAGATTCTAAAATCTCTTTAACTCTTGCCAAGAATCTGCCGCACACCAAGCCGTCTAACACGCGGTGATCAAGTGATAAACATAAGTTAACCATATCTCGAACAGCAATCATGTTATCAATAATAACCGGACGTTTTACAATAGATTCTACTTGTAAAATAGCCGCTTGCGGGTAATTAATAATCCCCATTGATTGAACGGAACCAAATGATCCTGTGTTGTTAACAGTAAACGTTCCGCCCTGCATGTCTTCAGACTTCAATGAACCCGTACGAACTTTTTGCGCGAGCTCTGTAATTTCACGCGCAATACCTTTGATTGTCTTTTCATCGGCTTGTTTAATAACCGGCACAAATAAAGCATCGTCTGTTGCAACAGCAATGGATACATTAATGTCCTTTTTCTGAACAATACGGTCTCCTGCCCACATTGAATTCATTTGAGGGAATTCTTTTAAAGCTTGAGCCACTGCTTTTACGAAGAACGCAAAATACGTTAAGTTAAAACCTTCTTTTTGTTTGAACTCCGTCTTTAATGCATCACGATAAGAAACTAAGTTCGTTACATCAACTTCAACCATTGTCCATGCATGCGGAATTTCGTGCTTGCTGCGAAGCATATTTGCTGCAATAGCTTTACGCACGCCTGTAACAGGGATTTCTTGATCTCCTGCTGCAGACACAACCGGCGCGGGCTGCTGCGTTTTTGGAGCAGCAGCTGCTACAGGTGCTTCTGGCTGAACTGTTGATGGAGGTGTTTCTTTCACTTCAGCAGCTCCGCCTTTTTCAATAACAGCTAAAATATCTTTTCTCGTAATGCGGCCGCCCGCCCCTGTTCCTGTCACGGTATCTAAATTAATATTATGCTCTTGTGATAGACGCATAACAGCTGGAGAGTATCGACTTTTATTGGATTGACTGTCCGCTGTTTTTGACGCTGATTCTTCTACAGTCTTATCAGATGTTTTCTGTTCTTTTTGAGGTACAGTTCCTTCTACTTCAATTAAACAAATCACTTCTCCTACAGGCAAAGTATCATCTTCACCTGCAATTAACTCTTTAATTGTTCCACTAAAAGAAGAAGGCACTTCAGCATTTACTTTATCCGTCATGACTTCAGCTAACGGGTCGTACTTATTTACGTGATCTCCAACAGAAACGAGCCATTTGCTAATTGTACCTTCTGTTACACTTTCACCGAGCTGCGGCATCGTAATTTTTTCAATAGCCAATTGATACAACTCCTTTTAAAATTGAGCTAATTCTCTCATTGCTTTTTCTACTTTATCGGGATTCACCATAAAATATTTTTCCATTGTTGGTGCATACGGCATAGCTGGAACATCAGGGCCAGCAAGGCGCTGAATTGGCGCATCTAAATCGAATAAGCAGTGTTCAGCAATAATAGCTGCTACTTCGCTCATGATGCTGCCTTCTTTGTTGTCTTCCGTTAAAAGCAGTACTTTACCTGTTTTAGATGCTGCTTCAATAATAGCTTCTTTATCAAGCGGATAGACCGTTCTTAAATCTAAGATGTGTGCTGAAATACCGTCTGCTTCCAGTTTTTCAGCAGCTTGAAGAGCAAAGTGTACACAAAGACCATATGTAATAACCGTGATGTCGTCTCCTTCTCTCTTTACATCTGCTTTGCCAATCGGAAGTATATAATCATCTTCAGGGACTTCTCCTTTAATCAAACGGTACGCACGCTTATGCTCAAAGAAAAGAACTGGATCATCATCACGAATAGCTGCTTTTAATAATCCCTTTACGTCATAAGGCGTAGAAGGCATCACAATCTTTAACCCTGGCGTATTGGCAAATAGGGCTTCAACAGATTGAGAATGATAAAGAGCACCGTGAACTCCGCCGCCGTAAGGAGCTCGAATTGTAATTGGACAACTCCAATCATTATTAGAACGATAGCGAATTTTCGCTGCTTCTGACACAATTTGATTGACTGCAGGCATAATAAAATCAGCAAATTGCATTTCAGCAATCGGACGCATGCCGTACATTGCCGCTCCGATTCCTACGCCTGCAATAGCAGACTCTGCAAGAGGTGTGTCAATGACTCTTTCTTCCCCGAACTGTTCGTATAGTCCGTTGGTCGCTTTAAATACGCCGCCTTTTTTCCCTACGTCTTCTCCTAATACAAACACGCGGGAATCTCTTTCCATTTCTTCACGAATGGCCATTGTTACTGCATCAATATATGAAATAACGGGCATATGTTCTCCTCCTTACTCACCGTACACGTATTTTAAAGCCGATTCCGCTTCTGCATAAGGAGCGTTTTCAGCATAATCTGTTGCATCATTAACGATGTTCATAATATCATCAAGCATTTGTTTTTCTCGTTCATCGGTTAACACGTTAACCTCTTTTAAATAAGTCGCAAAATACGCCAGCGGATCGCTCTTTTTAGCTTCAGACAATTCTTCTGCTCCGCGATATGCACGATCATCGTCATCACTTGAATGGGCAGTCAAACGCTCTGAAACAGTTTCAATAAGAGTAGGCCCTTCTCCTCTGGATGCACGATCTCTTGCTTCTTTTACCACTCGGTATACTTCAAGGACATCGTTTCCATCAATTGTGTAGCCTGGCATACCATACCCAATTGCACGATCAGATACTTTTGCGCATCCTAGCTGCTTTTCAACCGGAACAGAAATCGCATACTTGTTATTTTCACACATAAAGATAACAGGAAGCTTATGAACACCTGCAAAGTTCGCGCCTTCGTGGAAATCTCCTTGGTTAGAAGATCCTTCTCCAAACGTCACAAACGTTACTAAGTCTTTTTTCTCCAATCGTCCTGCTAAAGCGATTCCTACAGCATGAGGCACCTGTGTTGTAACTGGAGAAGATCCTGTTACAATTCGCTTTTCCTTATGGCCAAAGTGACCTGGCATTTGACGACCTCCTGAGTTTGGATCTTCTGCTTTAGCAAACCCAGAAAGCATTAAATCGCGCGCAGTCATTCCAAATGCTAGCACAACACCCAAATCGCGGTAATAAGGTAATATGTAATCATTCTCTCTATTTAAGGCAAAAGCTGCGCCAACTTGAGCGGCTTCCTGACCTTGACATGAAATAACAAAAGGCACCTTCCCTGCACGATTTAATAGCCACATACGCTCATCAATTTTTCGTGCAAGCAGCATAGTGCGGTACATTTCAAGTACTTGTTCATCAGTTAATCCTAATGATTCATGACGGTTTTTTGTCATGTTTAAACCTCCTTTAATCATCAAAAATGAATCGCTTTTCCATCTACAGCTAATGAAGCTTCTCCCATCGCTTCTGAAAGGCTAGGGTGAGGATGAATGGTATGAGCAATTTCCCATGGTGTAGCATCCAATACCTTTGCAAGACCTGCTTCAGAGATCATATCCGTCACGTGAGGTCCAATCATATGCACACCAAGGACATCATTTGTGTCGGCATCAGCAATAATTTTAACAAATCCCTCTGCCTCTCCATATACAAGAGCTTTTCCAACGGCCTTAAACGGAAACTTTCCAACCTTCAGCTGAAACCCTTGCTGTTTTGCTTCTTGTTCTGTTAATCCTACACTTGCTGCCTCCGGGCTGCTGTATACGCATTTAGAGATTGTTGTGTAATCAATCTTCAAAGGCTTTTCACCATGTAAATGCTCCACAGCTACAATTCCTTCGTGAGAAGCTACATGTGCAAGCTGCAGTCCGCCAATCACATCTCCAATTGCGTAGATATGAGATTCTTTCGTTTGATAAAAATCATTTGTGGCAATCACACCGTTTTCTACTACAATATCGGTATTCTCGAGACCAATTCCTTCGACATTCGCTTGACGCCCTACAGATACAAGCAGCTTTTCTGCTTCATATTCTTGCATATCGTCTCCTACTTGAGCTGAAATTTTCACCTGACCATCAATAGACAGTGTATCAGCCATTACTTTAGCAGAAGTAATAATGTTAACTCCTTTTGCTTTTAAAAGCTTCGTCATTTCACGGGAGATATCTTGATCTTCTGTTGGTAAAATTCGATCGCTGTATTCCACAACCGTTACATCAACATCAAAATCTGTGAGCATTGACGCCCATTCAATTCCAATGACGCCGCCTCCCACAATAATAATAGAAGCAGGAAGTGTTTCCATCTTTAATGCTTCATCTGAAGTGATTACTTTCTCTCCGTCAATCGTTAGACCAGGTAATGTTCTAGGACGAGACCCGGTTGCGACAATTACATTCTTTGGAATAAGCATTTCGTTTTCTTCACCGCTTTTTAATTCGACGGAGATAGTTCCTGGCATAGGAGAAAAAATAGAAGGTCCTAAAATACGTCCAATTCCTTCATATACGTCAATTTTACCTTTTTTCATTAGCTGTTTAACACCATTATGTAACTGTGAAACAATTTCTGACTTTCGTTCTTGTACACGGGCATAGTTCAATAGTACATTGGACGTTTCTACGCCAAATTCACTGCTTTTCTTAGCCGTTTGGTAGACTTCTGCACTTCTTAGTAAAGCTTTGCTTGGGATACACCCTGCGTGCAGGCATGTGCCGCCTAACTTATTTTTTTCTACAACCGCTACCGATAGACCTAACTGAGAGGCACGAATAGCTGCTACGTACCCTCCGGTTCCACCGCCGAGAATGACCAAATCATATTCTTTTGCCACACTGCTTCACACCTTTCTGCAAACGCTATTAAGCGCCTTTATATTCCTTCACTTCTTCTTCACCTGTAAGCACTCGGAGAGCCCCTTCAGCTAACGCTTGAAGCTCATTTTCTCCAGGATAAACAATGACATCTGCAATCCACTTTACATGATTAATAATCAGCTCAACAAACGCTTTTGAATAAGCAATGCCTCCTGTTAAAATAATGGCATCTACTTTTCCATGCAATACCGTACTGGCAGCTCCAATTTCCTTCGAAATTTGATAAGCCATTGCTTCATAGATAAGCTTAGCTTTTTCGTTTCCATTTTTCACTAGCGCTTCGACTTTCTGCACGTCAGATGTGCCCAAATAACCGACAAGCCCGCCTTTTCCTACAAGCATTTTCATAATCTCCTCGCGGTAATACTGACCTGAAAAGCAAAGACGAACTAATTCACCAACCGGTACACCACCAGCGCGCTCTGGACTAAAAGGACCGTCACCGTGCAGGCCATTGTTCACATCAATTACTTTTCCGCGTTGATGAACTCCGACTGTAATGCCTCCACCCATATGGGTAACAATAACGTTCATTTGTTCATATGTGCTATTCATTTCTTTAGCCACTTTTCGAGCAACCGATTTTTGATTCAGCGCGTGAAAGATGCTTTTCCTTTCCATAAAAGGAGTTCCTGAGATACGAGCGATGTCACTTAGCTCATCTACCACCACTGGATCAACAATGTACGCTGGTATATTTAATCCAGACGCAATCTCAAAAGCTAAAATCCCGCCTAAATTTGAAGCATGATGGCCGGCATAACCGTCTTTTAAATCTTTGAGCATGGCTTGATTTACTTCATATGTGCCGCCTTCAATCGGGCGTAAAAGCCCTCCTCTTCCACATACTGCACTTAATTTAGATAAATTAATCCCTTCTTCATCAAGTGCCTCTAAAATCGAGTTTTTACGGAACTCATACTGTGCATATATCGTCTCAAACTGATTCATTTGCTGTGAATCGTAGCGGATTGTTCGATCAAAAATTGGTTTATCGTTGTGAAACACGCCAATTTTTGTAGACGTTGAACCCGGATTTATTATCAGCATTCGATATTCGTGCATATCCAACACATGTCCTCCTACCTTATCATTCTCATAAACGAAGGCTAGGTCGAAAGGATTTCATTTATTCCTTTTGCCTAGCCTTCAGCTCAAACATTAGCGCGTATGACGTCTACTTAAAATATGCTGTCCATTTTGTAAAAATTGACTGCGTGAACGACGCAGCTTTTCAATTCTTTCTTCAGCTAAGCGATCTGCTGCTAGATAGGTTGGAATGCCATCTCGCTTTGAGATTTCAACTACCTTTTCAATATTATCATAAATACCTTCAACTTTTTTCAGCGCACGCTCACGGTTATATCCAACTAGCTCATCGGCTACGTTAATAACGCCTCCTGCGTTAATAACATAGTCCGGTGCATATACAATGCCTAATTCATGAATTAAATCACCATGACGCGTTTCTTTCAATTGATTATTAGCTGCCCCGGCAATAACTTTTGCTTTTATTTGAGGGATCGTTTCATCGTTAATCGTTGCTCCGAGTGCACAAGGAGCATAGATATCACATTCTACACCATAAATATCATTCGGGTCTACTGCTTGCGCATCAAATTCTTCTACCGCACGCTGAACAGCTTCTTTATTAATATCCGTTACAATAAGTTTCGCTCCTTCTTCGTGAAGGTGGCGGCATAAATTATATGCTACGTTTCCTACGCCTTGGACAGCTACTACTTTTCCTTCAAGCATATCTGTTCCAAATGCTTCTTTTGCTGCTGCTTTAATTCCTCGGTATACGCCGTAGGCTGTGACTGGTGATGGATTGCCTGATGAACCAAAAGCAGGAGATACACCCGTTACATAATCCGTTTCCTCATATACAATATCCATATCCTCTACCGTTGTGCCCACATCTTCTGCTGTAATATATCGACCATTTAACCCTTGAATAAAGCGACCAAATGCACGGAACATCGCTTCATTTTTGTCTTTGCGAGGATCTCCGATAATAACCGTTTTCCCTCCTCCTAAATTCAAGCCTGCTGCTGCATTTTTATAAGTCATTCCGCGTGATAGACGAAGCGCGTCTTCAATTGCAGCCTCTTCTGATTCATATGTCCACATTCTCGTACCGCCTAGAGCTGGTCCAATTGTTGTATCGTGAATGGCAATAATGGCTTTTAAGCCTGAATCTTTATCTTGGCAAAATAATAACTGCTCGTAATCGTATGTTTCCATATAGTCAAAAATTTTCATTGTTAGTGCCTCCTAAGAATTCTGTTGAGCGACGCTGATAGCAAGCGCCAGTGAGTATAATTTACTTTCTGATGAATCTGCTCTGGATGTTAAGACGACCGGAGCTTTTGCTCCTGCTAGAATAGCTCCAACTTTTGCTTTAGCAAAATAAATGAGGGATTTATATAAGACGTTCCCTGTTTCAATTGCTGGAACGAGTAATATATCTGCTTGACCGGCAACTTCACTTTGAATGCCTTTTTGCTTGGCTGCTTCTATGTTAATGGCATTGTCAAGTGCTAAAGGTCCATCAATAACGCAGCCTTTAATTTGTCCTCTGCGGTTCATCTGTGTAAGAAGTGCAGCCTCTACTGTTGCAGGCATCAAAGGGTTCACAACTTCAACCGCTGCAATAGGAGCTACCTTTGGCATCTCGATCCCAATCGAGTGGGCAACGTTCACCGCATTTTGAATGATTTGAACTTTCTCTTCCAGAGACGGCGTAATATTCATAGCTGCATCTGTTACAAGAATCGGACGATCATAGTGAGGAACGTCAAATACAGCTACATGTGATAAAACATTTCCCGTACGCAAACCATGCTCTTTATTTAACACAGCTTTTAAAATAAGCGATGTGGATAAATTCCCTTTCATTACGATATGAGCTTGACCTTGCTGAACTGAACGCACAGCCAATTGAGCCGCTTCTAAAACGGACTCCGTATGTACGACCATCACAGCCTTATGAGTGAGTAAGGATGGGCGGTACTGCCTGAATAATTCATTAATTGTCGTTTCGTTGCCAAACAAAATAAATTCAGAAACTTCCCTTGACACAGCTTCATACACTGCCTCAATTGTTTCTAAGTCTTCAGCTGCAGCAATGGCAACAGTCAAAGAAGACTGCTTAGCAACCCGAGATAAGATGGTAGCAAGAGTCATGGAATGTTCGACCTCTCCTTTTTCATTCTTTCTTTTGCTCCGTTTTAAAGAGCATACTGCGCGTTTATGCAGTCACCTAAAATACATGCAAGATTTGTGCCATCCACTGCATATATTACATAATATAGCTGCTTATATCCGTTCTTACGCACAAAAAAAATTTTTTATTGATTCTAACGACAAATAGAAAAAAAGAATACCTCTCTATTTGTATGCAATAAATTGCACACCATGCATTTTATTGCATGCTGTTATTTGCAAGATTGTATTTTTCCAACTTATAATACAAAGAACGCAGGGAAATATTGAGCTGTTTTGCTGTTTTCGTTCGGTTATACTCGTTTGCAAGCAGCACTTTTTGAATAAGTTCCGCTTCGTAATTTTCCATCATGTGCGCTAAAGTCTTCCCATCGAACATTACCTCTTCATTCACCTGATTTTTTTCTTTTTTGCCCTTGCCTTCAAGTGAAGGGAGATGAACAGAATCAATCATTGTTTCTGTATAGTGCATATAAATAATCGCTCTACCTAATATATTTTCAAGCTCTCTAACGTTTCCTGGCCAGTCGTATGATCTTAATGAATGTAAAGCCCGCTCTGTTACTCCTTCAACATGCCGGCCGTAATCTTGATTAATTTTTGTAATTAAGTGTGTAACAAGCGCACCAATATCCTCTTTTCTCTTCCGAAGAGGAGGTATGTGAATCGGAATTTTGTTTAGCCGATAATACAAGTCCTGTCTGATGCTTCCATCAGCCATTCCTTTTTCTAAATTCACATTCGTAGCTGCAATAACGCGAACATTCACCGGAATAGGAGTCGTTCCTCCAACGCGAATAAGCTCTTTTTCTTGAAGCACCCGAAGCAGCTTAGCCTGCATATGAGCTGAGAGCTCCCCGATTTCATCTAAAAAGATGCTACCGTTATTGGCTTCTTCAAAAACGCCGCGCTTCCCGCCTCTTTTTGCCCCGGAAAAAGCTCCTTCTTCGTACCCAAAAAGTTCGCTTTCAAGCAAGGACTCAGAAAGCGCAGCACAGTTAATCCGGACAAATTTATTAAACTTTCGGCTGCTCGCATTATGAATCGCATGTGCGAACAGCTCTTTACCCGTCCCAGATTCACCTCTAAGCAAAACAGTAGCTGGTGTTTTGGCAGCAAGTCTAGCCTGCTCAATTGCTAACTGAAACTCTTCAGATTGACCAATGATATCAGCAAATGAATATTTCGCTTCAAGCGTTCTGATAATTTGACGCGCTCTTTTGAGTTCATTTGTAAGCTCTTGAATTTCAGACATATCATGAATAACACCAACGCTGCCTTTTAATTTTCCATCAACAATAACGGGGGCAACATTGACAACCACGTCTCTTTTACTCGGACCGAGCCTCATTCTTACACCTCGGACAGGACGCCTTGTTTGCAGTACCTTCATGTGCATACTGTCTCCTTCAGAGATATCGGCAGTCGCGGGCTGACCAATAATATCCGTCTTTTTTAAACCCGTAATTCTTGTATAAGCAGGATTAATTAAAATTCCTCTTCCTTCTTCATCGACAACCGAAATAGCTTCTTCAGAAGATTGAATAATAGCTTGAAGCATAGTTTGTACTTCTTTTAAGTTTGTAACTTCTTCTGCCAATCCGACAACGTCCGTAATATCTTTAAAAATCGAAAAGGCCCCAAACAGCTCTCCATTCTCGTCGAGTATTGGTATTCTAGTCGTAATTACCTTCCGTCCGCTATCTAACACAAATTCACTATTTTGATCAATCGTTTTTGTATGAAGAACATCAACAAGTTTACTATTTGGAATGACTTCATGAAGATGCTTACCAATTACATCTCTGTGTGAAAAGTTCGTCAAACGCTCGGCACTTTGATTAAATAGCGTAATATATCCATTCCTATCAATCACGACCATCGCATCATGAGCTGCGTTAAAAATAAGATCATATTTATACGATTCTTGCTTTAACCTCTGAATTAACTCTTCTTTTTCCTCCATCAGATTTGCCATAATTTCAGCAACCAATCCCGGCACTACCAGTGCATCAGCGGGTTTGCTTCTTTGCAATTGTTGAAAGACGCCTTGTTTACCTGTTGTTTCAACAATGACATCGAGCTGCTTTGTCATATAAGGCTCCCAATTCATTCCGGTTGAAATATCTTGTTCTTGCGCATGCAAAACAGCCGGCGCGTTAGCTCGTACGTCTACTACACCAATCACTTTCATAAATTCTGTTTCCAACAAGATTTTCAGAATAGCTAATCCGCCTTTTCCTCCTCCAACGATCAACACATTTTGCATATTTTTTCACCTTTTCTACTTAATATGTACATATCCCGTGCAAAATATTGCATATACCTATCATATAAAAAAAGAAACGCTCTTGACAATTTATTTAGTTCTTTTATGATTCAAGTATAACGGTTTCACAATGTAAACGCATTCATTTTAAAAAAAGAGAAGCGAAAGGAGCATTTATGGTTCGAATTATCGCACTGCTAATCTTACTTATTCCCGGTATACTCGCTGGCTATGGCATTAAACTTATGAGAGATATGATTTTTGGCATCCTGCAATCCCCGTTCCCTTCTTTATTTTTGCAATTTTCAGTCGGTCTTCTATTATTTTTAATCGGCCTTGGATTTGTTGCTGGCTTTATTCTGCACAGAGACCGCAAGCGAAACAAAGTTCAAAACAGATTTCAAAAAGATAAAAAAACATCGCATTAATGCGATGTTTTTTTACGAAAAGCGTCCTCCAAATTGCTTCACCATTTTTTCTGGATAATCGGTAATAACGGATTCACATCCATATTTTCGAAGCTGCTCAGCTACTTTTACATCATTTACTGTGTAAGGTCGCACTGGAATTTGACAATCTTTTGAAGCCGCTACATTTACTTCATTAACGGTACGCTGATTAGGGTGAAGAGCTTTTGCGCCAAGATGCTGCGCATATACCCAAGGCTCATACATCGGATAAGAATATAAAATAGCTGTTTCAATCGTAGAATCCAGAGAACCAATTCGGGCTAAGCTGTTATGATTAAAAGATGAAATCATCGTTCGATCCTTCATCTTGTATAAATAAATTAAATCCAAGACTTTCATTTCCAAGTATGGATAGTCAAATATATTGTTTTTCAACTCAATATTTACGCTAATTCCTTCACTTGAAGCCCACTCCATTACTTCATTTAACGTGGGGATTTTACATACTCCATACTTTTTTTTGAACTTATAGCTCGCATCTAATTTTTTTAAATCTTGATACGTAAAATCTTTTACATACCCTTTTCCATTCGTCGTTCGATCTACTTTTTCATCATGAATTACAGCAAGTTCTCCATCCTTTGTCATATGCACATCAAGTTCAATTCCGTGTGCTCCAACTCTCGCTGCTTCTTTGAAGGAAATCATCGTATTTTCAGGAAACGTTCCAGCTGCGCCGCGATGACCTATTACAAACATACTTGCTCAACTCCTCTATTATCACTTATTATTAACTTTAGCATTACTTAATAGTGAAAGCACGAATTTACTGTTTATACTTTTTTACTTTCATTACTTTATATGCAAAAGGAGGTTGTTGTGTATGAGACCACTGCAAATTTCACCGGATACAGCCGTAAAATTAGCGGAACAATTAAATATCCCCCTCGAGCAATTAATGCATATGCCTCAGCATATTTTGCTGCAGAAACTTGCTGAATTAAATGCGAGCGAAGATAAAAAAGGATCTGAATAACAGATCCTTTTTTCTTTTGAATTTTCATTTCCAAAAATAGTATTACCTTCTCATTTCATTCCCCATAACATATATTAGAATATTTAATAATATAAATGTATTTTTAAAAATGCTTTTAAATAAGTAATTTAATACTTTTTTGTGTATATTTAATTATTTTTTGATTTTTCCATATAATTTCATTGACGAAATTATTGTTTTTCTACTAAAATAAAAAGACATTATATTTATTCCAGTACTTATATTCTGATTTTTTGATTAATTCAAACAAAAGAATTAAATAGTATGAGAAAAATTTAGGGGGACTTCATTATGCAAGCAGCTGTACAACACGAAAATCAGCAGCCAAATGGGTCTAGGAAAAAACACCCTCCTGGACTGTACTTATTATTCGCTACTGAGGCATGGGAAAGATTTAGTTATTATGGAATGAGAGCCATTCTGGTTCTTTATTTAACTGCTACCGCTGCTCAAGGTGGACTAGGGGTAGATAAAGCAACTGCACTGAGCTTATATGGAACATTCACTAGTGCTGTTTACATTACGCCGATGATTGGCGGATATTTAACAGACCGCTTCCTCGGAAGAAGGCTAGCCATCACTATCGGTGGTGTGATTATGGCACTCGGGAATTTTTCCATCTTCATTCATCAAAGTGTAGCCGCTTTGTATATCGGACTTGCTTTATTAATTATCGGAAACGGATTTTTCAAACCAAATATCTCCACATTGGTCGGAGATCTCTATGAAGAAAATGATCCTCGCCGTGACGGTGCTTTTACCATTTTTTATATGGGTATTAACTTTGGTGCATTTTTCGCACCGTTAGTTGTTGGATTAATGAGTTACAAATACGGATTTTTAACAGCAGCTATCGGAATGGTTGTTGGACAAATTTTATTTAACCTACTGGCTAATCGCTACTTAGGTGATATCGGGAAAGAGCCTACAGGAAAAGTTCACGCAGCGGCATCTCAAACATCAACTGCTCCGCTGTCAGCACGAGAAAAGAAAAGAACGGTTGCTATCGTTATTCTAGCCTTCGTTGTTATTGCTTTCTGGACAGCTTTTGAACAGGCCGGAAGTTCTTTAACGCTATATGCTCAAGATCAAATTAATCGTCAAATAGGTAGTTTCACGGTTCCAACAGAGTGGTTCCAATCATTGAATCCGCTGTTTATCATGATTTTAGCACCAATTATGTCACTAGTTTGGTACAAGCTCGGAAATTCAAAACGCGGTGATTTCAAAACGCCAACAAAAATGGGTATGGGACTTGTGACAGTGGGATTAGGATTCTTAATTTTAATTCCAGCCGTTATGTATACTGGTAATGACCCAGCTTTAAAAGTAAATATTCTGTTCATGATTTTCACTTACTTCCTGCACACGCTAGCTGAGCTTATGATTTCGCCAGTAGGGCTGTCTATGGTAAGTAGACTGGCTCCATTAAAGCTTGCTTCTCTTTTAATGGGCGTATGGATGGCAAGCTCTGCTGTCGCTAATAAGCTAGCGGGTGTTCTTGCATCTTATACCCAGTCTTTAGGTTATTTCGATATCTTCAGCTTAATCGGAGCTGTAACAATTGTACTTGGAATTATTGTTCTGTTCCTTTCAAAACCGATTGCTAAATTAATGGATTAAAAAAAGCAGCCTTTTCTGAAGGCTGCTTTTTTATAATTTACTTATCTATATCCCATTTAAAATATGGAGATGAATTTTTCAATGCATCTTCTAAATCTTCTTTCAAACACAAAATCCTCATAACAATTAAATAAATTATTTCAATAAAATACTCCACTATGGATATGAAGAAAAACAAGATGCACGTTCCATTAACCTCAATATTTTCACCTCTTAAACCAAAATAAAAAGACCAATGAATGAGTAAAATTCATCGGCCCTGCAGTAAAAAGTTTATTGGTTTTCAGTTTACTATCTAGTGTAAATCCCAAAAATTTATCGGCATGTACTCTGTATTACAAAAGGTATCAGCTCACTCAAAACCCCGTAATTCCAGCAGTCCTATCCCTTTCAACTCGCTTTATGTTCAAGGCGTAATTTATCCGCAACCATGGCGATAAATTCACTGTTTGTTGGCTTCGCTTTTGACATGCTGACAGTATATCCGAATAATGAAGAAATGGAATCAATATTTCCTCGGCTCCATGCTACTTCAATGGCATGACGAATGGCGCGCTCAACGCGGCTTGCCGTTGTATTATATTTTTTTGCAATATCAGGATACAGTACTTTTGTAATCGACCCAAGCAGCTCAATATCCTTATATACCATTGAAATGGCTTCTCTCAAATACAAATAGCCTTTGATATGAGCAGGTACACCAATTTCGTGAATGATGCTCGTAATGCTTGCATCTAAATTTGCTGGTTTGCTGTCGCGATGTGAACGCATGGAAGAAGATGAACGTTGCATAAATGAAGATGTTTGTCCGCTAACTTGACGAATATGATTCACTAAGTTTTCCATATCAAACGGCTTTAGAATAAAATAAGCAGCTCCTAAATCAACCGCTTTTTTCGTTACGTCTTCTTGCCCAAATGCTGTTAGCATAATGACATTTGGATAATTTTCTTTTTTCATTTCTTTTAACTGACCTAAAACTGCTAATCCATCTAGATGCGGCATAATAATGTCTAATACAAGAACATCCGGATCTTTATCTTTTAAAATGGATAAACACTCTTGTCCATTGTAAGCTACTCCGATTACTTCCATGTCTTCTTGCTCTGAAATATAATCTTCAAGCAAACCAATTAGTTCCCGATTATCATCAACCAAGCATACTTTAATTTTTTTCAATGCAGCTTCCTCCTCAGTCCTTTATGTTATACGTCGTTTCCTACGTGTCTCTATTCTTTATTCTAAAGGACAAATTCGACAATGCAACATTATTTCCTTTATTTTTTTAGAAAAAAGTCTTTTAAATGGAATTTATTCGATTTTCTCTTATTTTCTTTGTTTTTCGACGTTTTTCTCTTACATTTACGACAATAATTTTTATCAAAAAAAGCGAACTAATGACAACATTAGCTCGCTTTTTTTCGATTATTTTTATAAATATCGATTCCTGCTTCGTTAAGCATCCATTCAATATGGACACCGTAACCCGAGGTAGGATCATTTACAAAAACATGGGTAACCGCTCCAACGACTTTACCGTTTTGAATAATCGGGCTCCCGCTCATTCCTTGAACAATTCCACCTGTTTTCTTTAGCAATTTAGGATCTGTAATTTTAATAACCATTCCTTTAGTAGCCGGAAACTTTTGAGGTATAGTACTCATAATTTCAATATCAAATTCTTCCACTTGATCATCATCTACTACCGTTAGAATTTTAGCCGGTCCTTCTTTTACTTGATGAGATAGGGCAATTGGCATTGCTTTATCCATTATTCCGTTTTCCATCGTTGAAGACAATTTTCCAAAAATACCAAAAGGACTATTTCGTGTAATATTTCCAATGATTTGTCTATCTTCAGAAAACCTTGCTAGCTTTTCGCCGGGAACGCCGTTAGAACCTTTTTCAATTGATGTAACGGTCGAACGGACAATTTGTCCATCTTCTACTACGATTGGCTTTTTTGTATCCATATCCGAAATAACATGACCTAAAGCGCCGTATTTTTTAGATTTTGGATCATAAAAAGTCATTGTGCCAATTCCTGCAGCTGAATCACGGATATATAAACCGATTCTGTAAGCATAATCTTGCTTATCTTTTAACGGATATAGCTTAGTGTCAAACTGCTTTTTTTCTCTTAAAATATGCAGATTTAATGGTTCACCCGTTTTTCCTGCCTGCTGAATAAACGGTGTAATATCACTCATTTTTTCAATGGTTTTACCATTAATCTTCGTAATCATATCTCCAACTTGAATACCCGCAATTTCGCCAGGAGATCTTTTACCTTTTGCTGTATCTACTTGATGATAGCCTACAACAAGAACACCTTTTGAATTTAATTTCACACCGATTGATTGTCCACCTGGAATGACTTTAAAATCAGATAATACCTGCACGTCTACACGCTTTACAGGAATACCGGCCAAATGAAGCATCAACTCTTCTTTGCCTACTTGTTTGCCTGCTACGGTCAGCTTCGCCTTGTTACTTGTTACATCGTAAACAGGTGATGAAGCTTCTACGCTAAGCGGTAATGTCGTATTAATTTTTTCTTTTTGCTGTTCAAATAAGACGATTTGTTTTGGAATGTGTATATATTGTTGCACAACTGGAATAAATCCTACAAAAATGAACGAAACAAGGAGAATCGCACCAATTATATGTCTGTATCGATTTTGCATGTTTTCACTCTCCTCGCTTCCTCGCCTAAATGGCTACACATTTAATTTAGCCTTCTTAGAGCGCATTTATAACAGAAGTTCAGAGAAAAATGAAAAGAAGTGCAAGGAAACATTTTCAGTTCCTCCATTTTGTATAAAAAAACACCTTTAACACATACTGTTACGTGTTAAAAGGTGTTTTTTTAAATGGTGTGCTTCATCTTATCCGCTAAATCTAAAAGCTCTTTGGCATGTTCCTTCGTTAAGCTTGTAATTTCAGCTCCTGCAATCATTCGACCAATTTCTTTTACTTTTTCATCAACAGTTAACGGAAGAACAGACGTCGTTGTACGATCACCTTTTATCTCTTTAGCAATAAAGAGATGAGTATCTGCCATCGCAGCTACCTGAGGCAGATGAGATATACAGAGAACTTGTGAATCAACAGAAATAGCATGTATTTTTTCACCGATCGATTGAGCTACTCTTCCACTTACGCCTGTATCAACTTCATCAAAGATAATGGACGTCACGCCTTGATGCTTAGAGAAGATGCTTTTTAACGCCAGCATAATTCTTGACAGTTCTCCTCCTGATGCTACTTTTGCAAGAGGCTTTAAAGGTTCACCAGGATTAGTAGAAATATAAAATTCTACGTTGTCAATGCCGTCTTTGGTGAATTTTATTCTTTCTCCATTTACTTCAACGTCATTTTTACCTGCATTTACAACAGAGAATTTAATTTGAAATACGGTCTTAGCCATATACAGTTCTTGAAGCTCATGATGGATACTGTCCGTTAACTCCTGAGCAAGTTTTTTTCGAATAGCTGAAACGTTATTAGCTTCTACTAATAAATCCTGTGCTACACTGTTTAACTCTTCTTTGATCTTGCTCACATGCGTATCTCGATTTTCAATACGATCAATTTCATCTTCAATTTGCGCTGCATATTCTAGAATTTCATCTACACTTTGACCGTATTTACGCTTTAAGTGATTAATTTCATTTAAACGCGCTTCAATAAAGTCTAAGCGTTTGGGATCAAATTCTAATAAATCAAGCTGCTGACGAATTTTATAAGATGCGTCTTCTAGCTGATAGAAGCTCGATGAAATGATCTCAGAAATTTCGGCATAGTTTTTTTCCAGTGACGAAATATCCTCCGTATGGTTCATTGCTACACCGACCCAATCTAAACCTTGGTGTTCACCGTGCAGGGCATTGTACGCATCGTTTAGCGACGTATAGATCTTTTCAAAGTTAGAAATCTTCAAACGCTCTTCATTTAGTTCCTCGTCTTCGTTCAGCTGCAAATTTGCCGCTTTGATTTCATCTAATTGAAATTGAATAAGATCGAGGCGATGTGCCATCTGCTGTTCATTTTCAGTTAATTGATCAAGCTGCTTTTTTAGCGATGTATACCTAGAAAATACCTCTCGATACTCCGTCAAAGCCTCTTCTACTTTTTCTCCTCCATATTGATCAAGAAGAGTTAAGTGACGATCTTGATTCATTAAATCTTGGTGCTCGTGCTGTCCATGTATATCAATTAACGTCTGTCCAACTTCACGTAGGATAGCTAACGTTACGAGCTTACCGTTGATGCGGCAAATACTTTTCCCATTTGTAGTGATATCTCGGCGAAGCACAATCATTCCATCTTCCACTTCCAAACCGACTTGTTTGGCTTTTTCGTGACTCGGATGCTGTTCTTCATCAAATAAGAAAAGTCCTTCAATTTCGGCTCTGTCTGTTCCGTGGCGTACAAACTCCGAAGAGCCTCTTCCACCTACTAACAATGAAATGGCATCAATAATAATCGATTTCCCCGCTCCTGTTTCGCCTGTTAATACCGTTAAGCCTTTTTCAAATGAAACAGAAAGTTCATCAATAATCGCAAAGTTTTTAATGGATAATTCAGCTAACAACCTGCTTCACTCACCTTTATAACATTTCTAAGAATCGGTCTGATATAATTTGCGTATCTTCAGGAGTACGGCAAATAATCAAACATGTATCGTCTCCACAAATTGTTCCTAATATTTCATCCCAATCCAAATGATCAATTAATGCGCCAATCGCATTTGCATTTCCCGGTAATGTTTTCATCACCAACATATGCCCCGCTGAATCAATTTTTACAAATGCGTCCATAAGAGAGCGCTTTAACTTTTGTAAGGGATTAAAACGCTGATCTGCAGGCAAGCTGTATTTGTATCGACCGTCCATCAAAGGCACTTTGACTAAGTGCAGTTCTTTAATATCACGAGAGATTGTTGCCTGTGTTACATTAAAACCTTGGTTTTTTAAAATATCTACCAATTCATCCTGTGTTTCAATATCATTATTCGTGATAATATCACGAATTTTAATATGTCTTTGCCCTTTATTCATGTTGGCACCTCACATTAATATGTAATCTTCTTTTTGTTTTGTTGTTTATAAGTCTTTCACTAATTAAGTATCATAATGTGTTCAACTTGATTATGCACCTTTTGTATAAAGAGTCATAATCAAATCGCCAATGCTAAGTCTTTGCTTAACATTGGCCATTATTACTTTTTCTCTTTTAACGTCTTATGTGCTTCTTCGACTACTTCGCTCACAGTAAGCGGAGCTTGATTTTCACCAAGTTCACGCTCGCCTTTCCAGCGCAAGTGGAGAAGAAATTCGATATTTCCATCTCCTCCCGTTATCGGTGAATACGACATGTTATATACATCGTATCCTTGACGAAGGGAGAAATCCACCATGCCTTGAAGAACTTCTTCATGCACTTTTGAATCACGCACGATTCCTTTTTTCCCAACTTGCTCTCTTCCAGCCTCAAACTGTGGCTTAACGAGCGCAACAACATCGCTGTGTGGAACAAGAAGTGTTTTTAACACAGGAAGAATGAGTCTTAAGGAAATAAATGATACATCAATAGAAGCGAATTCAGGCAAGCCTCTTGATAAATCAGCTGGCGTCACATAACGGAAATTGGTTCGTTCCATTACTTCTACTCGTTCATCTTGACGAAGCTTCCAAGCTAGCTGATTATAGCCTACGTCTAGCGCATAGGACATCTTCGCTCCATTTTGAAGCGCACAATCGGTAAAGCCTCCAGTAGAAGAACCAATATCAATCATGATTTTATCCGCTACATGGACATTAAATTCTTTAATCGCTTTTTCAAGCTTAAAGCCGCCTCTGCTGACGTAAGGCATCACTGCACCTTTAATTGTCAGCGGCGTATCGCATTCAATTTTCTCTCCCGGCTTATCCAAA
Source organism: Priestia megaterium NBRC 15308 = ATCC 14581 (assembly GCF_000832985.1). GTDB lineage: Bacteria > Bacillota > Bacilli > Bacillales > Bacillaceae_H > Priestia > Priestia megaterium. The sequence continues at coordinate 1,270,874 of NZ_CP009920.1, forward strand.
CGGACTTCATTCGCATAAACGAGTCCTGCCATCACTGTACGCTTTGCTTTTTCTCTTGTTTCAATCAAACCTCGTTCTACTAATAATACATCTACTCGTTCTTTTTTTGTCACTTGACTTCAAGCCTCTTTTGTGTTGGTGTTACGAGTTTTTTAACTCGATTTATAATCTCTTCTTTGGTTAAGCCAATTTCTTCTAAAAGTTTTGTTACGCTGCCGTGCTCGATAAAGCGATCTGGAATCCCCATACGTTCAACGCGCGTATCATAATAGCCGTGCTCTGATGCAAACTCTAACACCGCGCTTCCAAAACCGCCTTGAAGTACCGCTTCTTCTACCGTAATCACAGGCTTACTAGTTTGGAAAATCTCATGAAGCATTTTTTCATCCAACGGTTTAATAAAACGAGCATTTACCACTTTGACGCTGATTCCTTGCTTCTCAAGTTCTGCTGCTGCATCCATCGCCATTGAAATCGTTGTACCAAACGTTAAAATGGTTGTATCTGAACCTTCTTTTAATACGTCCCATGTACCGATCGGAATGTTTTTCAATTCCGAATCTAGTTCAACACCTAATCCGTTTCCTCTAGCATAGCGCATAGCAATCGGACCTTCTTCATAAGTCAAAGCAGTGTGAACCATGTGCTGGCCTTCATTCTCGTCTTTTGGCATCATAATAACAAGGTTAGGCAAATGACGTAAGAATGCAATATCAAACACGCCTTGATGCGTTTCACCATCAGCACCTACTAGCCCAGCGCGATCAATCCCAATAAATACATTTAGCTTCTGACGGCAAATATCATGAACCACTTGATCGTATGCACGCTGTAAAAACGTAGAATAAATAGCTAAAAAGGGCTTCATATTTTGAGTTGCAAGACCCGCTGCCATTGTTGTTGCATGCTGCTCTGCAATCCCAACATCAAACATGCGATGCGGAAACTCTTTTTGAAATGCTTCGAGTTTTGAACCCACAGGCATTGCTGGCGTTACAGCTACAATGCGATCATCTTCCCTAGCCATCTTCAATACCGTATCACTTACTAGTTTACTCCAAGCAATCGGAACATTTTTGTCTTTAATAAAGTCACCGGATTCAATTTTGTAAGGGCCTGTACCATGCCATGCTCCGCTTTTATCGCTTTCCGCCGGCAAGTAGCCTTTCCCTTTTTTCGTAATAACGTGAATCAGCACCGGACCTTTTGTTTTCTTTGCATATTGTAACGTTTCCAATAAATCATCATAGCTATGGCCATCAACTGGGCCTAAATACGTAAAGCCAAGGTCTTCAAAGAACATGCCTGACACGACCATATACTTTAGACCATCTTTTACACGTTCTGCCGTTGCCGCAAGCTTACCGCCTACTGCAGGCACTTTTTTCAGCAAGACTTCAAGCTCATCTTTTACCCAGTTGTATTTGCCTGCCGTGCGCAACCGTCCTAGAATACTGTGTACAGCCCCCACGTTAGGAGCGATAGACATTTCATTGTCATTTAAAATAACGGTCATATCCGTTTGCTCGTGCCCGATGTGGTTAAGCGCTTCAAGAGCCATACCACCTGTTAAAGCTCCGTCACCAATGATGGGAACAATATGAGCTTTTGTTTTTTGCAAATCTCTTGCAGCAGCCATTCCCATTGCGGCTGAAAGAGATGTAGAACTATGTCCCGTTTCCCATACATCATGTTCACTTTCGTCACGCTTTGGAAAACCGCATAATCCTTTATATTGACGGATTGTATCAAACTCTCCCGCTCGTCCTGTTAAAATTTTATGGACATACGACTGATGCCCCACGTCCCATAAAAATTTATCTTTTGGGCTGTCGAACACTTTATGGAGTGCAAGCGTTAACTCAACAACCCCCAAATTCGGCCCTATATGACCACCAGTTGCAGAAAGCTTTGTAATTAAAAAACGACGAATCTCTTCACTTAGTTCTTCTAATTGTGTTACTGACATTTTCTTTAAAAACTCAGGATTTTTTATCGTTGTAAGATCCAAGGTGGATCACTCACTTTCGTACTTGTTATAAAGTTACCTTAATACATTGTCTATTGTTTTATACGTATAGTCAATTTTTAGTATTTCCTTATTACTTACAATACCTTTGATATTCTATCAGTAAACCAGTGATATTCAAAGGAAAACAGTGAAAAAATAGCCGCTAACACAAATGTGATAACGGCCACCAAGATATTGTATATGTCTTTCAAACCTATGCACTACGCTTTTATACAGTAGTAAAATCATTATAGCATAGCCCCTATTGGGACTCAATCTTATTTTACTGTATCACTCAAAAAACCTGACAGAGATCGTCATTAACTATCACGTTTTGCTATATATAAACAAATTTCTTCTAGTAATCCGTGCTTAATTTGAGCTTGACGTAACGAGAGAAGTGCTTGTTCAACATGATACTGTAACTTTTCTTTGGCCGCTTCCATACCTAACAAAGAAGGATATGTCGTTTTTTCATTTTCTGTATCACTGCCAATTGGCTTTCCTAATTTTTCTTCAGAGCCTTCCACATCCAAGATATCATCTTGAATTTGAAACGCTAACCCTACATGCTTACTGAATTCTTCTAATAATTCTTGCTGTAGAAGCGTAGCTTTTGCAAGAATAGCTCCTGCTTTTACACAAAAACCTAGCAGCTTCCCCGTTTTGTGAAGGTGAATATATTCAAGCTCATCTAGCGTGAGCTGCTTTTTTTCGCCTTCCATATCCGCAACCTGTCCGCTGATCATACCTTCTGTTCCGCTTGCTTTTACCAGTTCTGTAATGAGCTGAAGCTTCATATGTGATGTAATCTCGGGATGTGCCGCTTCAGAAATGAGCTGAAAACTATTTGTTAAAAGAGCATCTCCAGCTAATATAGCCGTTGCTTCGCCGTACACCTTGTGATTCGTTGGTTTACCTCTTCTTAAGTCGTCATCATCCATGCTAGGTAAATCATCGTGAATGAGAGAATATGTATGAATCATTTCCACTGCACATGCTGTTTCTAATCCCATGCTCTCGTCTTTTCCAAACGCATGTAGCGTTGCAAACAACAGCACTGGGCGAAGTCGCTTTCCTCCTGCCGTAAGCGAGTAAAGCATGGATTCCTTTAAGTTAACCGGAGCATGTAATGCTTTTACCACTTCAGGCAAGCGTGTTTCTACTCGATCTTTTGTAAAAGAAATATACTCTTTTAAATTCATTTCATTCACCATCACTCTTCCTCCTGCACCGAGAATGGCTCAAGCGTTCCGTCTTCACGTAAAATAGTTTCCATTTGCTTTTCAATATGCTGAAGACGATCGTGACAGAATTTTGAAAGAGTCATTCCTTCTTGGAATTGTTGAATTGCTTCTTCTAATGGCACGTCGCCTTCTTCTAGCTTGTTTACGATGGTTTCTAACTGCTCCATCGCCTCTTCAAACGTATACTCTTTATTTGTCGCCATTTTTCATCGCTCCTCTATTTTCGAAACTTCACACTGCAACTGTCCATCGGTCAAACGAACGTTTACCACATCGCCTTTGGATACTTGTTTGGTTGATTTAATTAACTCTTTTTCTTTATCGTATACTAAGCTGTAGCCTCTTTCCATTGTTTTTAATGGACTAAGCGTATGTAATTTTGACGTTGCCGTTGCAAATAAAAGCTGTTTTTGCTTTAGCAGCTGCTGCATCTCTTTTGTCAGCATTTTCGTCAGCTGCTGTTGACGCTCCGCCGCTTTCGTTAACTGATGCTCGGGGTGATTGCGCAACAAAGCGGCTGTTAGCTGCTCGTAGTTCGTCCGTTTATGTTCAATGTACCTTCTACCTTCACGATAAAAACGCTCCATCAACTGATCTAACTGCTGCTCTTTTTGCTCGACCAACTTTTGAGGATAACGAAAAGCATATGATTTCTGGGATCGTTCAAGCCTGCGGCTACTAGACTGAAGCATTTCTTTCATTGAACGAAGAAGACGGATGTTTCGCTGAGTCAATCTTTCTGTAATTTCACTGATATGAGGCACAGCTAATTCCGCAGCACCTGTTGGAGTAGGAGCGCGAAGATCTGCTACAAAATCTGCAATTGTAAAATCGGTTTCATGTCCAACCGCTGAAATAACAGGAATAGTAGAAGTGAAAATTGCACGAGCAACGCTTTCTTCGTTAAAAGCCCAAAGCTCTTCAATTGACCCACCACCGCGGCCAACAATTAATACGTCTGCTTCTTTACGACGGTTTGCTTCTTCAATTGCCTTAATGATAGACGGTGCCGCATTCACTCCTTGAACAAGAGCGGGCATAACAATAATGTTCGCATTATATCTGCGCTTTAATGTCGTAATAATATCACGTACGGCTGCTCCAGTTGGAGATGTAATAACACCTATTGTTGTTGGATACTTGGGCAGTTTTCGTTTCCTAGCAGGATCAAATAAGCCTTCTTTTTCCAGCTTTTTTTTCAGCTGTTCGTAGGCTAAGTATAAATTTCCAACGCCGTCAGGCTGCATTTCTTTTACGTACATTTGATAATTTCCGCTTGGTTCATAAACCGAAATTTCAGCTCGAATGAGTACATTCATTCCTTCTTCAGGCTGAAAATTAAGCAGCCGGTTATGCCCAGCAAACATAACGGCTGCGATACGAGCATTTTGATCTTTCAAGGTGAAATACATATGTCCCCGACTATGACGTTTAAAGTTGGAAATTTCTCCTTTAATCCATACATCTTGCATGTGAGGGTCTACATCAAACTTGCGCTTAATGTATCGTGTAAGAGCCGTAACGGTTAGATAACGCACTTCACTCATCGTTTTGCCTCCTTTGCAGTCACCCTCTCCCCTTTATATAAAGGAGAGAAGCATTTTGGTCACTTGATTTGGCAAGATGAACCTTTATTTAGATAAAGTTGTTAACACTTTAGACAATACGCCATTGATAAACTTGCTTGATTGATCATCGCCGAACGTTTTCGCTAATTCAATCGCTTCATTTAACGTAACGCTCGTAGGAATTTCTTCTTCATACTTCATTTCGTATACGGCAATACGTAGGATAACGCGGTCTACAGTAGCTACACGATCTAACGTCCATTTTTCTAAATGATTGCGTAAAAGTTCATCAATTTCTTGCTGATGTTCAACCACACCTAGCACGAGACTTTCTAAAAATTGATCAGACTTTTCATTTTGTACAACATTTCCGATTGCCTCCATTGGCTCGGTCTGCCCTAAATCATGCTGAAATAGTGCTTGTAATGCTTTTTGGCGTGCTGTATGTCTTTTCATTATTTTTGCTCCTTTATTTATCTTCTTCAACTAGTATACCTAGATAATAGCATAGTTTATGATACGATACTTCATTGTTCTTAGACGAAGTTTGTAGAACACGAAAAAGACCGTCTTTATGACGAGACAGTCTTTTTCACTTTACCATAGCTTGTGCTGAAAAGGAACAAGTAATCATACGTTATTCCATTTTAGCAACAGCCGTTAGGTAAACGTTTGTTTTATTCAACTTCTTCAATATCAGTTTTTTGCGTATCAAACTGAATCCCTACGATATGAATGTTTACTTCATCGAGATCAATAGCTGTCATATTTTTAAGGGCTTGACGAATGTTATCTTGTACTTGTTGCGCTACGTTTGGAATAGACACTCCAAACTTCATCATACAAAATACGTCTACTTTTATCCCGTTTTCTGTTAAGTCCACTTTTACACCTTTACCGTGGTTTTTCTTTCCTAGTTTCTCCACAACGCCAGCTGCAAAATTTCCTCTCATTGCAGAAACGCCTTCTACTTCAGAAGCAGCAATACCCGCAATGACTTCAATAACCTCAGGAGCAATTTCTACTTTGCCAAGAGAATTTGGGTGTTCTTCCATTTCTAATACATGATTTTCATTCATGTACAGCACCTCCTATAGTTTATATTATACTAAGAATTCATTACGTCATATAGCTCAAGAAACTTCGTGTTGAATTCACCGCTAACAAATTTTTCATGATTTAATAGTTTTTGGTGAAAAGGAATAGTGGTTGCAACGCCGTCGATAACAAATTCATCTAACGCCCGCTTCATTCGTTCAATAGCTTCCTCACGAGTTGGCGCATGAACAATCAATTTAGCCACCATTGAATCATAGTAAGGCGGGATTGCATAGCCCGGGTATGCAGCAGAGTCTACGCGCACTCCGTAGCCACCTGGCGGCAAGTACATTTGAATCGTACCTGGTGATGGCATAAAGTTTTTCTCTGGGTTTTCCGCGTTGATTCGGCACTCAATTGCCCATCCGTTAAATGTCACTTCTTCTTGCGTAAACGGTAAAGTTTCACCATTTGCCACTTTGATTTGTTCTTTAATTAAGTCAACTCCTGTCACCATCTCTGTAACAGGGTGTTCTACTTGGATACGCGTATTCATTTCCATGAAGTAAAATTTGTTTTCACGGTAATCATAAATGAATTCCACTGTTCCGGCTCCTGTGTAATTAACGGCTTGAGCAGCTTTAACAGCAGCGTCGCCCATTAATTCACGCGTTTTTTCGTCTAACGCTGGAGAAGGCGTTTCTTCAATTAACTTTTGAAGACGGCGTTGAATCGAGCAATCACGCTCTCCTAAATGTACAGTATTCCCATGAGAATCAGCCAACACTTGGATCTCAACGTGACGGAAATCCTCAATGAACTTTTCAATGTACACACCAGGGTTACCGAAAGCTGTAGCAGCTTCTTGCTGTGTAATTGTAATACCTTTAATAAGCTCTTGTTCATTTTTCGCAACGCGGATTCCTTTTCCTCCGCCTCCTGCCGTTGCTTTAATAATAACAGGATAGCCAATATCATTAGCGATTGACATACCGTCTTCCACTGACTCTACAATTCCAGTTGAACCAGGAACAATTGGAACACCCGCTTCACGCATCGTTTCTCTCGCTACGTCTTTTGTTCCCATTTTGTTAATGGCTTCAGGACTTGGTCCTACAAATGTAACGTTACACTCTCTGCATAGCTCTGCAAAATCAGCGTTTTCAGCTAAAAAGCCGTATCCAGGGTGAATAGCGTCACAGCCCGTTAGCATCGCAACACTCATAATGTTTGTAAAGTTTAAATAGCTGTCTTTAGATGACGTTGGTCCAATACAATACGCTTCGTCTGCTAATTGTACATGCAAAGAATCGCGATCAGCTTGAGAATGAACAGCTACTGATTCTACACCTAACTCTTTACACGCTCGAATAATTCGAACCGCAATTTCTCCTCGATTCGCAATTAATAGCTTTTTAATCATATTTACCGCTCCTTATTCAGGCTTTACTAAGAAAAGAGGTTGACCGTATTCTACAAGTTGTCCACTTTCAACTAATACGTCAACGATTTCACCTTTAACTTCTGCTTCGATTTCATTAAATAATTTCATTGCTTCTACGATACATACAACCGAATCTTTTTGTACTTTATCTCCAGGAGTCACGTATACATCTGATTCTGGCGATGATGACGCATAGAAAGTCCCTACCATCGGAGATGTAATTTTATGTAAGCTTTCATCAACCGCTGGGGCCGCTTGTTCTTCTTTTGGTTGAGCAGACTGTGCTGCTGGGGCTGGCGCTGGAGCCGCTGCTGCCTGCGGTGCAGGTGCTGCCACTTGTTCAGGTGCCGAAACCACTACTTGCTGCGCTTGTTTGGAAACAATTGCGTCTTTTTTCTTCATCTTGATTTTGGAGCCTTCGTGCTCATAGGTGAACTCCTCGATTGATGATTGATCAACTAGTTTAATGATCTCACGGATCTCTTGAATTTTTAACATATTGAACACTCCTACCTCATGAAAATAGAATTCTCTACAATGTTAATAATACGACAGATGGCTACAGCCATTCAATTCGTTTGGCAAACATTAAAAAGAAGTTCCACTTACTCTATAATAACTTTTTAGCGTTATCGTTTTATAAATGGAAACATAGCTTTACAGATGACAACACTTATGAAAACGTTTGTCACCTAGTACTAATATAAGATTATGAAACCTATTATAACCGAAGTAAAAAAAGAAAGCCATGTTAAAATTTTTACCGTCTCGCTTAAATTTTAGTCATTTCATAAAAAAAGAAGTGTAAACAACCCCAATTTACGGCTGTTTCACACTTCTTTTATTCCCTTTATTTAGTTGGTTGAAACTCTACCGCTACTTCTTTTGGACCCATTTCTTTTTTGACTAGCTGAATGATTTGATTTGCTTTTGTTTTTGAGTGTTTTTCTGTCTTAACCGTAATTTGTACTTGCTTTCCGTCTGCTCTTACTAGCGCGTCACTGTATCCTTTTGCTTTAATTAATGTTTCCAGCGTGGCTTCTTTTTCCCCAAGCTTTGATAATTCATCAATTTTATCCATCGCCTTGCTTACTTCCGCAGGCGTCACATTTTTTGATGCAGCTACTTCTTGATACTCTTCTTTTAATTGACTTCTTTCATCATTTAATTCCAAACGAAGAGCCGTAAATAGCTCGTCGCTATCTGTGCTTGATACAACCGCTGATTCTTTTGCATTTTTAGCCGTTTCCTTCTTTACATTTCCTGCTGAACCTTCAGTTTTTGAATCTTCTTTTGTTCCTGATTTCTCATCTGTCTGTTGTTTTGTATCTTCTGCAGGAGCCTTGTCATCAGCCTGCTTTTCGCTCTGTTTTTCATTGTCTACTAGCGCAACATTACTCTGAGGATTTTCTGGCGTTGTCATATAATACACCGATAACACAACAACTAAACTTAACATTGTTAATAACCAAACCGTTTGCTTTTTTAATAACATATTCATTTCCCCCTCATCCTTTTTTCGCTAATACTGCTACTCTATGACTTGGTATATCGAGCGCTCTTGTCACGGCTTCAATAATAGATTTCTTTACCTCGATATTATCAGCTCCTTTAGCGACAACTAACACGCCTCTTACTTTTGGCTTTTCGGTTTTAACTACAACAGGCTTTTCTTGTTCTCCACTTCTTACAATGACCAGCTGTTCGTCTGTTGAGGAATCTTCAACTTTACGAGTCCCTCCTTCACGGTCTGTTTCGTTGGTCGTTTGCGATTTTGTGACGCTGTTTTTTTCATATATTTTGGATTCTGTTGCATCTAGGTTCACAATTACTTTTACCTTACTTACGCCTCTAACTTGATCCAAAATATCTTTCAATTCTTCCTCATACCGCTCTTCATAGCCTGTCATTGTTGTTGTCTTTTTAGAGCTAAAAGCGGGAACATCCTGTGATACCGGTGGTGCGCTGGTTTCTTTGCTTGCACTCTTTAGTAATCCGCCTGAATTCATAGATGTTGTGAGTGAGTTGCTAAATACCATAAAGATAACGCCTGCAGCTAGTAAAATGCCTATATACATTAACTTTGAAGGTTTCTTCGTAGTTGATGACTGTTTAAGTGAAAAGAACCGCTGAAAAAATGATGGGTCACCTTTTTCTGGCTTTTGACTCATTTCGTGTCTCCCTCCTCCATATTCACAACAACTTGGCCTTGTTTTACATCCCATTTTGCTGCTAAATAGTTGGATAATTTCTTGGATTCTGTTGGTTTGTTTGTTTCGATCGGTGTGGAGGTATCAATAGAAATAACTTTCACAGCTGAAACAACCTCGGAATCATCCGATGCTTTTTTACTTACGGCAACTGAAATGGATTTAATATTATCAGCGGTAGGTTCGTCGTTCGGCTTTTTTGTTTCAATGTGAATTCGATCAATTGCTACACCATACTGATCCATCAACTCCTCTTTTACATCTGCCTCCATTTGGACAGCCATTTGTTCTAAAATATATGCACGTTGTGAAGCTTGTATTTCTTTTTTCTGATTTTCTATTGAATTTTCTACCTGCTGATCGGATCGAATAGATGATAAGCTAAGTGATTTCAGCATTTGATTAACATCCACTTTGAAAATTTGAAAAACGGGTGTAATAATAATCAACATTAAAAGAAGTCCAACCACCAGCTTTGTATATTTTTGAAAACTAGAATTGGGCAATAGTAAATTAATAATGGTAGCTAATAAGATAAAAAGAACGATATTAGTAATCCACGTCGTTAAGGCCTGCAATTTCTTCACCTCACCATCATTGTGACGTTGCTCGCTGTAATGATGACCGTTAAACATAAGAAAAACATAAGCGAGACAACCGCAAGCGCCGCAAAAATATAGATGACGCTTTTACTGATAATGCTCAAGCAGGAAATAACCGGTCCTCCTCCAATGGGTTGAAGAAGAGCTGCTGCTAGCTTATAGATAAAAGCAAGCGTTAACACTTTAATAGCCGGAAACGCGACGATTAACAGTAAGACTGCTACTCCAGCAATCCCTACTGAATTCTTTAATAGAAGCGAGGCACTGATGACTGTATCAGCCGCATCTGTGAACACACGCCCTACAACAGGTATAAAGTTCCCTGTGACAAACTTTGCCGTTCGAATTGTAATACCGTCGGCAACAGCTGAGGTAGCCCCTTGAACGGACAGCACTCCTAAAAAAACAGTTAGGAATATTCCGAGCACGCCAATGCTTATATTTCTCAACAGCTGCGCAAGCTGTGTAACCTTATATTCATCTGAAATCGTACTCACAATGCTAAGCAGTGCTGAAAGAAAAAGCAGCGGCATCACTACGTATTGAATAAGCAAACCGCTTGTGTTCATTAAAAACAAAATCATCGGATGAAAAAAGGCTGCCGATACAACTCCTCCTGATGATGCCATTAAGGCAAGCAGCAGCGGCACCAGAGCTAAAATGAATTTGGTCATGGTCTCAATCGCTCCCGTTGCATAAGAGATAGCAATTTGAAAACTATTAAGAGCAATGATGATCAAAACCATATATACAAGCGCATACGCTACTTTACTTACGGTTTGCTGATTAAACGCACTTTGGAGCGTTTGTAAAAACACGCTAAAAACCGTTAGCATAATGAGTGTACCGAGGAGTTTTCCATTCGCTAATACTTCATGAAATAAAAACTTTACAAGACCTCCTAGCCATTCTTTAAGAGAGAACTCTTTTTCTCCTTTTAAAAAATCGACTAAACTTCCCTTCTGACTCTCGGGTAAAAAGCCGCCGTATTGGGTAATAATATCGTCCCAAAACTGTTTGACTTCATCGATACCGAGCTTATCAATTTGTTCATTGACAAGTTCTTGCTGCTTCGGGGGTTCGGAAGCTTGTACATTTTCTGGAAAGAAAAAAAAGAGGAACAAAAGAAGAGCGAGTATATTCACTTTAAACGTCCACCGCTTCATTTCGTCACCTCATATTAAGTAAAATTAATTGGGCAGCATTGAAATAATCGTTTCAATAATGACCGTTAAAATAGGAATTGCCATGGAGAGAATCAGCACTTTTCCACCTAATTCAATTTTAGAAGCAATGGCACCTTGCCCTGCATCTTTCGTAATTTGAGCACCAAATTCGGCGATATAGGCGATACCAATAATTTTCAAAATGGTTTCCACATAAATCATGTTAACGTGGGCATTAATCGACAGCCGCTCGACCATCTTAATAATTTCGTAGATTTGATCAATTAAAAACAGAAAGATCACGGATCCCACGAATACAACAAGTAAAAAAGCAATAGGTGATTTATGTTCTTTTAAAATAAGAGCCAAAAACGTAGCTACTAACCCTAAGCCCACAATTTGAAGCATTTCAATGGCAACTCACCCCTCTACCCTTGAAATAAAAAAACCGATTTGATTTTTTGAAATAAGTCCTCTACAATCGAAGCAACCATAAATAAAATATAAATAAAACCGATGAGGGTAACCCAGTTCGCGTAATCTTTTTTTCCCATCTGTTCGAGTACGGTGACTAAAAAAGCTACGACGATACCAATCCCAGCAATCTGAAAAATGGTGTTCATATCAATTCCCACATTCAATCCTCCTCTATCGCTACATCAATAGAATGACCAGTAGCAATCCAGATAGAAAGCCTAAACTTTTAACCATTTTTTCATAGCGATTCTGCTTATCAACTGCATCTTGTTCTTCGCGTTCAAGATGATTCAGCGTCAGTAAGATATGCTTTTGCTGCGAATAACGATCATGCTGACCAAGCGTTTCACCAAATTGTTTTAAGATTTCTAGTTCTCCCGTTTTAAGTGCGGTTTGTTTCCAAAATTGGTCCAACGTCTTTTCCCAAGCTTCCTTGACACTTTCAGTACCTTCTTTTAATTTCATAGAAAACTCATTAAATAAAGAAGCCAAAGGATTAGGAAGCTGTAGAGATAACAAATGAGCAACTTCTTGAAGAGGCCGATTGCTGTACATAATTTCTGCTTCTAACGACCTCAGAGCCGTTTTTAATTGCCTGAGCTGCCTAGGTCTTGCACTAAGCTGCTTTGCAAACTCAAATCCTGTGTAAGTGGAAGCAAATAAGATAAAGATGGCACCAAACAGTTTCATACACCATCACCCTTTACTATTTTCAATAAGCGACTTTTCAGCGGACGTTTTCATGGAATTATAGTGCTCATCGTAGATAGCCTCAAGTGTTCCAGGACCTCGGCTGTTCGATAGCACAACATACCTTTTGAATACGTGAAGTTTCATTAAAGCTTGCAAAGTGGGACGCTTCATTAAATCGTCAATGTCATAGCCATGAACAGTCATAATGACACGAACGCCAGCATTAACCGCTTCAAGTACGGCCTTACAATCTTCTTCACTTCCCACTTCATCCACGATCAGCACATCGGGGCTCATGGAGCGAATCATCATCATCATGCCTTCAGCTTTCGGACAGCTGTCTAATAAATCCATTCTAGATCCGAATGTATGCTGAGGAACCCCTTTAACAGCCCCAGCAATTTCTGATCGTTCATCTACAATTCCGACTTTAAACGGAGGAATCTTAGAGCGCTCTATGCCTGTACTTATTACTCTGGCTAAATCGCGAATCATGGTTGTTTTTCCTGTTTGAGGAGGTCCTATAATGACCGTACTTTGCCAATAGCGATTGTATAAAAAAGGAATAAGCTGATTCGAAATACCAATCTTTTGTTTAGCAATCCGGATATTAAAGGATGATACATCTCGAATCACACGAACCTGTCCATTTTCCGTTACAACTTTTCCCGCTAGCCCAACCCGGTGCCCGCCTTCAATGGTGACATATCCTTTTTTCAATTCTTCTTCAATCATATAAATCGAAAACTGGCTTAATTTATTTAAGATAAATAAAGCATCTTCTGCACTTGGAAGATACGATTCGAAATATGGCTGATTGTTGATTGTAAATTCGACAGGTCTTCCTATGCGCACTCGAATTTCTTCTAGTAGATGAGAATGGTTTGTGACATAAAATTCAACAGTCTTTTTTAAATTAGGCGGAAAGATTGCAAGTATTTCGTTTAACATATTCATCCCCTCATATTTGAACTCACTTCAATGTATTATAAGCTTGACCATTTTATGCCTACCTTTTATTTAAAAACACCGATTAAAATGAAGAGCACTCCTACTACAATCATGATTAATTTCCCAAAAGATAATTGATCGGCTACGGACACTAAACCTATGGTAAAAGAACTCACCATTACAATCGGACCAACAAGCGCTAACATTCCATTAATCATTAACGCTTTTTTCACATCATTGTTTGTGACAATTAAAATAGCGGCAATAAACTCAATAAATGAAGAAATAAATCGAAGGCACGCCATCGTTAATACCGTACCGTTTAAATGATCCAACCACTGCTTCATAAGCCCCTCCTATACCTCTGCTTTGTTTAGTACAACCTATGCAAAATAAGGAAGAGTTAGCACAAAAAAACATACAAAAAAGGCAGAGAATGATTCTCTGCCTTTTTTGTATGTTTGCAGCTTGCTTACACGATCCAATTACGCGCGTGATACGTAGCTGCTGTCTGTTGTGTTGATAATTAATACGTCGCCTTCGTTTACGAAGAACGGAACGTTTACTGTTAAGCCAGTTTCCACAGTTGCCGGTTTTGTACCGCCAGAAGCTGTGTCACCTTTAATACCAGGTTCAGTTTCTGTTACTTTAAGCTCAACTGTGTTTGGAAGTTCAACACCTAATGTCTCACCTTGGTACATCATAATTGCTACTTCCATATTTTCTTTTAAGAATTTTAGCTCATATTCAATTGCACTTGCAGGAAGCTCTAATTGCTCATAAGACTGGTTGTCCATGAATACGTGCTGATCGCCGCTTGCATATAGATATTGCATTTTACGGTTATCAATTTGGGCTTTCCCTACTTTTTCACCTGCACGGAACGTTTTTTCTTGCACAGCTCCTGTACGAAGGTTACGTAGTTTTGAGCGAACGAATGCAGCGCCTTTACCAGGCTTTACGTGTTGGAAATCCATTACACGCCAAATACCTCCGTCTACTTCTACTGTCAAACCTGTACGAAAATCATTTACTGAAATCATGAAGAAATCCTCCTATATTTTATAAAATAATGAACTCTTTTGATGAGTGCGATAATGCCTCATTACCTTCTGCTGTGACGATCGTATCATCTTCAATACGCACGCCCCCTAAGTCTGGTATGTAAATACCTGGTTCAACGGTTACAATCATACCTGGCTGCAGTACATCTGTAGATTTCACAGAAAGTGATGGGCCTTCATGTACTTCTAACCCTACGCCGTGACCGGTCGAATGTCCAAAATACTGGCCGTATCCGTGTTCTGTAATATAATCACGCGTTAGCGCATCTGCTTCTTTACCCGTCATACCTGCTTTGATGCCGCTCATTCCGTTAAGCTGCGCTTGCAGTACGACATTATAAATTTCTTTTAGCTTATCACTTACTTCACCGACGGCAAATGTTCGTGTGATATCTGAACAGTAACCATTATAGTATGCGCCAAAATCAAGCGTTACAAGTTCGCCTTTTTCAATGACTTTGTCAGAAGCAACACCATGGGGTAAAGCCCCGCGATGCCCTGAAGCAACAATTGTATCAAAAGATGAAGATGTTGCGCCTTGTTTTCTCATAAAGAACTCCAGTTCATTAGATACTTGAAGCTCTGTTAAACCAGGACGAACAAAGGTTAAAATATGTTCATATGCTGCATCTGCTATTTTTGCAGCTTCCTTTAATATCTTAATCTCTGAGTCACTCTTTATCAAGCGTAAGTTTTCGATTGCCTGCGAGATTGGAACAAGTTCCGCGCCGATATGCTTATCAAATAATTGATGCTGTCCATATGTAACATAATTCTGTTCAAAACCAAGCTTTTTAATTCCAAATTGTTTCACTACATTCGCTACTTCTTCTACAATAGGACCCTTGTGCTGAACGATATCAAAACCTTCTGTTTGACTAGTTGCTTGGTCAACATAACGAAAATCTGTTACAAATGCCGCTTTGTCTTCAGAAATAATAACGACACCAGCAGATCCTGTGAAATTGGTCATATAGCGCCTGTTATATTCACTTGTAATTACAACACCGTCCACATTCAATTTTGAAAACTGTTCGCGTAGTTTTTCGATTTTCATTTTATTTCCCCCTTAATTGTAAAAGTGCCTGCAGGGCAAGCTCATATCCATATAAACCTAACCCGACAATTTGACCATGTGTAACAGGTGCCGTCACCGAATGGTGGCGAAACTCTTCACGCTTATGTACGTTCGAAATATGCACTTCAATAACAGGAACAGATATACTAGCAATCGCATCTCGAATGGCATAACTGTAGTGAGTAAAAGCACCAGGATTGATCATAATCCCATCAAATTTCTCATCCGCTTCATGAATCCAGTCGATAATTACACCTTCGTGATTAGACTGTACGCACTCAACTTCTATCCCATGGTCTCTGCCTGCTCGCTGAAGTTTCTCTTCAAGGTTTTGAAGATTATCTGTCCCATATACCGCTGGTTCACGTACGCCTAAACGATTTAAATTAGGACCGTTTATTACTAAAATCTTATTCATCTTAATTCAACACTCTCCCCTACTACGAACCCTTTATGCAGCTCACTCATGTGAATTTGCACTTTATTTTTCTTTTTAAATCATTATATAGAATATATTAGCATACGTTGGAACATTCACACTACTTATTCGCCGTTTGAAAATCTGTAGATTCATCTTTTGTTTGAAGCTCTGCAGCTTCAAAAGAAATGGAATATCCGATGAATACACCATATAAAATATAAATACAGAGGGATGAAATAATCGTGTTAGCTGGAAGCTCTCCAATTGTTTTTAAGTTAGGAAAGAGCGGATTCAAAACAACGAATACAATTGCCCACCATAATAAGCCGTAAGCAAAACCTATCCAAATCGTTTTAAACTTCTTTAATAGGACGTAGTATAACAACCCGACAACAATAGATAATACCCCTATAAGAAAAATACTGACGATAACACCTATTCCTTTGTCCTTCCAATCACCTAATGCCCAAGGATCTAAAAGCATATTTGGATTGATAACACTAAAGCTGAACAGATAATTTAAATAGCCAATAAAGCTCCAGAAAATCCCTCCAAAAAAGGAAATAAAGATGGCTTTAAATAAAAAAGACATTTCCTGTTTATGCGTAGGGTGGTTATCCTGTTTTTTTTCATGCTGTTCTTTAGGTTCTGACATATTAATCACCTCTTGATGTAGTATGAACTTTTTTCTCATTTCCTACTGACTCATTTCTAAGTTTTTACGTTTATTACTCTTCCTATACGCAAGAAGGGAGCCTGATATCAAAGAGACATTTTAAAACTACTTCGCACAGAGTTTCATAAACAAATTTTATAAGTGAAAGGAAAAAAATTCATAACAAGGGTGTGGAGATGAAAAATATTGGCTAAACTAGATAACATGCATCCGCCTAGAGGTTTATTTGATTTTGCTGTAGAATATAAAATACTAAGAAGTCTAGTCTAGTTAAGTTAGGTTGGTGCCTGAAATGTCTAAATTACAAAAACCTGCGTATGGTGGTCAAGCCGTTATAGAAGGCGTCATGTTCGGCGGCAAACGTATGATGGTGACGGCTATTCGCCGCAAAGATCAATCTATTGATTATTTTCATTCAAAAAGAAAATCAAATTCCGTACTCACTGCTTTTAAAAAAATTCCTTTTTTACGAGGAATTGCTGCTATTGTTGAAGCCAGTGCAAACGGTACGCAGCACTTGAACTTTTCCTCTGAACGCTATGACGTGAATCCAGAAGATGATGCTCAAGTAGCAGAAGAACAACAAAAAGAGAAAAAAGAATCAAAACTATCTTTAATATTTGGCGTTGCAACTATTGGTGTAATATCCTTTCTTTTCGGGAAAGTACTATTTACATTGATTCCTGTGTTTTTAGCACAATTGACACGTCCTGTTTTCACTTCAAGTGTAGCTCAGGTTTTTATTGAAGGAGTATTTAAACTATTATTGCTCCTTGGCTATATTTATGTGATTTCACAAACGCCACTTATTAAACGGGTGTTTCAATATCATGGAGCAGAACACAAGGTCATTAATGCATATGAAAACAATGCTGAACTTACGGTAGAAGCCGTGCAAGCACAATCTCGACTTCATTATCGCTGCGGAAGTAGCTTTATCCTCTTTACCGTAGTTGTAGGAATGTTTGTCTACCTACTCGTTCCAACGGATCCTCTTTGGTTACGAATTGTGGATCGCCTTGCATTAATCCCAGTTGTCCTTGGTTTATCATTTGAAGTGTTACAGTTAACCAATAAAGTTCGTCATGTCCCTCTTCTTCGCTTTTTAGGTTATCCCGGTTTATGGCTTCAGCTTTTAACAACCAAAGAACCAAAAGATGATCAAGTTGAAGTTGCGATTGCTTCATTTAAAGAACTTTTACGCGTTGAAAATGAACGTTCTTCTACCACTGACGAACAAGTTGTCTAATCCACACCGTTTTGCTTTCTTTTTTTACTATTTTAGGAGGTGAACAAAATGAGACGTCCATTCGTGAAACCACTTGTATATGGTCTAATCGGGTTAGGAGTCATTGGCTTTGCATTTACGTTGATTACAGATCCAGCTGTTTTATTACGTCAAGCAGGTTATATTTTTCTATTTATCATTTTGTTTTACTTAGTTTATCGGTTTATTCTCCGCCCTTCTCAGACAAAAGGTCAAGATAGAGGCTATGTGCGCGCAGTAAAACAATCAAAACTGCGTCAAAAAGAAAAAGAGCGAGGAAGCAACAAAGTTGATATGCATACGTACCGAAGCTCAAATAAGCGCCCGGTATCCAAATCAACGAAACCGCTAAAGAAAAAGAAAAACAACTCACACTTGACCGTCATCGAAGGTAAAAAAGGAAAAAAGAAAAATAGAGCATTCTTTTAAAAAAACAAGGAGAAAAGCCTCCTTGTTTTTTTAATAGCACCATTTTTTCAAAAATGCCCTTGTACGCTTTTTTCCAAACGCAATCAGCTCTTCCTTCCGTTCTTCTGTGAGGGTAAATTCTGTCGCAAAAACTTGATTAACAGGTAAAAAGATAATATTTTTTTCGTGACGTTTTGAAATATGTCTTGCATCGTGCGCATCTTTCATCGTCTCAAAAAGCGCGCTGAATAAACCAACGGCATTTTTAATTTTATTCCGTTCCCTTTCTTCGTCCTTCGGGCTCAGCTTCACACCAATTACCGGTCGCTTCTTAAGACTTTTATCATCATCAAACAGAAAAATTGGAAAGTTGCTTAACACGCCCCCGTCGACTATTAAACTGCTTGGGGTAGATTTTAATTTAACCGGCTCAAAAAAATATGGAATGCTGCAGCTCATTCGAACGGCTCTTGCTACAGAAAAGCGATTCGGGTCGATTTGATATTTAGGCAAATCATCCGGAAGAACAAGCATCGTACTGTTGGTCAAATCTGACGCAATAATACGTAGCGACTGATCAGGCAAATCAGCAAATGTACGAATTCCTCTGCTCCGCAATTTCTCAGCAATCCACTTTTCAAGCCTTTCTCCTTTATACAATCCCATTTTCCAATATAAAAACAGCCACTTTGTCAAGCTTGATGGTAAAAAAGACATTCTTTGATCTAAAAAAGACGATAACTCAATTTCATTCATCATTTCAACAATTTCTTCACTTGTATAACCGGCTGCTACAAATGCACAAATAATGGAACCCGCACTCGTTCCGGCTAACCGCCGAAAGATCAAGCCTTTTTCTTCTAGAGCTTGTAACGCGCCAATCAGTGCAAGCCCTTTAATACCGCCACCTGAAAACACTCCGTCGACGTACACAGCCTCTCCTCCAAACTACCCACTCTACATTTGTAGTCGACTCAGCAACAAGTTATGATAAAAAGAAAAAAAGCAGTGACGCTATTGGCCGCTGCTTTTTTCTTATAATTTCTGCTCTTCTTCATTTTGTTTTTGTACATTGCGAAGATCTTGAATACGGTTATGATTTTCTTCAAAGTATTGAACCAAATCTCCAATTCGATCAATGGAATTCCAGCTTAAATGATGTTCAATTCCTTCTACGTCATCATAAATATTTTTCTCATCTACGCCAATGATGCGCAGCAGCTGCTCTAAAAGCTCGTGGCGATAAACAAGACGTTTTCCAATCTTCTGCCCCTTAGCTGTTAAAACAAGGCCTCGATATTTTTCATAAATTAAGTACTCATCTTTGTCTAGCTTTTGAACCATCTTCGTTACAGATGAGGGGTGAACCGCCAATGCATCAGCAATATCAGACACTCGAGCGTATCCTTTATCTTCAATTAGCATATATATTTGTTCAATATAATCTTCCATACTCGGTGTAGGCATGAAATCTCCCCCAATTAATATTATGTATTGCTAATAATAAGTCATAAATGTCTGTTTCTTATAGTGATATCGTGTTCATGTTTGATAATCTATGTGAAAAAAACGTGTAAATAAAGCGATGTCATAAGATAAAACTGGATAAAAGACATTCAATTAAAATCATACTACAATGCTTATTCAAATACAAGGACCGTTCGATCCCGCTTCTTATTTATGCCCCATTTTTATACATAATAAAAGCTGACTCGTTTGAGTCAGCTTTTACTAGTCAATCATGTTCAAAATTAAAGGCCGCATTTCAGCTGTGCACCACAGTTTGTACATGTGTTGCATCCGCCCATTTCTTCTACCGTTCCTTGACGGCAAACCGGACACGTATTACCTACTTCAGAACCGATTGTTACATCAGTTGAACGAATTTCATTAATTGTATCAACTAACACAACGTGCGGTTTCGTTTCTTCTTTTGGCGCTTCAATTTCTTCATCAAACGTATTTTCTTCTGCTTTTAGCGTTAAGACTTGTGCATCACGGCTGCCGTCTACATACACCGTACCGCCTTTTGCTCCGCCTTTATACAGACGCTCGTACACTTTTTGAACTTGCTCTACTGTGTAACCGCGAGGAGCGTTTACTGTTTTACTAATTGAACTGTCAATCCAGCGCTGAATCACACATTGCACATCCGCGTGAGCTTGTGGGGCAAGTTCCATAGCTGAAATGAACCATTCAGGAAGGTTGTTTGGATCTGCTTCTGGATGCTGATCTAAATACTCTTGAACGATATCAGCTTTTACTTCAATAAATTTACCTAAACGGCCGCTTCGGAAGTATGAGAATGAGAAATAAGGTTCAAGACCCGTTGATACTCCAACCATTGTTCCAGTACTGCCTGTTGGCGCTACTGTTAATAAATGAGAGTTTCGGATACCGTTCTCTTTAATGTTTTCACGAATATCTTCAGGCATTTTTTTCATGAAGCCTGTATTTGTGAATGCTTCACGTAAAGAAGCCGTTTCAGCATCTGTTTCGCCCACTAAGAACGGGAAGCTTCCTTTTTCTTTTCCAAGCTCTACAGACGCGCGGTAAGCCGTCGTTGCAATTGTTTCAAACACTTTATCTACTAACTCATTGCCTTTGTCAGAGCCGTACTCTGTTTCACAATAAATAAGAAGATCGTGAAGACCCATTACACCAAGGCCAACGCGGCGTTCGCCAAGCGCTTGCTTTTGGTTTTCTTCTAAGAAATAAGGAGTTGCATCAATAACGTTATCTTGCATTCTAACGCCTGTTTCAACCGTTTGACGTAACTTTTCAAAGTTAACAGTTTTCGTTTCTTTATCTGCCATTTGCGCTAGGTTAACAGCAGCTAAGTTGCAGACAGAGAATGGTGCAAGTGGTTGTTCACCACATGGATTTGTTGCAACAACGTGCTGACCATATGCTTGAGCATTTGTCATATCATTAGCATTGTCAAAGAAGAAAATGCCTGGTTCAGCTGAGTACGTTGCACAAATATTAATTAAGTTCCATAGCTCTTTTGCACGGATAGTACGATACGTACGAACTTTGTTTCCTTGTTTTGCCCATTCGCGCACATCGCCTACTTCGTGCCAGTTTTCATTGTAGTTAGCCATTTCTTCTTTTGAATAGCTTTCTACGTCTGGGAAGCGAAGTTCGTATTCTCCGTCGTTTTCAACAGCATCCATAAAATCTTTTGTTAAGCATACAGAAATGTTTGCTCCTGTTAAAAACTCTGAGTTATGAACGCTGTACGTTCCGCCTGTTTGCAGCTTTTCTTCTGCATCTTTGATGATTTTTTCACTGAACCCACCAAGACCAGGAATTTGTTTATAGTTAATGATTCCTTGGTACATCGCTTCTTCAGACTCTGTTAGCGGCGTGAACTTCAATTTATCTTGCGCATGTTTTTTAATCATTTCGTCATTTGTGTTTTCAATTAAGAAACGTAAAATGCGAGGGTTTTGCATTTTAGAAATAATAAATTCTACAATGTCAGGATGCCAGTCGGCAAGCATGATCATTTGGGCCCCCAATTTGTTACTCTTCGTTAAGAAGGGTACGGTCATTTCTGCCGTACTCTTACACTTTCATGTAAGATCAGACTATATCATCAAAGAAGAAAATTCCTTTGTCTCGTGCCCCATAGCGACGTTGCCGTTTGCTATGGTTTACTCCTTCCTTTGCTTCCATCATAACATCTACTTTATTCACTAAAGTTTTATTACATTAGAACTTTTAGGAAGTTTCAATAGTCGTTGAACCTTTATCTTCGTTTCCAAAGACACTTGGCTGCTGATTGCCCAATCTTTCCTCTTTTCTAACCATCACGCTCATCGTTGCCGATCACGTTGTGGTGAAGAAAGCTCTAAGGGTGTTCCAGCAATTCACGAGATTACGTCGCCGGTTTGTTAACGACGTGACCCACCTTGCTCAACAAGATGCGTCAGTTTAGCAATATCATCTAACCATGAAACCGAACCAGATGATTTGCCGTTTACACCGCGAGCCAGCGTGTTGCGGGGGCGAAGAGTTGAACCATTCGTTCCAACACCGCCTCCACGGCTCATGATTTCCATTACTTGTTTGCGGTGTTCTGAAATACCTTCACGTGAATCTTTTACATAAGGCATTACATAACAGTTGAAGTACGTTACGTCCGTATCAGCACCTGCACCGTAAAGAACGCGGCCAGCTGGTACAAAGTTTAGCTGAACAAGCTCTTGATAGAACTTTTCAAACCACTCTTTGCGCTTTTCTTCTGTTTTTTCCACAGAAGCTAAACCTGTTGCATTACGTTTTGCAATTTGCTCGTAGAAGACTTCTAGAGGTTTTTCAATGACATCTAAAGAACGAGTGATTAATCCGTTTTCTGCTTCTTCAGGCGATAAAGCTCCTCTAAACTCATCTTCTACCTTGACAACAGCGGTTTTTTGCTCAAAATTAATGCTTTCCACATAGCCAAGTCCTCGTGCTGGAAATTTTGGATCTTCCTTTACAGTTAGAACAACAAAATCTCCTTCTGATAACGTTAATTTTCCCGTATCTTTAAACGCATAGCGGTCTAACATTACCAATCTTGAAACACCTTTATGAGTCAACTTCATATCCGGTGTAATCGGATGTACTTGCGGAAAGCGTTCAATATCTGAATTGAGCTTTTCAACATTCATATTCACTTTTTGATTTAACAAAACAGTCATTCTCACAACTCCTTACCTATCGAACATCTATAAATTTATTAACTCTATTTCCTTTTAAAGGAAATAGAGTTTTTCAATCAACTATCAATAACTTACCACACGGCTTGGACGAATTCAATATATAGTATTTGGCACTTCTCTAAACATCTACATATAGAAGGGTGTCAAGTGAAATATTTTTTTTTTTGTAAAAAAAGTGTTTGACTTTTCTTCCCTATGTATTCTATTAGCCAAGCATTGTTTCTAAAAATTCCAATAAAAAGTGCAACTTATAAGAAGTTGCACTTTTATCTATTTCCCATGGGCATCCGTTTAGCGCTTAAAGTTCCATTCATCCGATCCGTACTTTGTACGCGCTAGTTCTTCTACATATGCTTCCTCTTCTTCAGACAGTGTATACGGTTCTAAATCGATATCAAGAGCAGAAGCAAACCCTTTATAAAACGCTTCTTTTGCTTCTTCAATAGAGATTTTGCGGCCCGCAATTGCATTAATGGCTACCGCTTTAGAACGAAATGCGCGCTGCATTCTTTCTTTCACGCGATCATTTGGATAATTAAACACGCTGAATAATTTATCTTCGTCAATCTCTAACAGAATAGAGCCGTGCTGTAGAATAACTCCTTTTTGTCTAGTTTGGGCACTTCCAGCAATCTTGCGGCCCTCTACAACTAGTTCATACCAAGAAGGAGCATCAAAGCACACGGACGAACGAGGGTTTTTTAAGCTATTTTTTTCTTCTTCTGAACGAGGAATAGCAAAATAAGCCTCGAGCCCTAACGAACGAAATCCTTCCAGTAAACCTTCAGAGATTACGCGATATGCTTCTGTAACTGTCTTGGGCATGTTAGGATACTCTTCAGATACAATTACGCTGTAAGTAAGCTCTTCATCGTGAAGCACGCCCCTGCCGCCCGTTGGACGTCTTACAAAGCCTAATCCTAATTCTTTTACTTTATCAAAGTTAATTTCTTTTTCAGCTTTTTGAAAATAACCGATTGACAGCGTTGGAGGGTTCCATCCATAAAAACGAATCGTAGGTGGAATTTCTCCTTTACTATGCCATTCTAATAACGCTTCATCTAACGCCATATTGTAATAAGGCGAACGGTTGTTGGAATCAATAAATCTCCACTTTGCTTTCATCTACCTCATCCTCAGCTATATGTAATATAAAAAATAAATCCGTTTTTTAGTCTACCAAAAGATTGAGCTAAGGAAAAGCAAAGAGCAACATAAAACTGTGAATTCAAATGTGGTAGTTTTTTCATTTTCGGGAAGAAATCCGCTAGATTCAAGGCAAAATCGCTTTACTTCTAATTTCATTCACTTATATAATAAGAGTATGGATTTTGTCGAAGAAAGGAAGAATCAGCATGTCAGCAATTACAGCAGTACTCATTTTACTTGGAGTAATCATCATATACTCTGTCGTTATGTTCTTTGTCCAACGTCGCATTATGAAAACGTTAACTGAAGAAGAATTCCGCAGCGGCTACCGCAAGGCACAGCTAGTTGATATTCGTGAACCGAATGAATTCGAAAACGGACATATTTTAGGCGCACGAAATATTCCTCTTTCACAGTTCCGTATGCGCATTAAAGAATTTCGTCCAGATCAGCCTGTCTACATCTATTGTCAAAGCGGAATGCGCACAGGACGCGCAGCACAAATGCTTCGTCGCCACGGTGTTCAAGAAATCTATGATTTAAAAGGCGGCTTCAAAATGTGGAACGGTAAAGTGAAAAAGAAAAAATAATGGTATGTATATAGAAAAACCTCGCCTTTGGGCGAGGTTTTTTGTTAGACGTTTTGAACAGCCTGTTCTTTCTGATAGCGAAGAACTGGCTTTCTCGCTGCCAGCGTTTCATCAAGGCGCTTCACAACCGTTGTATGCGGAGCTTCCTGTACGACTTCAGGCGTTTCTTCTGCTTCTTTTGCAATTTGAATCATCGCATCGATAAACGCATCTAGCGTTTCTTTCGACTCCGTTTCCGTTGGTTCGATCATCATGCACTCTTCTACGATAAGCGGGAAGTAGATAGTCGGCGGATGATAGCCAAAATCAAGCAGTCGTTTCGCAATATCCAATGTGCGCACGCCAAGCTTTTTCTGACGTTTGCCAGATAAAACAAATTCGTGCTTACAGTGACGGTCAAACGGAAGCTCATAGTGTTCTGCTAAACGACGCATCATATAGTTGGCATTTAGCACAGCGTTTTCCGTCACCGCTTTTAAGCCGTCTGGACCCATTGAACGAATATACGTATAAGCGCGAACGTTAATACCGAAGTTGCCGTAAAACGGCTTTACACGTCCAATTGACTGAGGACGGTTATAGTCAAAGTGATAGCCTTGTTCTGTTTTCACAAGCACTGGTTTAGGCAAATACGGAATTAAATCTGCTTTTACCCCTACCGGACCAGAGCCAGGACCGCCTCCTCCATGAGGGCCTGTAAACGTTTTATGAAGATTTAAATGAACAACGTCAAACCCCATATCTCCAGGACGGGCTTTACTTAATACTGCGTTTAAATTTGCACCATCATAATAAAGCTTTCCACCTGCTGCGTGAACAATTTCAGCCATTTCTAAAATATCTTCTTCAAATAATCCCAGCGTATTTGGGTTTGTTAACATTAAAGCGGCTGTATCTTCTCCTACTACGCGGCGTAAATCCTCTAAGTCCACTAAACCATGTTCGTTTGATTTTACCGTTACCGTTTCAAATCCCGCAACTGTTGCCGAAGCCGGGTTCGTTCCGTGAGCTGAGTCTGGAACAATGACTTTTGTTCGCTGCGTCTCACCATTTGCTTCATGATAGGCACGAATCATCATAAGCCCGGTCCACTCGCCGTGAGCACCTGCTGCTGGCTGAAGTGTTACTTCATCCATTCCTGTAATTTCTGTTAAATGCTCTTGTAAATCATATAAAAGTTCGAGAGCACCTTGAACCGTTTGCTCATCTTGAAGCGGATGAATATGCGCAAACCCAGCAATGCGTGCTGCTTGTTCATTCACTTTTGGATTATATTTCATCGTACATGAACCAAGCGGATAAAACCCTGAGTCTACCCCGTGATTTCGTTTTGAAAGCGCGGTGTAATGACGCATAATATCGAGTTCTGATACTTCAGGAAGCTCAGGAGCTTTGGTACGCACATACGCTTTCCCAAGCAGTTCTTCAGCATTTACTTGCGGCACATCTAACTCTGGCAATGAATAGCCGATTCGCCCTTCTTTACTGCTTTCAAAAATAAGTGATTGATTTTGATTAAGCATGAAGATCCCCCAATTCATTTACAAGTTGGTCAATTTCCTCTTTTGTACGGAGCTCTGTAAAAGCAAGCAGCATGTGATTTTCAAGCGCTTGGTTATCACGGCTAAGATCATAACCGCCAATTATTTTTGATGCTAATAAATGATTGTTTGCTTCTGTTACCGAAACCGGAAGCTTCACGACTAATTCGTTAAAAAACGGTCCTTCAAATGCTACATTTACCCCTTTTGCCTTTAACGCTTCATATGCATAATGCGTTTTTGATAAGTTTTGCAGCGCCATTTCTTTTACACCTTGCTTGCCTAAAGCTGTCATTGCAACTGATGCTGCTAAAGCATTTAACGCTTGATTTGAACAAATGTTAGACGTCGCTTTATCGCGGCGTATATGCTGTTCACGCGCTTGAAGGGTTAAAACAAACCCTCGCTTACCGTTTTCATCGACCGTTTGCCCTACTAATCGTCCTGGGATTTTTCGCATAAGCTTAGACGTAGTTGCAAAGTATCCGCAGTGCGGGCCTCCAAATTGACTTGGAATACCAAATGGCTGTGCATCTCCAATGACAATATCAGCTCCGAATTCTCCAGGAGGCGTAAGTAAACCTAATGATAAAGGATTGCTTGAAACCACAAACATGCATTTTTCTTTATGGGTAATTTCTTCAATTTCTTTTAACGGCTCGATTTGTCCGTAGAAATTTGGATACTGGACAATAACAGCTGCCACGTCACTCCCCATCTCTTTTTCTAATGCAATCATATCTGTTACGCCGTCTGCTGAAGGGATTTCTACCACTTCAATGTATTGACCCTTCGCATACGTTTTTAACACATCTTTGGACTCAGGGTGAACAGCCGCAGAGACAAGTACTTTTTTCTTTTTTGTTTGACCCGCACTGAGCATAGCGGCTTCTGCTAAAGCAGTTCCTCCGTCATACATAGAAGAATTAGCCACGTCCATCCCCGTTAACTCACAAATCATTGTTTGAAATTCAAAGATGGCCTGAAGTTCTCCTTGAGAAATTTCCGGTTGATACGGAGTATAGGCCGTATAAAATTCCGAACGAGAAATAACATGATCAACAATAACCGGCATGTAATGATCGTAAACTCCTGCTCCTAAAAAAGAAGCATAGTCTTTTAAATGAGCATTTTTAGCAGCCATACTATTTAATTCTTTTAACAGCTGAGGCTCTGAAGCCGCTTTTTTAATATTGTATTCTCCTTGAAAACGAACGCGCTGCGGAATATCTGAAAATAAATCATCAACAGATGAAACACCAATTGCTGCTAACATTTGCTGCTGATCTTGTTCTGTCATTGGTAAATAGCGATGTAACATGTTAAATTCCTCCCCAAAGCTTACTTTGAACGTTTATAAAAAGGTGTTGAAACCACTTTTGCTTTTAAGCGTTTTTTCCGAACCTGCACTTCCACTTCTTGACCAAGCTCTGTATACTCTGCTGACAATAGTGCTAGACCGATGTTTTTCCTTAATGTCGGTGACTGTGTACCTGTTGTCACAAATCCAATTTGTTCTTCATCTGCAAATACTTCGTAACCGTGTCTTGGTATACCTTTATCAATCATTTCAATTCCTACCAGCTTACGAGGTGCCCCGCTTTCACGCTGTTCTTTTAACACTTCTTTTCCAATAAAGCTGTCTTTGTTCGTTTTTACTGCAAATCCAATTCGAGCTTCAATGGGCGTAATATCTTTTGAAAGCTCTTGACCATATAAAGCCAAAGTAGCTTCAAAACGAAGCGTATCGCGAGCGCCTAATCCGCAAGGCAACACACCTTCATCACTGCCAGCTTCTAAAATAGCCGTCCACAAGTGAGAGGCGTCAGCTGAAGAACAATAAATTTCAAAGCCATCTTCTCCGGTGTACCCAGTACGTGAAACGAGAGCTTTTACATTCGCTACTTCTACATCATCAGCAAATGTAAATGGCTTTAACAAAGCTAAATTTTCGTTCGTTAACGTTTGTAAAACTTTTTCTGCTACAGGACCTTGCAAAGCTAGCTGCGCAGTTTCATCAGACTGATTAACGAGCGTTACATCTCCTTGTTTGTGAGATACCAGCCACTCATAGTCTTTTTGAATATTAGCAGCGTTTACGACTAGCAAATACTCTTGATCTGCTTTTTTATAAATCAGCAAATCATCTACCGTGCCTCCGTCTTCATAACACATAGCCGTATACTGCGCTTTTCCATCTACGAGGGCAGAAACGTCATTTGTCATCGTGTGCTGAAGAAAAGCTAAGCTATCAGCTCCTGTTACAAGAATTTCTCCCATATGAGAGACATCAAAAAGGCCTGCCTTTGTACGTACAGCTTCATGCTCTTCTTTAATAGAAGAAAATTGAACGGGAAGAGCCCATCCTCCAAAATCAATTGTTTTGGCACCATATTTTTGATAGGTATCATAAAGCGGCGTTTTGTGTAATTCTGTTGTCATTTTTATGTCCTCCTCTTTTTCACGTGAAACTTTTCATAACGGGGAGTTTTCAAATAGTGTGGGGATCACTATGTATCCAAACAAAAAAGGACAGAAAACCCCCTACTGTATTTAGTAGGAAGTCTCTGTCCTTTTCACCTGAAAGTTTACCTATAAACGAATAGGTTTGCCTCGTGGGTGGTCTATAAACGTATAGACACTCTCCAGAGCTGCGTCAAACAAGAGTCTTTTTGCCTGAGAGATTCACAATTTTATTGCTTGCTCCTTCGGCGCTACATTCAAGTAGTCTCTCCCCGTGTCGTCATTCGCTTCTATAAAATTGGTAAAGTTGGGCATACTACTGAAAGATGTATCTATCTTTATTCACACAATCATTTGTAAAGTGCTAATCTATTTTCTTTTTCAAATTTTCTAAATATATTTTTATCCTACCTGATTCTTATCATTTGTTCAATAAAAATTTTTTACAAAGGAGCATTTTTATCATGAAAGTGAAATTAAACATCGATGAAACATGGGAAGCAGCCTTCTCAACTAAATTGGAGCAAGACGGACCCTGGTCTGCATGGGATTTGTATAAACTTGCCTATGAAATAGAAGACCAAACGCTTATCTCAGAATTTGAAGGACTACAAAGCCCAAAACATCTAGCCGATTTAACGCCGCTTCCTCATCAGCTCGAAGTAGCCAAACAAGTAGTTGAAACAATGAATGGAAAAGCCATTTTAGCAGATGAAGTAGGACTGGGCAAAACGATTGAAGCAGGGTTAATTTTGAAGGAATATATGATTCGCGGACTTGTTAAAAAAGTTCTCATTTTAGTTCCAGCTTCGCTTGTTTCCCAGTGGGCTATGGAATTGAACCAAAAATTTTATATTCCCGCAGTCCCTCAAAGAAAATCATATGTGTGGGATCAGTGTGACATCGTTGTGTCTTCAATTGATACAGCAAAACGTTCTCCTCATCGAGAAATTGTGCTAGAACAAGACTACGACCTCATCATCATTGATGAAGCTCATAAACTTAAAAACAACAAAACAAAAAACTATGAATTTGTGCAAAGTCTAAAAAAGAAATTTTGTCTGTTGCTAACCGCAACACCGATTCAAAATCGAATTGAAGAAATTTTTAACTTAGTCTCTCTTTTAAAGCCTGGTCATCTCGGCAATAAAGACTATTTCGAAGAATTATTTTCCGCTAAAAAACGCTCTTTGCAAAACGATGAACACTTAAAAGAGCTTGTTAACAAAGTTATGATTCGAAATCGCCGCCACGATACGGGTATCGAATGGACGAAGCGAATTGTTCAAACCATTCCTGTTGAATTCTCGCCGAAAGAACGGGAGCTATACGATGCGATTACATCTTTTAAAGGAAACGGACTCCACCCTTCAAGCGCTTTTTCAATTTTAACCCTGCAGCGAGAGGCCTGCAGCAGCCGTGAAGCGGTGTATATGACATTAAAAAACATGCTGGAACGTCAGGAAGATCCAAACAGCGCATTAACGGAACATATGATTACTCCGTTAATGGAACTACTTCAGCAAGTGCCGCAAAATGCAAAAGCAGAAAAAGTTCTGGAGCTCGTTCAAAAAATTGATGACAAAGTCATTATTTTCACTGAGTACAGAGCAACTCAACTGTATTTACAGTGGTATTTAAAACAGCACGGAATTACCTCTGTACCGTTTAGAGGAGGATTTAAGCGAGGTAAAAAAGACTGGATGAAGCAGCTTTTTGAAAGCCACGCGCAAGTATTTATTGCCACTGAAGCGGGCGGAGAAGGAATCAATCTTCAGTTTTGTCATCATATTATTAACTATGATCTGCCGTGGAATCCAATGCGTCTAGAACAGCGAATTGGAAGGGTCCATCGTTTAGGTCAAAAACATGATGTTCACATTTACAATTTAGCCATTCAACATACGGTCGAAGAACATATTTTAAAATTGTTATACGAAAAAATAAATCTTTTTGAACGAGTTGTTGGAGAGTTAGATGATATTTTAACAAAGCTTGATTTAAAAAATATCGAAGAGCATATTCAAGATATTTTATTTCATTCACGGAGTGAAGGAGAAATAAAAATCAAAATGGAGAACTTGACGTCTATTATTCAATACGAAGACAGCGAGGAGGATCAGCATGCAGCAAACTGATATTCATCAATTTTTAAAGCGTTACTTTCTAGCTAATAATTGTTCTATTATCACAGAAACGCCATCTTATCTAACGGTTCAATTAACGATCGAACTTGACAAAGAGTTGATGAATCGTCCATTTTATTGGCATTATGTTGAAAAGACAGGCGGAGAAGCAAATCCTGCTTCACTCACTTTCATTACAGACCCAGCGTTTGAAGATGATTCTGTTCAAGGAGAACGAATTCATTTTGGTTCACCTAGGCTGCATCAAATTTTCGCTTCTACTCAAAAGCTAGGCGGATTTATTCATCTGTATGAACAAGTTGCATCAGCACAGCCAACAAATCAGCCTTTACACCCTTGGCTTGCGTTAAATATTAAAGTCTCGTACAAATGCGATCGTAAAAAAGATGAGCTCTTGTCGCTTGGCATTAATTTAATCAATGGACAAATTATTGAATCCTTTCATGAATTAATCATTCATCAAAATTTATCATCTAAAATCTCAGACTATTGCTTTACTCTTTCACCTTTTATTAGGCCGAAAAGTGCGATTGCACGACTCACATCATACGTGACTGACTATGTTAAAGCTCAGCCGACTGAATGGGCAGAAAAAGCGCAGGAAAGATGGTATGAAGATTTAGCGCTTCTTGATCATTTTTACGAAACAGCAGAAGAGCTGCCAGAAATATATGTGACCGAAAAAACAGCGCTTCAAGAGCTGTACGAACCGACTATATTATTTAAGTTTATAAACGGTGGCTTATTTTACATATCGCCTGAAACGATGTCTCGTCAATTTAACAAAACACAAGCCGGTTAAAAAAAAGATGAGCATATGATATGCTCATCTTTCTTTTTTCTTTCGATACCACAGCATAAACGACAGCGGAATCACTCCAAACCATCTGTTTGCAAAAGGTGCTCGTTCTTCTTTTTTTTGAATTTTTTTCGTTTTCCTCTCTTCTTTTGGCTGATCCATATATTGTACAAATTGCTGAGTCATATATTTTACATAATCATTCGTTTTCATATAATCATCTCCTCAGCACTATTATATCCGGAGAGAAAGAGACTTAATCCGTCCACTTCACAATGTGCTGATCCTTTTTTTGAATATATGCGGTTTCTGTCAATGCTCTTCCTTGCAGTGTTTGACACTTTATTTTTAGGATAATCATCTGTTCATCTTCACTTACTACTTCGTATGAAACCGTACCCGTTTCTAATATTAGGGGTGTAGATGGAGATTTACTATGTTCTTTTATTTCTTTTTTCACATGTACAACCGCGTTTTCTAAAAGATGCTGCAGACGATTTTTCTGCTCTACTTCTTGATAAAATGAACTTTTCGTCACAAAATAAGTGGTTTGCTGAGCTACTAACAGAAGAAAAAGCGCACAAAATGCCAAAACAACCGGGAGAACAAACCCTTGCTCATTATGTTTCATAAGCAAGCATCAAAAACGTCGTAATGGTTTCTTCTCTAACTTTGTTAACACCGTCTGTTGAACGAATTAACAGCCTTTCTTTTTGCTGTTCATACATAATATTCTTAATGTGCTGCAGCACAACTTCATGACCGCTTTCATCCACTCGTCTTCTTATCTTGTCTTCGTAGCGTTCATAAGTGATGATCTGATTATTTTCCATTTTAAACGTAAGCGTAGTCGCATGAATTCTCACTTCTTTTGCTTCTCGATATTCCATAGCAAGTTGATTCACAAAAATTTCCCACTCCATTTCATTCATACTAAAGTCTGGATTATATGTTTGCTTAGCTAGCGGAATAATAATGGGGAAAAATGAAACAATGAGCAAAAAAAGAGTAAAACTGACTAACATCTCTACAAGCGTAAAGCCTTTTTCACTTTTCACTTCAACATCACATCACACTTCTTTTTCATTTTATCAGCGGAATCTGTCCATTCTACACAAAGCTTTTGAGCACTTTCTCCGTTCCATTTCAGATAAAATGCAACGTTTTCCTTTACGATTTTTTCTCGCCGTTTATATCCTGTTTCATATTTATATTTCAATAGCTCTTCGTGCAAGATAGCATCGGCTTGATACGAGACATATTGCTTCTTTTCTGCTTCCTTCATCTGAACATACAAAGGAATAATTGTACCGGTTAGGAGTAAAAGCATGCTAAATGACACAAGCATTTCTAACAAGGTGTAGCCCTGCTGGCCCTTACATCTTGTCCACATAAAAACGTCCTCTACCTATTTGAAAAGTAACTTTGTATTTAAATTTTTGGCTGCTGATAAAAATGGTCTTTGCTTGAGAAATATTGCCGTTTTTGTTGTATTGTATCGTGGAATTACCGCTTCCAAACGTGATATGAATGGTGGAGTCATAGGCACGCTTATAAAGAACGGCACGAGAATCAGAAACAATATATTCTGTTCCCTTTGGTGCGAAGTTAATTTTAATTGGAGATTCGCGGTTCATGGCTGTCTGCTGCACATAAAACGTGTCACTTTGCAGCTGTCGCAAGAATAATGTGATTTTGTAATATTCCACAAGCGGCCGAATGGTTACGATAATGGAAAACATCATCACTTGCACAATAAATAAAACCATCAGCATCTCAATGAGGGTAAATCCTTTTTGCTTAAGAAGAACCACTAGCCGTAACCTTTCCGGTACCGTCAATTTGAATAGCTTGACCATTTGGACACACGGTGCCTTCTTTTAAGTAACCTCCTGCTTCAAGCTCTTCTAGACTTGGTTTTTCGCCGTTTTCAAGTTCATATACTTGTACCTCAGCCTCTACGGTTTTGACAAGAGCTGAGCAGCCTTTATTGTTAATAACCGTATTATGCTTTAATACATTTGGAATCATAATGAGCAAAAGCACGGTAATAACGAGCATAACAATGAGCATTTCAATAAGGGTAAATCCTTTATTACCTTTTAGAATCATATTCTTTCCCCTTTCTACAAGCTCGACATCACTTCTAACATCGGAAGCATAACGGACATATACATAAGCAGAATGACAATTCCGATGAATAAGAATGTAAGCGGCTGTACATATTTTAAAATACGAAAAATAAACTGTTCTATTCTTTCCATCATAAATAGACTGTAATCATACAGTTCTTGAGAAAGCTCACCGTTCTGCTGACCATGCACAATAACATGAGCCAAGTCTTTTTCATAATGAGATTTACCTGAAACGATATGATCTAATCGCATTCCTGAGGAAAGTTGATCTGTAAAAGCAAAAGCTTCCACTTGAAAAAACGGATGATGCTCTTGCTTTTGAAAAAGAGCAAAGCATTCATAAATAGATAAACCACCATTTAGTAAATTGCTCATATGAACAGAAAAAAAGTACGAGTTAAATAGCCGTGTGAACGTTCGGATAACGGGAACTCTCATAAAAAGCTGCATTTGAACTACTGGAGGCAATTTTTTAATGTACATCACATAAAACAAATACAGGATGATTGGCATACTGATGACTGCAGGCAACACAAAAGGAAAGAAAGACATCGCCTGCATAAATAAGAGGATAAACGAAGACTGCTTGTTTCCAAAGGATAAGTACAGAGCTTCAAACTGTGGAAGTAAAACCGTACTTAAAACAAATAAAATGGAAAGAATAAACAGCAGTAGCAATACGGGATATTGAACAAGCTTTTGAAATTTTTTACGATGCCTTACTTTTTCTTCAATCATTGAGCTACTTTCTTTTAAAGCAAATTGAAGGTTTCCATGTTGCTCCGCAAAATATAAATAGCTTAAAATATCACGGTGAAACTGAAGTTTAACAAAAGCATCGTGCAAAGATTCTCCTCGTTTTAACTGCTCAAGACATTTTTCAATATCCGTTTTTTCTTTGTTAGATACTTGAAACGTCAAAAACGAAAGAGCTTGAGAAAGAGTGTAGCCTTTTTCTAAGAGCTTAGAGACCTGCTTAAGAATTTTCGCTTGTTGAGCAAGAGACCACCTTTTTTGTCTATTTGTCTTTACCCCCATCCGTCTAGCGAATGCGGATATAAATAGCCTAGCGCGATTCCTTTTAGAATAACATCTCGGAGCGTCTTATAATCATAATCCGCATTTTCTCCTTTCACTTCTCTCATCACTGCGCTAAGCTCCTTGCCATAAAGCAATTCGTATATGCTGGACTGACGATGTTTTCTCATTTTTTTACAAGCGGGGTGGCATTTTCCGGAACACAGCGGACAGCGAATTTCTACAAGGCGCTGTGCAGCTACTGCTACAAGGGTCTGTTCCATTTCTTGAAAGCTAACGCCAAATTCAAGCAGCCTGTACAAAGATCCTTTTGTATCTTTAGTATGCATCGTTGTCAAAACCAAGTGTTCTGTCATGATAATAGGACACTTTTAAGCTGTTTTTGAACGTCAAATTAGGTAATTAACAATTGTAAGGCTGCTTTCGTTAACATAGGCAACAATTGAATAAACACATAAGCGATACTTGTTTTTGTTAACCAAGAAATACTTTTTTCTTTAAAACTTACAATGTACAACAATCCAGCCATTGGTATCATCACACTAGCAATTGGATAAGATATCATGCATACGATGTCTAAGTAAGGTTCAATATTATCGTAAGCTACATTGGCACCAATTTCTTTTGTCTGCTCGACAGGATGTAGTGCCCAATCTAGCAACTCATTGACAGAGGCTGCCGTTCCTAGTGTAGCCTCTTTATTTATGAATTCTGTAATTGTTCCTACGGTTTGAACTTTGCCCCACATGAGAATACCTCCTTAGAATCCTGCTGTTACTGATACGAGCAATCTCATAAGCATTGGTGATAGCTGAACAATGATATAGCCTATGGTTGCTCCTTGCATCATTTCTAACGCTTTAGGACGATTTCCAAGCAGCCAATAGATACCTGCTGCACTAAAGGCTAAAAATGCAAGTGGATAAGATAAACCTTGAACTAATTCAGTTAGTGGATTAAATGCATCGATGACTTTTCTGGAGACTTCTTCTTTAACAGAGGCTGAAGCTGTTGTAGCTGCAAATGACATAGAAGGTTGCATAGTGAAGAAAACAGGAAACATAGTGCCGAAAACAAATGGCATACCTTCTTGCCCTGTAATAACTTCTGTGGATTCTTTAACTGGGGATGGGTTTAAAAACTCTTTAATCGTACCAACCGTTTGAATTTTCTTAGATGTAAACATATGAATTCCTCCTAATAAAAATCTGTAATAGTAAAAACCTCTACATTTAAACCTTCACAGAGCTTTAGTAATTGCTTACGTCTATAATCAGTGGTGGTCATCCAGATAAGTTTAGGCTTTGTTTTGTATGCTCCTGAGTTAAATAACTGACGATACTTATTAATTTTCAGTTTGTTAACACTCATCTTCTGAGTATGGTCAATTTCAATAATATGATCGCTCCCTCTTTCTTCAAAAATAGCATCACAAACCACCTTCACGTGGCCTTCTATCTCTAGCAAGACCTCATTTTCCCATGTCTCCGGACAACCATACGCGATGTATAAGTAATTTCTCATGATATAATGGCGGGCTTGAATAGTTTTTTTACGAACTTTGTTGCAATCAACGCGTTCTCTCCCTTCCTTAGATAAATAATAAATTTTCTCTCCATCACGAAAGTAATGAACGTACTCATCCAAGTTTTGCATCACTTTACGAGCATTACGATCCGACCCTAAATCATGTAAGGTTTGGAGTTGTGTTCTGTTAAGAAAGTCTAGTTTTTTTAAGGACAGGAGTATCTGATCGGTTCTCTGCTCCTTTTTGCTCAGTTTGTTCATTATCATCATCCTTTCGAGGTTGAATGTTGATATGAGGTGTAATAACCTTTTTAATTTGTTCATCTTCTAAGAAATAGCTTTGTACCTCATTTGTTCCATCCGGTGTCCTTATAATAGCTCTCCCTTTGACTGTGATATCTTCAGCTCCTGTATGGTCAAGAACGACTAAACTCTGATTACCGGTATCCAACCGATAACAAACTTTTGTAATGGTATTTGCTTTTACCTGGCTATCCAATACCTCTACAGTTGGATATTGAGTCGAGAAAACTAAATAAATACCTAGGCTTGCTGCTTCACAAGCGATGGTTTTCATCCAAGCTTTGCATTGCTCATAAAGGAATTTTGCCCTTTGAATATCTTCTTTCGTTTCTAACTCCATACGTCTATAATCAAGATTGCTTGCTTCATCAATAATGACATAGTGCCTCGTTATGGGCTCTTTTACATCTTGAATCTTCTCAACACCTAATTTTTTAAATAAGACTTTTCGACGTTTCATTTCTTGTATAACTGCTCTAAAACAGGAATGTGAGCTTTCTAAATCTTCAGCTAGGTTCATTACCTGTTTGCAATCTTTATAGCGTTGAAAAGATAATCCTGATTTCAAGTCAATGAGGCTAAATTCAACTTCATTAGGGTGTAATTTAATAAAAGTATTAATCAGTAGATGTAAGAATGTAGTTTTACCGTATCTCGTGGTCCCAGCTATTACAGCGTGCCCATCATCTAAACGTATAAAATGAATTCCATCTTTTGTTTCACCAATAGGAACATGCCATTTCTTACATTGCTCCCAGATAGCTTCACTAAAGGGAAGGTAAGTAGGTATATCTTGATCATATACTTTGACTCGTAGCATCCCATCATAGCTCATATGGATGCTTTTTCGTATTAAATGCTTTTCACCAAAGATTTTTCTTATTTCCTCAAAAACACCTGAAATTGATTTGGTTTTACGTAATTCTTTAATGCTTACTTTTTTCATGTCACCTAACTTAAAGGTGAATACTGTTTTTTTGTTATTCAACCCATCCTCAAATTTATCAATTTGATCTTTAAAGTCCTGCAGACCTAAACCTAAAGGAATTTGATAGACATACTCCGTGTATTTTTTGTTTTTAGGACGGTATCTGCGATGGATCCGGATAGACTGGCCGGCTTTTTTTAAACCCACATTATCTGCAATTTGTTTAATTTTCTTTGCGTCATCTTCAGCGCTTCCCTCCTTCTTCAATTGAGCTAAACCTAAAATAGAAGCTGCAGCAATTGAGGTCGTGATTTCAATCAGCACACCTACACCCCTTCTCTTTTGTATCCTAAAGGATAGTCTCTTTTAAACGGAACTCAAATAATTGGAAGAAATGTTGTAGTTATCACATTCTGATGTTCCGTTTAAAAGCGTGGAACGGCTTTCTATTCGGTAACATCATTCGGCACTACTGACGGAATTAAATTTGGTACATTTAAAAGGCATTTTGTTCGGTATGTTAAATGGTATTATGGAAGGCCTGTATTATATGTCACGTTCTTTGAACATTTTTTCATAAAACTAAATATTTTTTTGATGGACAGGATATTACACTTTGATGTAGAAACTTCTTATTTGAGGTGATAATTCATGGCAGTGGAAGGATTTGAATGTAGGTTAAGAATTATTTTTGCAACTAAAAAGAGTGAAAACCCTTCCTTTAAACAAGAAGAATTTGCGAAAAAAGTAGGAATAAGCAGGGGGACTTTAAGTGCATTAGTTAATGAACATTCTTTACCCAACTTCAAAAATGCGTATATTATCGCTAAAGAGTTAGGCGTTACTATAGAAGAAATATGGGTACAAGTACAGTAAATAATTTGTTTATGTGTCAAAACAACAAATTTCTATAGACAATCTGGTAGTGTTATACTTACACTATTGTTAAATGTCTCTTATGTAAATAAGTTTAATTTTTGGAAATTAGTTAGGTTGGGCATACTATATATTGCCTTTATACATACATTAGTAAAAACACTGAGCCTGAAAAGGAGTTTCTTTTATGGAAAACAAAAGACATTATCAAAACCCTCCGGTTAGAGAAGTAATTTGCGAATTTCGTTTTGATGAAAAATCAGAATGGGATGCTACTATTCCGGGATTAATTTACGATGAGCTTAAAGAAGCTTATCCACTAAAAAAGCGTAGTAATGAGGTTGAAATTACTAACGAAGGTAGTACATCTCGCTCCGTTCAAATGAGTGATAGAATTCAGTTCTTTAATGAACAGGAAAATGCAGCAATTCAAATTGCCCCTAATTTATTAGTTATAAACTTACTAGCTCCTTACACTAATTGGGATAATTACCTGGGCATGATCGAACGCGTATTTACAACATACAAAAAGATAGCTAACCCATTAGATATTGTTCATTCAAAATTGCATTATATAAATGAGATAAAATTCACTCAAGATGTAGTTGAGTTAGATAAGTATCTAAATTTTGTCCCTTTTCTAGGAGGTAATCTTCCAGGCGACTATTCATCTTTTATCTTAGGAGTTAAAATTCCTTATGAAGAAGAAAAAGATTATCTTCGTATTCAAATGCAGAATGGTAAATCACATAATTTGATACTTGATTTAGCCTACACGAATAACCAGATTGAAACTGTTAATTTTGAAAATATGTTTGTATGGTTAAACAAAGCGCATGATAATATCATTGAAACTTTCGAAAACTGTATTAAAGATGATCTAAGAAAAACATTTGTGGAGGTGTAATTTATGTTTATGAATGGTACAAAGCCGTCCATTTCAGATTGGTCATTTGACGATACACCTAAATATTTTCCACAAGTTATTGGTCAACAAATACAACGTATCTTTTCGGATTTTTCTTCTTCATTGACTAGTACTTTACTTTGGGAAGAGGATCAACGTGAAAATGCTCTAAGTGATGTTTCATCTGAAATGAAAATTTCTTATTTAGAAAAGTTATATGTATTCACTGATAATCGCCTAGTTGAGAAATTTCTTACTGATAATCCTTTTCTTATTAAAGTGTTATTTGAGGCTTTTTTTCAGATACAAGAAATTTTTCCTCAAGATGTTCAATTAAAGCTAGATCTCCAAAATGGAGACGATGTTGCTGAAAGTGAGAAACTTTATTTATTAATTAGCACAAATATAGATATTGATGATGCTTATGATTTACTTGATACTTTAGATGGATTATGGTGGATTCAAAATGCTTCAAAGGTCAAAGAGAAAATGAATATTGATTTGGAGATTTAAATCATGTTTGACTGGCATAAATATCTCAATTTAGCTCAAGAGCTCTCAGAAAAAGATGATGAAGAATTTAAACGCTCTGCTATTAGTAGAGCGTATTATTCAGCTTACTGTAATGCTAGAAATTTTTTAGAATCTAAAGGGCTTGGACTTATTCCTGGAAAAAAGAATGATCATCAAGCGATATGGAATGCTTTCAGTAAGTTAAAGGGGGCAGATTTAGTAAGCATCGCTACTACAGGGGACCGTCTGAAACAAAAGAGAAAGAAAGCTGATTACGATGATAGAATCAATAACCTTGATAAGATTACTAAAAGGGCTATTACAGAAGCAGAAACAATAAATTCCATTATTAATGAGAACCTTTAAACATTTAAGATTTAAAAACTACCCTAGTTTAATATTAAACTAGGGTAGTTTTTTTATAGAAATTCATTTTTTAGACATTAATAGCCTTTAG
The DNA here is from genome assembly GCF_000832985.1 of Priestia megaterium NBRC 15308 = ATCC 14581. GTDB lineage: Bacteria > Bacillota > Bacilli > Bacillales > Bacillaceae_H > Priestia > Priestia megaterium. Next base: position 1,311,280 of record NZ_CP009920.1, read on the forward strand.
ATTTCAATACAGCTTGCAGCTTACTCTTTGTATTTGGACCATATGTGCCGTCAACCTCATATGGTAAGTAAACTTTTTGGAAGCGCGTTACTGCATCCTTAGTTTTATCTCCATAAATCCCGTCGGCTGTACCACATTTAAAATCAACGGCATTTAACGCATTTTGCAGCTGCTCAATTGCTGCTTTATCTGTTGAGCCAGTTTTGAGAACACCTGCAGGTAATGGATATTTATATTCTGATTGCTCTTTTTTAGGTGTTTCAGGAGTAGGTGTATACGTATTTTTTGCGGTACCAAACTTAATTGTTTGACCTACTTTTAATTGAGATGGTTTAATATCCGGGTTAGCAGCAATTAAATCCTCAACAGTAATCCCTTCTTTTCCATCTTTTAAAGCAATAGACCAAAATGTATCGCCTTCTTGAATAGTATATAATCCAGGTACCGGATCAGGTTGCTTAATTACTGGCAGCATATCGGACAAGATATCTTTAAATGCTTTATTGTAATCAAATACGCAGCAAGCTTTCCAAGAGTAGCCTGGCATTTCATTATGTGCCTTGTCGTATTTACCAATTCCATCAGCCATTAAAGCTTTGTGCAAGTCAATAATAGAGCGAATAGTTGCTTCACTAAGCTTATCAGTACGGTAGTCACCGATAACACAGATACCTAAACCTATTGTATTGCTGTTACCTACATGATAGCTTCGCTTAGCAATATCTACACAATAATAAATAGCTGCTCTTCCATCAATCACATGCTTTGGATCAATAATTAAAGCATAAGCGATTTCTGGCCAGCCGTTTGTGCGTACATGGAAGTCAGCAAATGATTCAATTTTAGATCCACCCGCTGATAATTTAGTTAATGAATGATGCCATACACGTGTAGTAATGGAATTCACACCGTTTTTACGTTTGGCATAAGAGCCTTTATGAACTAATTTACCTCTTTTATCAACTAACTGTGGTAACTTTTCAAATGCATGCATGCTCATCTTCCTCTCAAATTTTAGTTATATAAAAAAGCCACTCAATGAAGAGTGACTGAGTTTTATTTATTTTGTTTTTTAGCTTCTCTCTTTCTTAGCCAAACTTTAAGACCTTGGATAAAGTGTGTGTTCTTCCACACTGCATATACATTGACAGCAAGTGCTACAAAGGCTGAAACAACGATCACAAAAGCATTAATACTTTCAGTAGTAAACCAATCAAATGAAACTCCAATTGTTCCGAAGAAAAATAAAAGGGCGGTTAAGAAACCACCCAGTAGTGTGAAGACATCTTTTTTCATATTATCGACCTCCTATTGTTGTAACGCGGCATAGGCAATAGCAATCGCTCCACCAATAACTCCAGTAACAATTGCTGTGATGATTGCTCCTGAAATCTTACGTTTAATCCAAGTGGTATTCTCATCAATTTTGTTCAATTTTTCATTAAGCATAAAAATTTGTTGATCCTGTAAATCTGATTTGCGCTCGACTGCATATAAACGGGCATTATATGTCTCTAATTTCCCCTTAATTTCTGTTATCTCTTTTTGGAATGTATCCATCGGCTGAACCTCCGTTGTATTTGGCATGGTTCTCACCCCTTTGTATAAAATAAAAAGAGGACTAAATTTAGTCCTCTTTCAGTTAAATATTATTTTTTTTGCAAACTTTTCAATTGTTCACAATTGATTTCTTCTATTACAATTCGAACTGTTTTCCCCTCATAATCAATAAGCTTTTCATCCAATGTATCCTTACACTCAATAATAGAAGACACCTCCATAAAATCCCTACATGATTCACCTTCCCAATCTCTGTTTAACCACACTTTACCTATTATTTCTTCCATTTCATTCACTCTTTTCTTTATATAACAATTCACTTATCCATTTATTAAAACTAGCTTCGTCCATTTCTACAATATGATTTAAGTCTGTTAAAAAAAGCTTTAATACTTGCCTTAATATTTCATCTAGTTCACAACAGAACTCTTCTATAGTAATATATGGCTTTAAAGTTTTTCTGATTGTTTTTTCACTATTTACTGATCCGTGTATATAATTTGATCTAAATGAATACGCAATGCTAACAACTTTGTTTATCTTTATTCTTTCTTCAAAATCCTTACCTAATACCCTTGCCGTTCTATCAGCTACTTGCATTTTCACTTCAACGTTCGAAGTTGAAAACAATGATTCTAATGCTGAGATATAAAAAGTTATTTTAGCAGGAAGAAATGATTCGCCACGTGCTAATCCAATAAATCTGATTGCTCTTTCCAATCTATTATAGCTATAATAATCAATAGCTTTATTATTATTGTTAATGCGTAATTCAATAGATCCATCGTACATTTCATCATTATCTTTGGCATCATGAAAAAAGTGTAGTTTTAGTCTTTCAAACCAAATTAAAGCTTCTTGTACCTCATTAGTTGATAAGCCTATGTCAACATATTCCCCTTGACTATTTGAGAATAACACAGGATTTTTATCTGTAAAAAGCACATTTTGATTTGTGTCTATGAGCACAATATCGTCCAGGTTAAACGAATTATCTTTTAGTAACCATAGCGATAATAAGAAATGTTGAAAATAACCTCTAAAACTCTGTACTAAATGATAAGGGTTTTCATTATCTATTAGCATCCTTTGAATAATTACAGGCTTTTTGATAATAGAGTCATAATAAATTGAACCAACTGTCATAAATGTATTTTCATTACCTATTTCTTCAAGTCTATTTGAGTTATGAATGATACTAAAGTCACCATCAACTACTATATCTTCCTCCAAAATTGCTTTATTTAAAACACAAAATATACTTATCAAAATTTAATCACTCCTAGATTTTATTAACTAAATTATAAATCCTAGGAGTTCTTACGTGGTGATATTTTCTTTTATCTAAGAAAAGAGAACTAATTTCAGTTCTCTTTTTTCTGTATTTAACACAAAAAATAACGCTCTAGGCGTTTTGTCTCCTATAGCGATCTTAAAAATTGCTCGTAGGTGTATGAAGATCTATCCATTCCAACTTCATTAAGGTGATATCCGTCACCCAGTGTCAATGCAGATACTTGTGCTGCATTAGTCCAACATACTCCACCATTTTTTATATTATTGAATACCGGAATTCCATACTTACCTAACATTAAAACCATCGCATCTACATAAGCCTGATAATTAGCATTTCTTAAGTACGGAGTAATAAATCCCATTTTAGCTTTGGGATACTTTGTTAAGAGACCGTCCCCTAATACATTTAAAGCCCCTTTAAACGTAGAAATATCCACACTATCATCTGTACCCATAGGAACCAATGCATTAGCATCATTTGTACCCACATGAAACAATAAATAATCAAAATCATCGGCCATATCTACATATCTTTCAACCAAACCTTTTTGCCCATTATACAAGCGATTTGTCAAAAAGGTTCCGTTTATCCCGTAGTTCACATACGTCATATTGTTTCTTGACGCTAACTTATGAATCCAAGTTTTTTCAGCAGATAAAGTGTGTCCTTTCATCATGCTATCACCTGATCCACCTAGTTTTTTCCCATCCAAATTGTTTGGAATGTATGCAGATGGAGGTTTAACCTGTTGAATTAATGATTTAACATAAGCTACCGTAGGTAATTGGTTATCCTTGAAATCAACTCTTGTTACCACATCAGTCGCGTTTACTTTATACAAGTAATAACCGTCAATTTTGGTCAAGTTTTGCTCTTTTACTGTAACTTTTATGTTACTAACATCAAAGGAGGTTTGTTTTGTACCATCAACTAATACAACATTAAGAATACAATGTAAATACCTATATGAAGTAGTCGATACCGTTTTTGTAATCGAATATTTTGTTTGCCCAGGAATAAATTCCATTGTTCCTGATGGGGTTATTTGTGTACCAGAAATTGCACCTAACGAAGGCGTTGAAGTATCATTAAAAAAGAACTGACTTTCTAGTTTATCAATATTTACATCATCAGAGAATATATCAGCTTCAAACTTGAAGGTATCCGCAGTTGTAAGTCCAGAAATTGATTGCAAATCAAAAGTCTGAACTAATTGCACTTTTAAGGGATTTGTACTGTTCCCTTTAGCTTGGATATTGTATCCGTCGAACGGTTTGGTTAAAGGATCTATCCTTTCATTAACAGTTGCTTGAGCTTTATCGCTTGCGATTGTTTGAACTGTATTAACAGTTGCTAAATTGTAGGGGAATTGTTCCTCTACATCTTCAATAACCCCTGTACCTTCCACTTCATCAGCATTACTATAAAAACCATATCTTATAGGGAGTTTAGTTACTCCCCCTATAGTAACTTTTAAATTTTTAAAATAATAACTAGCGGGTAATATCGTTTGATCGTTCGCCATTGCCCATATATAAACAAAAAGATAATCAGAATCAGCAGCCATAACTTGATTTGAAAAATTTATTGATTGAAACTCGCCTTTACGTGCCAGTGTTTCAGTCGAGACTTTACCTCCTGCCCCCACAAGTGTAGTAGGACTAGTCGCGTTGTTGATCTTGGTAGTGTATGCACGAATGTTATCATCCTCTGTATATACATCATATGAAATATTGATAACTTTTCCCACTAAGTTAATGTCAGCTACATCAAATACTAATCTAGTTGCTACTTGTTTTTCATAAGTTGATAAAGTACTGTTTACCTTAACACTTTTGCCTTTAAATTTTGTGACATCATCAGCAAGGTTATTTAATTTAACTGCGCCTGTACTCAAGCCTGTACTTTGATATATCCCTGCATCAGCCCACATTGTGCCGTTCCAAATATAAATATGGCCGTTTTCTAAAACAAGGAATACACCATCTGTACCTTGTGGATAGGCTGTATTTAAAGCTGCAACGGTATTATAAAATCCCTTTGGTGCTCCTGAAACAGCAGTAGCAAGCATTGTTTCAACATAGGACTGATCTGCTTTAACCCCTAGTTTATTGTCTACATTTTTTGAGAGATCAAGCAATTCATCTACCGATATACCACGGTCCTGAATTTCTTTTAATGCAGCATAGGTCCGATTAAAAAGCCAATTCAACCATTCAGCAGGTGGTCGATCTAGCGGTGCCCAACCATTTTCTTTTTTTGATTTTGTAGGTTCTAATCCAACATTTTTCCATTCAGGAAGTTGATAATTATGTGGCATGTTGTTGACTCCCTTCCTTCTTTACAGCGGTGTACTCACTTCTTTTTCAGGTATAATATAAGCGCCCAAATTCCCTCCTAGAGTTGGATTGTTCACACTAGAAAGACCAGATCCGTCCGAACTATCATTTAAGTATCCAATCTCAAATGTTCCATCTAGCTGAACAGATTCCACTTGAACACCAGCTGAAAGAGAATTTTGGACAATATTAATAAAAGTATATGGGGTTAAGCCTACGTCATAAATCGTTTGAATAGGCGTATTTGTCATAAAAATTGTAGCCGGCGTATCAGCTGAATGCATTTGAAACTCGCTAGGTTCACAATCCAATGTTTGTGCTAAAACTTCGATGACCTTATTAAAAGTACCATCAGATCTATCGCGCGCAATTTTGCTTTTGATAAGAGCTCTATAATAGACATCATCGGTTGCTTTACCACGCTTCTGACCAACCTCATTCCCTATGATATCAAGCGTTTTTCCACGCGCATTATTTAAATCTCGCCACTCTTCAATACATGTGAAGGTGTCTTTCAGCTGAGTGATTTCATCATCGAGCATAGAAAATATTTTACCTAAAAAGGTGTTGTCATTTTTATTGAAATCATCCGGTATCTTCGAAAACCAATCTTTTATCAACTTACATTCACCTCGATTAAATCAACATTGGTCCGAGCAATCTCATAACTTCCTAAGTTTAAGTTGCCCATTATAAAGTCATCATCTTCTTTAGCTACTTGAATTGTCACGTCTTCAATACCAGGTGTCTCATATACAAAGCTAAATAGTTGTGAGTAGACAACCTTCTCACCCATCGCCATACCAACCCACTCAGTGTCAGTAGAATCTCTTCCGCCGATTTCTTGTATGATTTTCTGCTTAATTTCTCCAATCCCATTACTAGGAAAGCTATTATTCGACTGGATATCAATTTTGATTCGAATTTTTATATCAGTAGCATAATCAAACCTGACTGTATGCTCCGTTCCGCTAATATCAGTTATAATCACTTCTTCAGAACCGATAGTATCAATGCCGGCAGCTATACAATTAAACAATGTGTCAGCCACATCTTCACGGTTTCCACCTAGTACATAAGCATGAACAGCAGGGTTCATACTTACTACACTTGATGAACGAACACCTGTAGTGTTATTTAAACGAGCAATAATTGCATTAACTGTGGTATTCCCTTCAATTGCCGGAGAATTAATAAGGCGATTTCGAAGCTCCACATCTGTTTCTAGATCTCTTCCACCAGTAGCAGCTAGAAGATTTGTTACTGTAGAGATGTTTTCCGTAGGTTCTGCCTGTAATTTAATGGTTCCAGCAGCAACGTTCGTATGAATACCCTTCTCAAGCGAAACAGCTTCACCACTCCCTTTTCCTGTCTCATCTAGCGTTACATTTTCTATGAGATAAAAATAAATAAATTTATCTGTAGCAAATTGAGTCTGTTCTTGAATCGTTGTATTAGGTACACCAGTAAAGCTTAGTTCTACATGAGATTCTGATTCCTGATCACGACTCATCGTTTTGTTAGCTGCTAATCGATCAAGTTGCACACCTTCAGCTTTACTAGAATATCCACTGTTATAAACCATTTCTGCTAGTTCCCATAAAGGCGCTAAGAAAAAAGCAAAGATCATGATTAGAATACCAAATGGGCTTTTAGCTGAAATGTTAACGTCATTGCCGAATTTCTCTTTAAATTTAGTTTCTAAATCTGCCTTTAGATCTTGATATGTCTTACGTTTAAATCCTGTTTTATCAAGCATTTAACCCCACCTCGTCGATGGTTAATTCTGTTTCGTCTTGTTTTTGAATAGTTAACGATATTTTAAGGGTACGTCCTTCTTTAACAAAAGAAATATTCGTTACAGCCCCTATGCGGTCATCTTTAGAAAGAGCTTCAATAATGTCGTCTCTTATCTCTGCTTCACTAGCACCTTTGCTCAATAAATTATCATAAGATAAACCATAATCAGGATCTAAAAAGAACTCACCTTTCCGTGTCCTTAATATGGATTGAACGGATTGAATGAGTTCTTCATCACCTGATATCATTATTAAATTTCCATCCTTCATAACTAAATCACCATTTTCAAGTTTTGGTGAAATCATACCTTAAACCTCCCAACAATAACTGCATCATTCATGCTATGCATTCTGGAAAATTGCGGATCAAAAGGCTCATCACCTAAGTAATCTAATGCATAATCAGCAAAACTAACATATACAATATCACCCACTGCTAGAGGGCTGTTATATTCAACATGATCAAGGATATGAGCGTCTAATACTAGTGCGTGTTCTTCCCCGTTTTCTTTAAATAGAGGCTTAATATCGGCTGTATTCCCATGTACGGCTGTAACCCTAGCAGGAGCTGCTACATGAATGCTCGACTTAATTGCTTGAGCAAAGTTTAAAAAGAAATTCGTATCATTAGCCATTATTAGATCACCTGCACTTCTGTTTTGAAGTCAGAACCACTAGCTGTATGCTTTCCTTTTTTAGCACGATACTGACCATTTGCAGTCTTACTTTTAATTTGAATGATAGAAGCTGTTGAAATACGATGCTGCAGCAAACAATTAACTGTGTATCCTTTTAAATCATCTTCTTCAAAAGGGTCAGGGGAACCTAATAGTCCAGTTGCCTCCTCTAAATTAAAGCGCTCGTCTGTACCTTCTTTAATTGAACGAATAACCAATGTACCTCTTCGATAATAAAGAGCTGCACCACAATCTTTTACAACTTCTAAAAGGTTATTTAATATGTTCCCTGTTACTGTATATCCACTTTTATAAGCTGGATTCTTAGGCAATTTCATTTCTCCAAGACGTATACCTAATGCACCCACTAACTTGCGAATGATAGTATCTGCCTTCGTGTTTTTACTGAACGCAATCTTTAGAGATTTTTTATCTGTACTTGTAGAGGCTGTTACCTTTACACCTGAGTAATCTTGTCCTTCTGTCATATAGATAGTTGTGATTTTATCTACACCATCTCGACTAGTCAAAACTCTTGATATCTTACCTTGCGAAAGAATACCATAGTCTGATTTGTAGCCTGCCTGCAATATCAAAGTGTTGTCCTTTTTTATATGATTAATAGAAGTACTGGAGAGATTGTAGAGTTTAACTGTAACTTCATTGGGTGTTGAATCATCATCAAAAGGAACTTCAAACTCAATATGAAAATTGTCATTAGAAAAATCAGCTTTGTAGTCCCCTTCAATGTGGACCTTAATCACTCTTCCAAACAATTCATTACTCATACACTTACCTCACTTAAATCTTCATCAGGTGCAATGTCATCAATAAATAAAAATGTTGTCACCATAAAATTATCAAAGGTAATGCGCTTGGTTTGGTTAGATTCATCTAAAACCACTAATGACGGTGCTGGCAGTCGTCGATCAACAGAATCATGCCAAAGTGGTACATTTAATACAAGCTTTTCACCTAAAATAATGGCCTCATTATCTACACTATACAAATCCACTGTAAAAAAATTGCATGTTTGATTATAATTAACCTCCATCACAAATGTATCTGCAGCAAGTTCTATTTCAAATCGCTCAGGTAAACTATTCTTATTAATGGGAATGTAATCACGCATGTTCTCACCTCAATCTATTTCACCCTTAGTTTGACACCAATGGGAATCCTACGGTCAGGGTACCCATTATATTTCCTTAGCTGTGCAATACTTGTGCCGTATTTCTGCCACATATCCCAGTAAGTATCGCCTTTCTTAGTGACATGATAAACAGCGCCTGTAGGTTTGTTGCTAACAGGCTTTTTCTTGCCACTGTTTTTTACTTTCACCCACGGTGTAGAGGCAATCCGCATTTGTCGCAACTTAATAGAGATATCTTTGCCGTTAGCATTATTTGAATCTACAGAGCCACTTAGATCCAAAATAATAACGTTTTTAGCAATATTACGACCGGTATAGGTTAGAATCGTACCATTTTTCATACATTTCTTAAGGTATTCGTAATCAGATTCATAAGAATCTCCATTTAAAACGCCGGAGAGTGAAAACTCATCCGGCTTTTGTTCAACATGATCTGTCATAGGGATACCTTGTTCTACAGGATAAGATGTAGCATCAACCGAAGCAGAATCATCTTCTTTTTCAATTAACAACTTGATGTTTCCTAAACGCGCCATTTTCACCCTCCTATACTAAACCTGAATTAATAAGAACCTCTTGGAACTTCTTGTACTGTTCCGCTAACGCTTCATCAATTTGTTCTCTTACACTCTTTTCGCCTTCTTTACCGCCACCAGTAATGGTTATGACCGGACTAAACTCGATGTTAATCTGACTAGAACCTGTGTCTCCAACAGCAAAAGAAGGAGCAGCAGATTCAGAGCTTTCCCCTGGATTACTAGGCACATTACTAGTTGTTTTCTTGAAGAAATCTAAAATACTAGGCCATACCTTAGTTCCAGTAGGTAGGTTAGGGAATAGAGTAGCTCGATTTGGACTAAGCCCCATTTGTCCATTCGGAAGCATGAAGGGCTCATTTAATCCACCATCACCAAGAACAGCATTACCTCCGGTATGAGAATTTGTACCATTTGCATACCAGTTATGGCTTTTCCACCATCTTAATGCACCACCAATACTCTTATAACGATCTTGGATGTATTTGATACCCCAATAGATGTTATTAGAAGGGTTAAATGGATCACCTTTGTAGTTAAAGTGTTTTAACTGCATTAGCCCTTTTGCTGTACCATCAGATGTTGGAGCGCCAACTGCTCTAGGATTACCACTTGATTCTTTTTGGATAATCCAGTTTAGACCTGTCTTCCATGCATCGCCAGATACACCGGCCCTCGCCATACCTGCAGCAATCCATTGTGCAAGATTTCCTTTTGGTGCAGCGCCATAAGAACCACTTTCACCAGCTTTTCCTTGCAAGTAGGTTAACGGATTGATGTAAGCGCCATTACGCTTAATTTTCAAGTCTAAGTGTGGTCCTGTGGAGAATCCAGTTGAACCAACTCGACCAATTACTTGCCCCTCTTTGACTTTTTGCCCCTGTTTAACAAGAGGAGCACTCATCATATGGATATAAGATAATAAGTCTGAACCACTTTGAATACGAACGCCATTACCCGCAGTGCTCGATCCTATAAGGACTTGTTTAACAATACCATCTGTTAGAGATTTAATTGGTGTCCCCTGTGGTGCGGCTAGATCCAAACCATGATGAACTCCGCCTTTATGGACTCTATCGTTCTTATTACCGTTTGGTGTAAAGTTTGTTGTAATACGGAAAGGACTTCCTAAATAATAACTCCCAATACCTGTGCCAGATGCATCTCCACCTAGGAAAGAGAACTCTTCCATCTTCTTCTTAACAAAACCTAAAGCGTTATCTTTAATCTTTGTTATAGAAGCAGGAAAGACTTTATTAAACACTTCACTGATGGCAGGTGGTTTAGGGACAAAGCTAGCAAATACCTTTTTAAGCAGCTTAGATGGTTCTGAAACATATGACCAAACATCAAGCGAAAGGTCTTTTACTTTATTAGCGCCAGCAACAGCTGTATCCTTAACAGCTTTTCCTGCTCCAACAGCCTTATCTTTTGCAGCTCCAGCAACATTTTTAGTTCCTTCCCACAGGTCTGATGCTACACTCTTAAAGGAGTTACCGTTACCTACATTTCCTTTATCATAAGCTGGTATCATACCAGATTGCATTAACTGTTGAGTTTGAGGACCAGAAAACACTTTAGTACCTTGAGGTAAATTCAATAATGTATCAGTTGCTGGTGACATCCCCATTGCACCACTAGGAGTGACATATAACTCTTTCATGCCACCATCACCAAGAATTGCAGGTCCACCAGGATGATATCCTGTACCAGTTGCATATTTAGGTACCCACGGATCTATATAAAAATCTGCACCGATCTTCTTCATGATCCAGTTTAGACCACCAGTGGCACCATTGATCATTTTCTTAAATCCGCCAAATACTTTGGAAGTAAGAGCCTCGATTCCACCAGTGACTTTTCCAGCCATACCTGAGATACCAGAGCCTATTTTTCCTGGTAACTCCTTAGCAGCTTTTACAACTCCCTTAAAGACACCTTCAACATCATCTTTAATCATTCCGAAAAGTTGCTTCGTTTCAGAACGAGCTGTGGTCCAGGCTGACTTAATAGATGAACCTATTCGTCCTAGCATCCCTTTAATTCCACCAAACAGTGAAGTCCAAATGCCAACTACTGCATTCTTAAATCCAGTCATGATATTTTGACCTAGCAACTTCATAGCTGTAAATCCATATTGGACCGTATTTTTCACATTTGTAACACTGGCTTTAAAGAGCGAAACTAGACCTTGCCACAAACTAACAAATACGCTACGGAAACCCGAGAAGAAAAGCTTACCTGCACTTAGGATACGACCAAACATCATTAGGTTAATATAGTTCCATACTACCTGGATGGCCCCAAAGAACATCTGTTTTAAGCCTTCCCACATTTTACTGAAGTCTCCAGTAAATAAACCTGAGAATACTTTTACAGCACCCATAATGACGTTTAAAGCACCGTTTATTATGCCTTTGATATTGCCCCATACCGACTTAATTAACATCAAAACGAGAGGCCATATGAATTGCATAATAGACCATATTGTATTCATGACTGTGCTTATGAAAGGGCTAATTGCTCCCCATATGTTTTTAACTGCTTGTAAAACTTGCTGACCGTTATTGTCCCAGAACGCTTGTAATTGTACTAATTTTGCGTGAACAAAAGTAGTTACTGCAGACATCGCTTGATTAATATAAGGCTTCAAAAACCCCCATACTTCAAGCGCCTTATTTTTTATAGCAGTCCACCCACTGATAACTGCATTTCTGAATGTTTCAGAGCGTGTCCACAATAAGTAAAGTGCTGCACCAAGGGCGATAACGGCGGCGGAAACTAGCACTACAGTACCCATCATAGCAGCTAGACCTTCCACTAATGGACCAATAAACACCCACGCTGCTGCAAATGCTGCTTTTAAGCCCATGATATAACCTATACCTGCTGCAAGAGGAGTTAAAATAAGAGCAAATGTAGCAACTAAGTATAGAAACATTCCAGCAAGCTTAGTGATCCACGGGTTAATTTCGTTAAGTTTATTAACAAATTTTCCAATGGCAGTTCCTGCATCAACAACTTTAGCAGCTAACTTACCCCAAAATTCAACAAATGGACCAACAGCCTCAGCCCAGGTGTTTTTAAATTCATATAAGGACGTACCAAGTGGTGTTAAAGAATCCTGTAATCCTTTGACCTTTAATTGTGTTTCCTGTTTTAACTTTTCAAGCTCTGTAGTAGCTGCTGTTCGCGCAGCTCCCATTCTTCTTCTCCACAGGTCTTGAATTTTTGCTAATTCCGCATCAGAAGCATTAGCCATTGCTCTAATTTGTCCTTCTGTTTTAGGACCTAAACTTCGCAATTCAGCTATCATGCCTTGATCTACCCCTCTTTTCACGAGGGTTTGCATATTTTTATTCCAGCTTTCAAATATCTTAACTTGTGAATTTAAGTTATTTATAATACGTTCTGGACTAGTATGAAATGCGGTAGCTTTGTCAAAAAATCCCCAAGTCGTAACAATTTCATGTGTTCTCTTTTTGACCTCTTGTTCGTATTTAGCCCATGCTTCAGCTTGAGCAGCTAAATTCTCTCCGACGTCGGGTCCTTTTGCTGCATTCGCTAAAATAGCTGTAAATCCAGCCCATGCAACAGAGGTAACCATTGCTACAGACTGCATACGCATAACACCTTGTGTGATCATGCCAATCATATCTTGGAGCTCTTTCATACTAGCGTTAGGCCCAAGCATTTGAAGAGCTAAAGAAGCTGCACTACTTTCCCTTGCTAAGCGTGACAAATTAGAAGTAACTGAAAGTAATGGGTTGTTAACTTTCAACAACGAATTACCCATGCGGTCATAGTTCTTCGCTATTTTCTCACTTTGACCACTCATAGCTGACATAGTAGCTACTTGTTGAATGATACTTTGACGCATGGCCACATTGTTATTAATCATTTGATCGGTAGACTTCTTATGTTCTTTTCCTAGTCTCCGAATCTCATTCATAAAATCATTAGTACTACCTGTGTAATTACCCATTTGAGAACCGAGCTTGTACATGTCATGCTCTGTCTTCATGATTTGCTGACGGTATTTCAACATGTCATTATGGTTGTTGATCATAGACCTACGCATTTCATTACTCATCGCTTGCCAATCATGGGCTAACTGAGTAGCACTTGTTCCGGCAGTACTCGCTAAGGCGCGAATAACGTCACTTTGGCGCCCTAACTGATTATTAAGAGCTTGAGATTCATCAATCATTCGCTGAGTAGATCGATAAGTGGAATTCATTTGGTTACTCATTTGCCGCATTTCTTGTGTAGCCCGATTTGTATGTTGAGCCATTTGTTGCATTTGTTGATTAGACTGACCAAACGCCCTATTTGTTTGATTAGTTTGTCGACCTGTTTGATTCATCTGCTGGTTCATACGATTCATAGAGTCACGCCACTCACGAGTAGCATTATCTGTTTGCTGAAAAGCACGTACAGTATCATTCATGTAACGATTCAATTCAATAACAGGTGCTAAATTAACACTAGGCTGAATTCTTACATCCAAATCACGAATGCTCATATTTTCCCTCCTTTCTTCGAATTATTTTTAGTTACTTCACTTTATTAGCGTCATTCTTTTGCTTAATTAATTTGTTAAGAGCCTCATTTGCTTGCTGAAGCTGGTAAGGGGACATTTGGTAAGCCTCTGTGAGACTAATCATTCCTTCTGCAACGGGCCTCCAAAAATCCCAATTATCCTCTACTTCTTTTTTTACGACGTTCTGAGGTTTACCCTTACTTTCCGTCTCGAAGAAAGGTAGAAGCCTCTGTAAATAACTCGTTAAATCCATCTTTAGGTTCAATGCCCTTATCTTCATTGCCGTCAAAGTACTCCCAATCTACTTTTGGATCTACAATGACATGTTTAAATAACTCTTCTGCCATTTTTTCACTAGAAAAAGTACCTCTGTCAGTTGTGCAACGATCTTGAATTCTTACTTGTTCTCGATGCCCTGGGAATTGCAATGTGTATTCTACGCCTTCAACTGTTACCTTTTTTTGAGAACCGATTTTAGCCATTTTAAAAATCTCTCCTTTGTAATGTAAATATAAAGAAGCAGCCCTATTGGACTGCCTCAATTCATTTGTTTTTTTGTTATTTGGATTACGTCTAGAACGTTTCAATCAAATCACTCTTCTGTATAGTCAAATACTTTAAACTGGAATTCACGGCCACCTACTTCGGTATCAAACTCCTTAGAAGGGGTTTTAACAATACGAGCCTGTGTTCCACCAGCCTTTTCTTTTGTTGTGCCGTTATTATAGTTAACCCATATAGGGAACGGCTTCTTTTGCTTTGCCTTTTTCATCAAATAAGGATACGAAGGTGATGTTTGAGAAAGTGTTAGGGTAATAGTTCCTAACGTGTTATTACTCTCAGAAATAATAGCTTCTCCCTGAGCACTAACTTTCGTTGAGAAGAAATCCTCATCTTTTTCAGCTTGGATGAACGATCCTTCATCATAGCCAGTCATAAAAACACTATCTACAATTGCAGATGCATACTTTGGATCATACGTACGTGTCATATTTGTTCAGCTCCTTTAAACTAAAATTTCACCTTTTATTTCAGCCGAGTGAATAGCTCCAGCTAATTCAAACGAAAATGATAGACCATTATAAACACGACTTGCACGATCTGCAGGTAATGTTTCACTACGTGGTACTGTTGTAACTGTATAGATAGGGTTATCATCCTCATCTGCTGCAATAATACCTTGAGCAAATGCTTGTTGAAGAACAGTCGTTGCTGCACTATCGAACAACGCAATGCCTCGACTATCAAATGAAACTTTTCCATTGTTAGCAAAGGCGGATTGGACACTGTTTTCCATGTTGGTTTTAACCCATGACTTCCCATGCATGACGTCAATGTACTCACCACTTACGGTGATACCTTCGCTTGTTTGATTAATGCCAGCCTTCTTCACATAAGCAATAGCACCATCTTCATGAATAGCTGCTAGTTCGTCTGCATTTATATCAAGAACAGTGATACCTGTTAATGACTTGAACTTCCATGAAATAGAACCAACATCTTGGCTTCCTAATTCACCAACTAATGCTGCATCGGCCTGTTCATCTGCTGTTGGATGGTAAAAGTCAATCACATAATCATAATCTTTCACCTTAAATGCATTGCGGCTTGCTGCATCAGTTGTTTTTACCACATACATTTTGAATTTCTTACCTTCCACATAATCAGCAATAGCCACTTCATCTGTTAACTCAATATCTGCAGTTAACAAGAAGAACCAATCGTGATCATAATACTTGGCAATAGCTTCTGCAGCTGTTTTAGGATCTGTATCTGTTGCAGCTGGATCATATGTGGCAATAGCTAAAGTAGCTGGACGATGATCTTGAGCAAAAATAGCAGCTGCCTTCTTGTAGACCTCTGTTGTTTCAGCAAAGTCCGGTTTTACAGTATCGATGCTGCTATATGTTTTAAATGTACTCGCTCCTGCTTTTTCAGCTATAATGAGTGGCTTGCCAAGTCCAATTAAGCCGGATGGCTTTCTTAGCTCAATGCTTACAGTTACATCTTGTAATGGCATTCTATAAACCTCCTAAATTAATAGTTTCAATGAATTCACTTAGCTGACGAATTTGTTCATTCGTTGCTCTAAACTGCACATCGAAACCGTGTTTGTATTCATAATGTTCAACGAGAAATGTAGTGCGATCTTCAATGTTCCCTAGCATCGCAATGGCTATATTCTTTTCTTCTATGAATTCTTGACCCAAAAATAAAAACCACTGGTGGACTTGAAAAGCCTTCTCCATCGTGGTTTCAACATCTTCAGCATAGAAGCTAAACGATATAGTGTACTTATACTGTTCAATACGCTTTTGAAAAGCTGTATCGTCTTCAATATACTCTACAACAGCCCCTTGTCCTCTGCCTTTAATGTATGGTGACGTAATATTATAAACGCCGTAAGGTAAGGGAGGAGCAGGATTTATTGTATTTCCTTTAATAATTTGTAGCCCAGTATCTTTTTTTATTTGAGCAATCATTTCTTTAATGGTTGCTATGTTCATGACCTGCCCACCTTGCTAAATAAATAAAGACATCCGTATAATCTGTGAAGTCCTTAAAGTTCTGTACAGTGTAAGGGATGCCTTTATATTCGATTTTCTGTCCTGGATTAAGAGCTTCGATTGTATAAACTTTACGGTCTTTTACGCTATAAGTGCCACTCTCTGAATAACGAAGGTCATCTCCTGATAAAGGAAGAATAACACCGAATCTATTTTCGGGCTGAGGACTTCCACCAGGTACCCAATCCCCTGCATCGTCGTAATAACCACCCTCTTGTTCAACAATTGCCACAAAAGGAACACCATTTTCCACAACCATTTCTTTAAAACTAATAATCTCAGGCATTTCTTTCTACCACCCTCCAAGTTACACGGGCACGAAGGCCACCAGTGTCAATTAAAGGATTGGATGAGCCTTTATTCTCCATAGTGATAGGACTATTCCCAGGAGAACGTAAGGTAGTAATCTTCTCTTGAATATCAGCAGCTGCCTTTGCCCCGACTCGCTCAAATAAAGTCTTTGCATCAATTTCAAATGCTAGCACCTTATCGATTAATCGCTCCATAAACTGCACCCATTCATCATTCTTTTCATCAAATGTTGAACGTACAAAAGAGCGTTCCGGAATGGTGACGCTCTTAACAAGAATGAACATGACTTTTAAATTGTCACCATCTTGAATAGCCAATATATTTTTACCTTTCGGCTTAAATAAACCTGGAATATCTGAAGCTTTACGGCCATCCGCCTCTTTTGTGGGGATAGTTAGAAACTGCTTCTTAGGCTTAATGGTTATTCCATATTCATGCACGTTTGCAATCATGGCATAGAACGAATCGTCAGAGGCAAAGATGCCAACTTCTACTGAGTATTTGTCAAGATCCTCTAAAGCTTTGATTAACTTATCGAAATTATCGTTTTTAACAGTCATTTTTACAAAGCCCTTCTGTCTAGCCATGTTAAATCACCGTTAGATTGATACTATTTCGCTTTGTAAGCTTTTTTAAGAGTCTCGAATATTCTTGCCCATATGGTGTAGATTCAAGCCCTACAGCAGTATTTGAGACGTTATATTCAGTCTCCATAACGTCTAACTTCTTTCTTTTTACTGTTTGAGCCTTTATTGTTGCCAAATGAGTGGCATAATAGCGAATTAAGCGCTGTTTGTTGTCCTCTGACACATCTAGATTCTCTACCTCAAGGGTTGCGTCATCAATAAAGATTTCCAGCACGTCTGGAGACATACTAGCTAAATGTTCAGCAGTCTTTTGAATGATTTCAGGTGTTGTTTTCAAATCAATCACCTACCTTATTCCGTTTCTTCTCCTGAACCATTTACAATTAAGTTACTTTGTTCAGTGATAGCAGCAAGGACAGTGCTACGCTTTTCTGTAGCTTTCCACTCTTCTAATAAAGAAAGTGAGAACGTGTCTTTCACTAACTCAATTGCTTCATTTGCGTTCAAATCCTTAGTTGTTTTAGCAGATTCATGAGCTACAATCTCTTCGTCTTCCACTAACTCTTTTATTAAAGGATGTGCGCTGAACTTCTTCCAATCAGTAGGAGAAAGCTGATTTGCTCCAGGAACTAACATGACACCAGCTGCATGACGAACGTATTTACCTTTGTTTTGTACTAACATCAAGCACCATCTCCTCGTACAATTGCCATTGGATAACGCACAATCGCACCGCCTGTACGCTCTTCTAACGGGATTTTATAGTTAGGGAACTTGTATTCTTCTGGATGACGCATAATGTCCATTGGAATAAGGACTTCAACTACATCTGGTGAGCTATCGAATACTAAGAAACAATCGGTATCGCCTTGACCTTGCCCCTTAATATCAGATGTAAATTCAATACGACTGAACCAATTTTGGCTACGTAAGTATTGAAGAACTGTCTGATTTGTATATTCGTTGTACTCTTTTTCGAGCTCTTCCATCATGTCAGGGGTAACAACAAGTGTATCTGCATTGTGTCCAGGTAAACGATTAACTGCAGAACGAGCTTTACGTAAATCAGATACGATTTCTTTGCCTGTTTTATCAGCCCACTTTGTTGAAGTACCAGCTTTGTTTTGATCAATTGCAATCGTTTGGATTCCTTCTGCATTTGTCACACCAAGAATATTGTGTTTAGCATCACCGATCCATACAATGCGATTCTCTTTTTCAGCAATGGCTTTACGTGCTGTATCAGCCTTTGTTGTTTCGATAGGTTGACCTGCCATTTGTGCCTGACGTAATTCCTGAACAGACACCCGGAAAGCAGCAGCAACAGAATAGATTTTTTCTGTATGGCGCTCCATGTCAGCGTCTACTAATGGAATATCCTCTGCACCTGGAGCTAATACTTTAGCAGCACCAGAACGCTTGATAACGTCATAGCTGTATGTTTCCGCCCCAGCAGGTACATCAGTCTTCACATTGAAAATGGTACGAGCTTTTAGCTCCTCTTTCTTTGCTTCATAAATCTTATTATCAATGGACTCTAAATCAATCGGACGAATAACACCGTCTGCTCTATATTGGGACATTCTTGTTCACTCCTCATTCTTACTAGTTTTTAAGGTAAATTAATTTCAATCTGTACTAAGCCACCTGCTTGAGCGCTTGACTTGAACGCTGCTGAAGGAAAGGCAATGACTCCAGAGGTTGCTGTATCAGCTGGACGGAAATTACTTGTAGTAGGATCTACAACTACTCCATCACCAATTACTACATCTTCATCAACCTGCACCCAAATAACACCCTTACGAACTGCAGCAACAGGATCATATTTTAAATATTTTTGATCATCAGCTTTCAATACCCAATCATGAATTTCTTGAGCTAATGAAACACCATAAGGTTTACCGCCTGCTTTAACGCGTGTAATAGTTTCTCCATCTGTGCCTAATTGAACAGCAACTCCGTAAGGAATATCTTCAGCTGCTGCTTTTGTATCTGCACTATAATCTTGATAATTGGCAAGCTTACCTTTACCGCCTGCTGCTGGCATATATTTGTCATAACTTGTAATAGCCATCTATATAGCCTCCTATTTTCATATTTTGATGTTTTATTTCATGTTTAGGCGTTTATTTTTCATCTCTTCAATCTGCTTATTAGATGAACTACCGTCACCAGTAAACATGTGATTATTGCCTGTTGACGAAAAACCCTCTTGCTTGGCACGACCTAAAGTTGCATCAAAAAAGGCGTCAATATAATCATCTGATTTACCGTCGCCTTTAAAGTCAGGTTTTGCTTTTTGAATAACTGCTTCTTTGATTTCACGCTCTGATTTGCCTTTAAAATCAAAAGAATCACCAAGGAATGTTGTTGCACCACTGATTAACTCAACGCGAGATTGTACTTTTGCATCTAGTTCATCAGCAGATAAATTGTTTTCCTTTGCTTGTTTTAAACCCTTCTCAGCATTTTGGTACTTCACTTCTAGTGCATCATAGCGACCTTGTAATGTATCAAAGTCCTTTGCTTTTAGGTTAGCCGTATCTAAGCGTGCTTGCTGTGCATCCAAAAAAGATTTAACAGTTGAATCTACTTCATACTCCTTGCCATCAATTGTATATTTGGCCATATTAACATCTCCTTTTCCTTCGCTTGAATCAATTTGATAGGCTGCTGAATCACCACGAATGGATACTTCTGGACCCACACGCCCTTCATCAACAATCGCAACATGATTGACTTCAGTATTTCGTTGAACAAAATCATATTGTTTGCCGTCATATGTACCCTTTTCTGGTACCACATCGGCTAAAAAACCAAGGCTAATCTCACGTTTACCGTCCTTAATCTTTTGAATTAATCCAGCATCCGTCACAGTAAATGAGATATAGAGTTTAAAATCTTCTACTCTCGCGTCATTGTGAGTTAATCCCTTGGAATACGTGTTATAGTTCTGCAAAGTAACAGGCTCATTAGGATGATCATCTGTTACAGGTTTTGCATGCGCTGAAAACATAGTACGGTCACTGAAAATTTCTTCAGGAAGCTTAGCTTCAAGTTGTACCGAGCCATCTTGTCGCATGTATGGGAATACTCCTGGGCGAGTAATAGGTGCTCGAACAGTCAGGTACCCTTCATTTGTTTCGTTATAGTCTTTTATAAATGTACGATCATAACGCTCGTGCTTCACACATTATCACCCCCTTCCAGATATAAAAATAGCCCTATCCTTCATGCAAGAACTTGTGCGGGTCAATTCCTGTATTAACTTCTTCATTTTCATCCTTTGGTGGAATGGTGTTTTGTACTAGCTTTTTTAAAGATTTATCAATACTATCTAGTGATTTCGCAATAGATTCAAGATTTCTACTGTCCTTTTTATCCAATACAATCACTCCTCATCGAATACAGGAATAGCAACACAACGACATCGGTAATCTTCACCTGGTAAACCCACGCTTGGTGGATCTGCATAAGAGAAAACTTTATTACTCAAATCTCTGTGTGTTTTTCGCACCTTTTCGTCATTGGATGTTAGCCATTTGAACTTCGATACACCCATTTGCTTATGACGTTTTGCAGTCATTTGACCGAGTATAGAACCTGTTTGATCAACAGCAATAAATTCAGCTCGCTTCCTGGACATCCCCACGCGTTCAACTAACTGATCTCTCACCTTTTTTGCGCTACTGCCATTCTTCACACCTTGATAAATGATGCTCTCAATGTTAGCCAGGTACCCATCCTTAATGTTAGTAATATAGCTGGCATTCTCGCTTATTGATGTTTTCATAAACGACTCTAACCAAGGCTCACTAACGGTGGGGTCAATTCCCTTCACCTTGCCTTGGTTGCTAATATTATTTTTATTAAATAAGTTCAGAGAGTTAACAAACTTACTGGCTGTTTCCTGGACTACACTCGAATTAAAAATACCTAGTGATAATCCTTTGATTACATCCACAGCTCGTTGAATAACATCGAGTGGAGCATCTAACTTGTAGAGAGAATTGTCATCCCTACTCTTTTGCAACTTAATCTGAGGTGTTATTTGCTCGTCATAGACGCTTAAAGTAATTTTACCTAACTCAGATATTAGTTTGTTAATAGAACGGCTGTATGAGACTGCTACGCTGTCAGGGAAACGTGTAGGAGGAATTATCCTAGCCATATCACTGACTCTCCTTATAAGCTGTGTAAACTTCTTTAGCCATTCGTTCCCAATCAGCATCGTCACCACTGTACTTAGTTTCATTCGTTAAACCGAATTGACCAAAGCGTGCTTCTCGTACATCGTCAGATGTATGAACACCATTGACGATGTAAATGTTATCTGTTTCAGCAGTTAATTTACGAATCTCAGCATCTGTTTTTGAGTCAACATTCCACAATGGATTAAACTTGATCTCCCATTCTACTGAGTCAGGGTTGATAGTGCCCCCTAATTCATCAGAACATAGCAATAATAAGCGAATAAGACGCTCAATATGGGGCTTTAATTCATTCTCTTGCTGTGCTGCAATACGAGAATAATAGTTCATGACATCATACTGAGCTCCCGCAATTGTCCCTGCTTCCTGCCCTTTAATAACTGTTTTAGGCATTCGTGCTGCACCTGCAAGCATATCCCATACATAATCAAGTAAATCCTTAATACCTGTGGTGACAGTACTCTGTTTCGTTAACTCCTCATCTTTTCCGATAAGAGCAAGAGCTTCAGTTCGAAACATAAAATCCATCAGTGTACTTAATTCTCGTTTATCTTCTTTGCCCATCCCCTCAATATCAGCTGATTTATAGACCTTGAAAGTAAAGTCATATAGCATCTGACCAACTGACCAAAGGGACGTATCAAGAACTGTGATGATGTCATATAAGGGTTCCAATAATGGTTGCCCTCTGTATTCGTCCTCCAGCCTTCTTGTCTGGTCATGGATAACACGAGAAGCATGTACACGATCTTGAGTAGGTCCTGCAATTTCTTGCCCAACGCGAGAACGACGGTTTAACTGGAACGACTCCACTTGGCCATACTTAGGATGGAACATATCTTCATTCAATAAAAATTCGTATACCTTCATGCCACTGAATGCATGGATATAATCAATACGCATTAATTCTTTTTCCTCTATAGGATCGCTTAGTTCGAATGGATTCTTTTGGGTAACACCTAAAGAAATAAAGCCATCACCCCGTAATCGCTCATATGAACGCATCTTCTTAAAAGCTTCTCTGGCATTAAGATCAGCAAGCTTGCTCATAATATCGCGCTGTAACTTTTCATCTTTCATTCGTAAAGTGAACCAGCTGCGCGTCATATCTTCTGCAGGAATATCAATGACGTTTTGAATAATACGATTATCTGCATATAAACGTGTTAAATCTTGATTAGTTAATACACGTCTTAGCCCTGGTGTTTGTCGAGTTAATGCATCCCTGCTATTTCCCTTTCCAGGTGCTTGCATGAAATCATTACGAAACTGCTTTGCTTGCTCAATTACACTCATCTACTCACCTCCCCATTAATTTCTTATAGCGGTCTAAAGGATTTCCCTTAGATCCTTGTAACTTAACTAACGCTTGCGTTAAACTATCGACCATATCATCATGCTTACCATTCGGGAATGCTGTTGCTTCATCAATCAGTTCATTAATCCAAGGCGCATATAACGGATGTGGTAAGTACACGTTGCCTGATTCTACTTCTGGAGAAACAGCATTGGCGCGTACTTCTTTTCCACCTTCCGGATTAACAGGAATTAATCCACTGATTTCATCCTGTAGCATTTGAATAACAGCAGGACCATTCGCTTTATCCTCAACGTATTTTGCTTTAGCGTTCGGCCACTTAGCTGTCATGTTACGAATAGCTTTCATTGTTTCAGGTAGATTCAAACGATCACGTATTTGATCAAGTAGATAAGAGTTAGCCTGTCGCTTGCCCCATACTTGCCCAACAACAAAGTCAGAAGCACTGCTATCTTTAAACGTACAGTCCCATGATTGAACCTGTTTATCTAACATTTTAGGAAGAACAGCTACTTCTTTAGGAAGCTTTAATTTAGCTCTTATTTCTTCAGTAGGCACATAGAACTTCCACCAATGTTTACTAAAGATGCTACCACCTGCAGGTGATGGACGTTGCTGGAATAAAGATGCCCAGGTACGTGAACCAACTTCAGACTTTTTATCCTCTGCCCACTGTTCATCAAACCCTAATTCTGGACATAACGCCTCGCCAATTTCACGACCAAGTAGATCATCTTCATCCTCTGCAATAGCAGGTAAACGCAGCCTAACCCAGTTACGTGGACTTCTATCCAATAAGCGGCCAATAATGTCATCTTCATGCCATCTAGTCATAATGACAATAACAGATGCCCCATTATGTAAACGAGTAGACAATGTACTTTCCCACTCATCCCATATGTTATCTCGAATCGTTTGAGAAGCAGCTTCTTTAGCATTCTTGATAGGGTCATCGATAATCATTAAGTCAGCACCTTGACCGGTAATAGAACCCCCAATACCAGTTGCGATCATGCCGCCTGTATGCCCTTCGACTCCCCAGTTTTTAGTAGCAGAGTTAGAGTCTGATATTCGTATATTAAATAAAGCAGGAGCAAACTCTTTAAATTTATTTCTGTTCACTCGACCAAACTTGGTTGCTAACCCATCAGAATAAGCAGCTGTTATAACACGCTTATTTGGATTTTTGGCAATAAAAAAAGACGGGAACGTTTCTGTAACCGTCATGGATTTACCGTGTCGTGGGGGCATTTCAATAATAATAAAACGCTGTTCACCATCAACAATAGGCTGGAGTTCATTGCATATTAGTTCAGTATGCCTGAAATGCTTATATTGCCCGTGATGGACATATTCAACATAATCTTTATACGAGCGTCTTGCCAATTCTTCTTGAGCAAGTTGAGCGATGATCTTACGTTGTTCCTCACTTATCTTTTGCAAGGCTTCTCAACTCCTCAATAGAGAGGCTGGACAAATCAAGAGTGCTTTTTACATTTCCACTCACTTCAAGTTTATCTGTTGATTTATAACCTCCACGATCAAGTATGTCATGCAATATACTTTTTCTCATAGACATGATTTTTTCCCATGCGGCTGGTTTGATTAGATACTTATATAATCGCTCTATTTCACGGTATCGAGCATCTTTATCTTTTTTCAAAGGCTTTAGCTCTTGTTCAAGAACCTCAATATCTTCTTCTAACTTAGAAACAAGAGTCGCATTCTCTTTCTTAGAAGCTTCTCTTTTCCTTTGATTAAGTGTAGATATTTGCTCGTTAAGTTCCTGAATTTCGGGAAGAATATCATTATTATCTCGCTCAAGTGTGTCTATTTGTTCAACAGCTTGCTCATGATCTGCTATCTTCTTATCAATAGCATCTAACTGCTTCCACAATTCAGCGTAGACCTTATTGCTATCCTCCGACATTCTTTCGCGCAATCGCTTCATCTCAGCATCAATTTTTTTAGCAACCTTAGCATTTCTTAGCAGCTTCGCCCCTGTTACTGATGCCGTACGTTCACTATATCCAGCTTTAATAGCCGACTGGGTGGCGTTAAATGATATAAGATATTCTTCTATAAATAACTCTTGTTTAAAGCTTAATTTAGACATTTACATAGCACCTACCTCCCACATTTGTGATATTATTATCATTGCTACTTGGAAATTTTTAATAATCTTATAGGAGTGATAGCATGTTAACTGGACTATCTAAGCATCTTAATAAGCAAATCGCTGTACAAACACAACAGACAAGCTACAAAGGAATCTTAAAAAGCATCGACCCAGAATTAAGAGTAATAGAGTTAGAGTGTGGGGGTAAAACCTTTTTCTTACCAGTAGAAAATATCGAATATATTACTACTGCTTAATAACATCAAATTCCAAGTACATATCGTATACAAAAAGGTACTGTTTTTCAGCACCTTTTTGTGTTTAGTTCAACTTTGGTTCACTTTTATAGGTTAACTATAAGTTCAACTTACTTTTTCTCTTTTATCATTGAAACAATTGCAGAAGCACAAAAGAAAAACAACACGACAAACCATGTTGTTAGAAAAGGATGTTCATATATTAACTCCAATATAACCCCTCCAGATATTAATCATGGAACACAGTAAGTTCAAATGCTGCTTCTTGTTCATCGCCCTCTAATTCCTCTAGCTTGAACCAATTGAATCCATCATGGTTCTCATGGTAATAAGGTTTATCAAATAAAGGTGCAAACTCTTTAGCTAAACTTTCCGCACTTGCTCTTGTTGTATCATCTTTAGAAAAGTTAATTTCGATATCTGCGCCCATTTCAACTGCTTTTTTCAACATTTTTAATTTTTCTTCTTTTGTCATCGATTTTCCCTCCAAATAAAAAAGCACCCTCGAAAGGATGCTTAATCTTTATTAAAATAAACCATTCAAATCAATGAATGACGTTGTATGTTTTATTCTCGATCATCTTCAAAGTAAACTGTAGTGAATTCATAGAAAAAGTCTTTCCATTTCTTTTCACCGTTTGTGTATTCTTGTTTACCTTCAATGGTTTTCATGGTGTATTCGACACCCAGCTCCCTTAAAGAGCGGATTAGCTTTTGAATCTCATTGATATAAAAGCTGTTCATAATAGCATATCCATTAGCAAGTAACATACCTAATGCCCAATCAGCTCTAGGCTGTGGGTTTGTTGCATTAGCATAAGCTTTATTTTTGTTTACCTCGCTGTACTTCGTCTTTGCATACATACCACTTTTCATTTGTTTAATTTTCACTTCACATCACTCCACATCATATATATTAAGGTAAATTTAACATCTCCTTATGCTAATTGCTTAATAAAATTAAACCCGTTCTTTATCAATCACCCGGGAGGAGGCCAGGATTGTAGTAACGGTTGCTGTACAAATCGACAGACAGTAGTTTCGTGAAGGACTTGCACACTTCACTACCCCGTGGCTATCGTACGCAATACAGCTAGACTCCAGTTGTTCCCCCGTAAATTCAGCCGGCAACCTTCATAGTCATTCGATACACCCGAGTATACCCGTTATAAGGGACTGGTACGTTTCCCATAAGCGCTATCGCTTATAAGAAAATCTTACCTTTGATGGAAAAATAAATAGTCCCCTATTTTGTCCCTCTTTTTTCTGATTTTTTTCGGTGTTTTTTCTGAAAAAGGAAAAAGCACTTAGATTATTCCAAGTGCTGTAGCTATACGATTCAAAGCTCTGTTTCTCATTGCATAATACGTATCTTTTTTCACTCCAATTTCGAGATAAATTTCAATATCTTTCGTTCGTTTTGATGTAAGATATGCCTTTTCGATGATTAAGAGCTCTTCTTGATCCAAGCTGTTTTTTAATGCCCTATCAATTTGTTTAACTTTTAATTCATTAATGTGACGAGAATTACGAATAGATGGGAATAATTCCAGACCTGTACGTTCGCACTCTTCTTTATTTTCCACCTGGACCTTTAGAGCTCTATATTCTTTTAACTCTTTAATTACGATTTTTCGTACTAATTTTTCATCTACTGGTTCAAGTAAGGTTAATTGTTCAGCTACCATCATTTAACCTCCTTTTGAATTGGCTTATCTGCTACAAATCCATATCCTTTTACACAACGCTGGAACATACATAAACCATTTTGCTGCCATACACAAAGTTTGCAATAATCCTTTTCTACTTTAACTTTCACCGTAATGCCCCCTTATAAAATAAAAAGGACACCAAATAAGCTATTGCTTACTCAGTGCCCTTGCAGTTCTTGCTCAGAGCAAATATTAAGTTTTCTTATTATCAAAACACCAATACACGTATACCTTAAATTCAAATACAGTCAAATTATTAAGGTTCGCTAAATACTTAACTAACTTATTGAAAGCTTCTTTTTCCTTATCTGATCTACCTTTTATCCATTCAAAAGGATTAAGAAAAGCTTTTGACTGGTTTATCGAAGCGTTTAAAGGCGCTAGGTTTCCGCTATGTGTACCTCCATGACCTGTTGATAATGGGATAAAGTGGTCAATTTCTAAATTTTCTTTCTTGCCAGTGATTGCACACTTATGGTCAAAATGCTCCATCATCTCTTTATATTCTTCTACTGACCATTCAGAAAATAGCCCCTTAGCTTTTGCTATATTGACATGAAATTTAACAGTCAATGCAGGTTTATTCTTCTTTGAATACATTCTGTTGCTTTTTCTAAAACGCTCCCTATTATTGATTCTGTAACGTTTTTGATAAGCTCGATGTTCTTCAGAAGCCCATCTCTTTTTTTCTTTTAGTTGAAGCTTTTCTTTATGCGTATCCTGGTACTTTTTCCGATAAGATTTAATCTTTTCTTGAACTTCTGGTCTGCTGTTATATTCTCTTTTACGTTCTTTTCTGCACTCTTTGCATTGTGATTCAAGGCCATCTTTTTTAGTTCTATTCTTCGAAAAGAACATAATCTGTTTAATTTGTTTACAATCGGTGCATAATTTGGTTTCCACCATTACACCTTCCTTTTCGTCTTTGTTTCCAATCTATCGACTTTACCGCCAAGGGTAATAACTAACGTTTCTCCGTAATCCGGTAGATCATGTTCAATTAACTGACCATCTTTCACTACATACATTTTTTTATTGTTCATCAAATCTATTTCAGCGATATATTTTCTATCTTCATTCACCAGAAAATACCTCCTCATGTTATAATTTCAAATAGGATTGCTGGGAAGATGTTCCTGGTTAAAAATAATAAAAGGTAGTGTATAATGAGGTTACCTTTTATAAAATTATTTTTTCTACGAGACGCTCCTGGCAGAGCGTCTTTTTTATTTGGTTGCATATCCACTTACTAAAACAGCTCTACTTGCAACAAATTCAACTTTTGTTATCTTTGTAACGATTAAGAATAGACCGTCTTGTTTTATACCGGCCCCCACCTCTAGCTGGTGAGGATCTTCAATTACAATACTAAACCTAACACGCTTACTCACCGTCTCGCCTCCAGCTCCTTAGTTTTGATATTCCAGAAATTAATCCATGCGCGGTCTAATTTAATAGCCTTTACTGCCCTAGTACGTTGTTTAACTGCTTTCCCTAAACGTTTCTTTCGCTTTAATTTATTCGTCATGAATTCATCCCTTTCAATCGCTTGTTTTCCTTTTTTAGCTTAGATATTTCACCTTTTAAGTACGATATTTCTTCATTTGAATTTCCTAATGGCTTTTTAACTGATATGTTTAACGACTGGAACAATCGTTTTAACTTTGGAACACTAACTGTTTGTTGGTGATCAAATACTTTTTGCAACTCAGCTTGTGCTTCCTTGTACTTCACCCTTCATCCCCCTAACCAATTCAAAGAACTTGTCCTCATCCCTAGTATCAAGTGCCTTATTAATGTGATAATCGAACAGCTGCTTTTCTAAATCCTCGATTAGCTTGTTAACTAATTCCTGCTCTTCACTAGGCAAAATTATTTCCGTATCACTAGGAGGCTCATAGCGAGACATATATTTTGTAATAGGAATACAAGCCTCACTACCTTCTACAACCTCGCCAGTAATGACTCTTGTAGCTTCAACATGAATGTGTTGTGGTCTTTTACAATAGCTCAAGAATTTGCAAATAACATGTAAACCGACTATTCGAAGTTCTAATAGTTCACCAGGCTTTAAGTCTTGTAAGGTCATATTGATTCACCTACTAATTGAGGACTTTCATGGATGTTACCAATCACTTCTGCATAGTGTTTATTTCTAAAGAGAAGTAAGCTGCCACAACATAATTCCATATATTTGTTATAACCCACCTCATAATTGCCGTTAATTTTCATTGATCCTTCAAAAGGATGGTCGCTGATCTTAACGATATCTCCTTCATAAATCTCCTTGCCGTTTTTATCTTTTAAGCCTGTGTACTGCACAACAGCTTTTAAACTGTTATCAGCAAACGAGTACTCTTCCATATCCTCATCTGTCACGTAATCCACTTTGCCGTTATCAAAAGAGATTGTTTGTACATTAATCATTTCTTCATATTCACTAACACCAGCTAAGTGCATGTTAGAACCTAAGTTATCAAGCTGTGTTTTAACAACAAGCGCTTTATATTTAATTTCTCTCATTTTATCCCCTCCAATTTGTTATCCTTAACTAGCCATTCTTTCAATAACAGGCAAAACATTTTCATCTTTGAGCGTTTCATAGATAAACGTTCTACCTTTTTGCGTCCAATAAGTATGGACCTTGCTCTTTTCCGAATCCACAACATGAGTTTTTGTATGTGTATAGCCTTTATCAGCATATTTTTGATATAAGAGCCAGCAGTCACCTTGTTTATATTGAATGCCTAATTTATGAAGCAGCTTATTAAATGAGATAGCACTCATTCCGTAATCTTTTGCTATCTGGCTGACTGATAAAAGAGACTTTGTTTGCAAAATTAAATCGTAGTACGTGGCTTTAGGTTGCAGTTCTTCAATCTTTTGATCCTTTTGTTGATTTTGAACTAGAAGATGCTGTTTCTCCTTTTGCTCTTCAATCCACTTTTGCGCTCGCTGGATAGGATCATCAATCATGTAAGAAGGAGCTTGTGTTATTTTTAACTTTGATTCCATTTCTTCAAATTTAGAGACATATGTTGCAGTGAAAATAACACCTTTCCGTCCAGTTAATTTGTTAGCAACCATGTCACAACCTTTTTTCGTCATTAGGAAATGGAGGCGAGGTTTTCCTTGAATATCGGTATAGTAACTTTCAATAAAGAAATCAGCCGGACCAAAATTGGACTTACCTAAAATCTCTAAATAGTTCTTAATATCTCTAAGTAAGTGTTTATGTTCTTTTTCTACCATTTCAGCTATTTCACGGCTATCAACAAGAAGTTGTCCATTTTGATTTAAAACATTCAATTTAAACATTCTTTACCTCCTCATGTCCTATTAATAATTAGAAGCAGCGCTAGTTTTTTTCAGTTTTATAAAGGTCTTTATGAGCATAAAATACGATATCTTTTGGCAATATTAGTTCGCATGATTGACCAACTAATATCCCTCTGTCTATTCCTGATAAAGACAAATAGTTTTGTATTTGTTCTAAGTGTTTTGGAGTGATTTTTCCTGTTTTACACTCCACGATATACTGTTCACCCTTTTTAGAAATCAAAAGGTCTGCTCGTAATTTGCCGATAGGATGCTCTTCCTTTTCAAGTACAAATTCTGCTCCAAAAAACCGTGCAATATTGTTACATAACCATTTCTTAAGTGAATGCTCGTAATTAGAATTTCTTTCAATCTCCTTGTCCCAGATAATTCGAAAGAAGCAAAGCTCGTACGTAAACCATAAGAATTCATCTTTTATTTCCAAAGCAAGGAGAGTTTTTTTTATGAATCTATGAATTGCCTTTTTTTCTTCAATTGAGTAATCTTCTTCTACTAAGAAGAACAGCTGCTTTAAGCTAATTAACTCTTCATCACTGGATAAACTAATTGAAAGTGCTTCAGAAATATCCTTAGCAACAAACCAATCTTCTTTTTCCATATTTATTGTCCTAATGGTGCTATCTCCATATTTAAGCGTTCTGTAATCTTCCAAAATCCCTATTCCTCCTTTAGATAAAATCGAAGATTGACGTTTGACCCTCTTGCTCCATTTGCCTAAAATGGTTCTTTTCTTTCTTTTGAGGCTTTTCTGCTTTAGGTTTATTTTCAATGAGAGTCAACTGTGGCTTATCATATTGTTTAATTTCCTTCTCAGCACGTTTATCCAACTCAGTTACCTTTTCCTTAACCTCATTCAAATCAGATTGTTTGGGCCTTTTCGTACGCCTTACAACATCAGATAAGGTGAAAGTGCGAAAATGTGATACTGGGAAGCAGCCTCTAAATTTATCATCTTCATAAAGATAGTAATGAGTGCTCTTATTTTGCTTTGTAGGCTTTGCTGTAAAGCACTCACCAATTTTTAGTGTTGAATGACCATGTATCACTTTAATTAACTCAACTGTAAGATACTCAGCATCTACAGGCTGCTTTACTCCCTCTTCTTGAGGTTTGACCTCAGCATGATTAAAACGGCACATTTTATGACCATCTGCATCCGGCTTGTCCAGTTCAACCTGTATTAGATAGTAAGATTCATTGCTAATGTGAATAATTTTTCCTGCTCCAGTCATGAATTGACTGAACACATCTACTGACATTCCGACTTCTAACACGAATAAGTCACCTTCCTATACGCGTCTATATAAATCCTCAAGTTCAGTTAAAGTAAGTTCGTAGAGCTGCCGTTCGTTCGAATCTTTATAGACGTTTTTTTGAATAAGAGCATTAATTAAACTCTTTCTTTTTTCCTCTACACGCTTTCTAAGCTCCATTTAGTACCTCCCATCTGTTATCCAGCTTGTTTATGTAAGATTTCCTGTTGTTGTTCAAAAGCTGTGATACGTTGTTCAAATAAATTCATCGAAATATTGAAATAATTAATGTCATCCGTACCCTCTTGGATGCATTGTGAGCAAAGTTGAACTTCCATCATGCTGACCGATAATAGGTCAACCCTTGTTCTCCCATTACATAATTCACACACTGTGAATCCCCCTTTTATCTATATAAAAGCGACTGCAAATCTTCATTTTCTTGCTGAGCTAAATAGCTTCGTATCTTTTCATCCGGCATATAAATGGGAAATGCCATCTTTTCAATCCGACTACTTACACGACCTTCTTTGTATTTGATGTCCAGATCATCAATTGAAAGATTAGACGTAAACAAAGTTACTTTTTTGTTGCTTAAGCGATAATCCATAATTCCGGAAAACTTCTCTTCTACGAAGCTTGTTACTTTTTCAACCCCAATATCATCTAAAGCCAAAATATCTACGTTTTTAATGGTTTCGATTAAGTCAGATGTCTTAACTTTGCTGTCATCGCTGAAAGTCTTTTTGATATCATCAAGTAAATCAATTGTTGGAGAGAATAATATACTTAATGGTTCACCAGGTTTGTCATAGACTGCTGTTAAAGCATTTACAATACTAGCCATTAGTCTTGTTTTACCTGAACCTTTTGTTTCACTGTATAGATACAATCCTTTTCCTTGTTCTTGCATTTGGTTAAAGTTTTGGACAAAATTAGCTGATGCTCGCTTCGCAATGGCTGCACGTTCTTTTCCCTGTTGCTTTTTGTATAAGTTAATGTCAAAGGATGAAATAGTAGCTTGTACAAACTCTTCAGGAATACGAGCTTTTAACAGCTTCTTCTTCACAGCTTTATCCGATCGGCAAGGACAAGGATTCATGAATTCCCTACTTTCTTTCCAATCCTTTACCAAATACTGACCTGTCCCATCGCATTTTTGATACGGGCATTCCTCAGAAATCGACGTAAGTATCTCGTATCTCCCCTGTGACAAGTCCTTTTTCTTGTGCGATTCTCTCAAGGCGTTGAGTCTCTTCTGAAATTCCGGACGCTCCTTGGCTAGTGTTTGTAATGACTTCTTTAGGCTTATCATTTTTCTCCCTCCTTGATTGATTCTGCAAATTCCTTGCATCTTCTAAGGTGCGAACACCCTTATTGTGCCAATCTACTAATATAGGTTGGACGTAACCCCAGAAGGCTTTTTTCTTTCTAATGGCTAGTTTCATAGCTGCTATCACAACATCTTCATTTCCATTAAAATCATCTACCCAGTTGCCAATATCCTGGGCCATTTTGGGTGATAAAGATCCACCAAAGGTTGTTTCAAAAAAAGTAAATACGTTATTCTTTTCCATCGTTGGTTGCTGCGGCTTTTCAGGAGCCTCATTTTTAGATTTTTGATAGCTTGCTAGGTTTTGATATTCATCGTAGTTTAAAACGGTAATAAGGATACCTTTGTTCTTCGGTAAGGTTTCTTTTAAGATATAGAAATCTTTTTCTAATCTTTTAATTGATTCTTTAATAACATCCCTGTTGACCTTAAGTTCTTGAGCTAGTTGTGTGATAGTTATTTTTAGTTGTCCACGTTGTAAATAACTATCTGAAGCAAAGTTTGCTTCTTCTAAGAAAACGCTATATAAAGCCTTGTCAAATCTATTTTTAAAAGCTAGCCGGGGCTGGATGACAAACCCCGTTGTTACTTGACTCATGCCCCGTATTCACTCCTTTAGGTGTTATTTCTTAACGCAGATTACATAGTATTTTTCAATTCGGACCATTTTCAGATCCGGATGGTATAGATTAAGAAAGCCTTGAATATAACCTTCATATTGCTCTTTGCTTTTTGCTAAAAATTTATAACAGTGAGGAAATGCTATACGTTCTTCCATATAATCACCCAATCAACTCAGCAAAGTGGATAATTGAATCTAATTTCTTTGTTGCTCTACAATACTTACACTTACCACAGCTTTTGGGCTTTTCCCCACCATGCTTTACTTGAAGAATACGGTCTAGATTTTTCTCGACTTCCTCAAGTTCAACTTGCATGATACCCTCGTCCATGTTGATGACTGCTTTATCAGGTGGATCTTCCTTAGATATGCCAACGATTAAAGGCTCTAACCAATCCTGGCGACCTGTAAAACGCTTTTCGATTTCAGCATACAAAGCCATTTGAGTGATATAGCCGTATGCTTCTACAAAAGAGCAATATCCTAATTCAGAGTGCCAAACTTTTTCTCTAAGGGAACGAGCTGTTTTTAAATCTGCAAATCTCCCTGCTTCTGGATTGTAGACGTCTAACTTACCTTTCCAAGGAACTCCGAAAAGTTCAGCCGTAATAATGACTTCTTTTTCTCCCTGGAGAATGAACATACATAAATCATCACTTTTCAAAGCCTTAATCATGTTATCTGCTTGTTTATATTGGGCATACAACTCACCTTTTCGATTAAAAAGAGAGGGTGTATTCTTTATAAATTCTTCAAAAGCCGTTTCACCTTCAAGCCAGGCATGTACATATTGACCGAAGAGAAGGGCCTCTGAAGAAGGCTCTTCCCATATTCCATTCAATTCGGCCATTGTTGCTGCTTCACAAGTAAGAAACTTTTTATACTGTGAATTAGACATATACTGCTTGTCTATTTCGCGACTATAATAGTTCTGGCTGTTCAAAGATAGAAGGTTTTTTATCATTAGGATCACCCTCTTTCTTATCATCTTTTACCTCTGCTTTTTGAGCAGGCTGTTCTGTCGATTCCATTTGTTGTTTTTTAAATTCTTCTTCAGCCTTTGATTTAGTAGGAGTACTTGTTTTTAAATCAAAGTAATCTTCTTTTTTAGCCATTCCATCTCGTAGAGAAGTATAAATACGACCAACTTTCAGATAATCATGTTCTGTAAATGCATCAGCATTGCTACCGATATATTTTTCAATCATTTCTTTGGTAACACCAAAATCTTTTTTAAAAAGGCTGAAGGCATTTCTTAACCGATCTTCCAATGGCTCTTTGTGTCCACTGATAAGCGTTTTCTGGCACATATCAACAGCTACATCCACGATGTCGCCTGGAATAACTCCAAGGATGCAAGCGCGTAAACGACGAGCCCCCTGATTAGCAACTAACTCATAAATGTCACGAGGATCTGTTAGCTTATTAATACTTCCTCGTGCTTTACGTTCGTGTTTTACTGTAAACACTTTTGTTTGACGTGTATTTGTTTCAAGGTCCCACGCATAAGCCATAACAGAGGATTCACCGTTCTTCTGCTCAAGCTCCATGATTCCGTAATCAATATTTCCCCAGTTCTGAGCTAAAGCTTCAGCCAATCGGATAGAAGGACCAGAAACCTTAGAACCACCTCTTGGGTACTCGTAAACTGCACTTTCAGCAAGAAGCTTTCGACCACAAGCTGTTTTAATTCGTTCAAAAGCTTGATATGTGTCACGAGGGAACTTTTTAGCAATTACCATAGCTGCCTGAACTTCTTGGGCTTGGCGGCTTACCATTGCCTCCGTTGTAACACTTGTTTCTTTAGGAGCTTGTACGTAATCTGAATAATCGTTAACCGTTGATAATCCGTTCATGAATGTTTCCTCCTTGTGTTTTATGAAGTTTTTTTATAAAATGTAAGTAATTCAATTTCACAAACATTTCACCTGAAGTCTGCACCTACCCGTGCAGGCTTCTTTATTCTGCTGTAGTAAATTTGAAGCCGTACTCTTCTTCCAAGTACTTTTCTAAATCTTCTTTCAAGACCACTTCACCGGTGTTATCATCTGTTACAATTTCATCACCGATAAGAATTTCAGTTCCAAAATAATCAACTCCAGCATGTTCAGATTGAGCTATCATATTTGCATAGCCTGTACGATTTACTTGAGTGATTTCAGGATGTTCTACATGCATGTTATTCACCTACTTTCTGATGCACCTTTGCACCGTATTACCAATGAATAGCTAGATAACTAGATTCATAAGCACTACGGCAAAAAGGTTGGAAACCTTCATGCCCTGTGATATACTATTTATAGATCTTTGGTTGTTCTAACAGACGGACAGTTTGCTATCCTAATTAGCTAACTGTCTTTTTATTTGCCCACATATTTTGCCGAATCTTACGTTCGATATCTAACAACAAAACTGGTCTACCCTTCAAATTTTTACACCACTTGCTAACTTCACTGGCTTTCATCATTGGCATCTTATACATAACTTGTCGCCTCCTTTTGTTTGAGGTAACGCGGCACGATATCAACATCAAAGCCTTTACTTTTCATATCCACTATAATTCGTTCAACACGGCTTAAGGATTGCTTTTGGATTTCCCTAGCTGCAAGTACTGTGTTAAATGCTTCTTCTTGCAACTCTTCCATATCGGCATTTAAATCAATAGATTCAATGACTGCCCATCCGGATTCTTCTAACTCTCTTGCTCGTTCACAGATATTTAAAGCTTGTGCATTCATCTAATTCATCCCCTTACTGACATATCCGTTAGAAACTAATTTACTAGTATGCTCATCCCACAATTCATTCCAGCTGTATCCGTATTCTTCGCAACTAACAGCAACAAGATGACTAGCAGCTACAATTACGTCTATCGCTTCAAGAAGAGACTTTTTCAAATCCTGCAATTCGTAGGCTGCCAATAATTTCGGATGCTTTACAAAAGGAGCATTTTTAATTGAGGTAACAGCCTCATCCAACTCCTCCAACGTTTTAAGGACAACACTACTTCGGTTAAGCTCTGCAAACTCTCCATCTAATTTCCGGACCCAGGCACCACCCGTATACTTATTAGCGATATTAATTGCGAACCAAGGATCGTCGTACTTTTCCATCACCCTTTGTGCTATATCCACCGGAAGCTTAGTGCGTTCTGTTTCATAAGCCGAAACTGCTTCCCTAGAAAGATTAAGTTCCAACGCTAGTTGTTGCTGTGAATCAGGCTTCCTTAGCTCTTTCAAATGTTTACCAATATTCATTTGTACATCTCCACTCTTTACCATTATTTAGTTTTATTTGATTTAAAATGAAATTAATAAGATAACTGATTGCTAGAGAACCTCCGATTTTTCTTTCTGAGCCTTTTCAGCCTCAGCTCTTTCTTTTTCTCGAGCAGCCATAATACGTGGGACAGAAGTTCTTGCGAAAAATTCAAGCATATTACGAACAGCTTCCTTAGAAGGTTGTTTCATTTCTGATGGTTTCACCGGTTATTCCCCCTTTGATTAGTCGTTCCATAACCGATACCACGTTGAACGTGATATCGAGTGACTGATGAAGTTTCGAATGCCACCTTTACGCTTAATTGATTTGATTGATTCTCGAAGTAAATGAATACCTAACCCTAAAACGAATATGTTAAATATTGTGACTGCGAACCAGGTTTGAAACACTTTTGCCCAATCCATAGGCAATCAGCTCCTTTTGAATATTTGTTAACCTAGCTGGTGTTTATCAATGATTTTTAATATCGCTGTAATAGCATCTTTTTTCTCATAACCCGGATCAGTTACTAAATTAAAAGCAATTGCTAGAAGATCCGTTTTCAGCTCCGAAAGGAAAAATGTTTCCGAAAGTTTTTCGATGTCTTTCATGATGAAAGTCCCCCCTACACCTCTCTATGTGGTAATATTTTCATAGATTGGAGGTGATTATATGAAATGGATTCCTGAACGCCCAATTCAATCTACCCTTGAACCTAGATTGAATATCAATAATCAAAAATCAGATCTGGCATTAGACTTTGGTGAAGACGGTGCTGATCTTTTAGTTGAAAATGGCGATCTTAAAATGGTTTCTGGTAAAGATGCTTTTATCCAACAAGTTAAAACTGTTTTATTAACTACCAGAACCGAGTTTTTCACTTTTGGCTTAAAACATTTACTGCCAAGATCTTCAGAACAAAATCAATTTAATGAGGAATGCCTACTGTTAGCTGAAAGCCTTGTTTCTGACCAAGATTCAGAATCTACG
Source organism: Priestia megaterium NBRC 15308 = ATCC 14581 (assembly GCF_000832985.1). GTDB lineage: Bacteria > Bacillota > Bacilli > Bacillales > Bacillaceae_H > Priestia > Priestia megaterium. The sequence continues at coordinate 1,349,065 of NZ_CP009920.1, forward strand.
CCTAGTGATCCTAGTGGATTGGGCTATACGCTAGAAACTATTGAATCTATCGAATACACGGATTCTAAACTTAAGATAACTATGACTGTAACGGGATTAGACGAAAAGCTTACTATTGATGTCTACGCCCCTCTTGCAAACCGAGCGTAATAACTTTCGCAATAGTGTAGATTACTGAATCTTTCTTTTTATCGAAAGTATCAGGGAAAAAAGAGAGAATTTTTTCTAGTGATATGTCTGAATTGTTGAGAGCCGCCGTTGCCGCGGTGGCTTTCTCTTCAAGTTGGGTAACACGATTTTCAAGCTCAATTACTTTTTGTTCTAAGTTCACTTTCATCGCCTCCTAGGTTAGTGTTGATAAATTCTTCGATTCGTATATTTTATCTTCAAAAAAATTTTCAACTGGTTCATCTAATATTTCTGCGATTTGTTTAATTAGTTCTACATAAATTTTGCGTCTTCCTAACTCATAGCTGTTGTAAGTTTGAGTTGGTATATCAAGCTTTTCGGCTACAGTAACTTGGGTAAGACCTTTAAGTTTTCGAATGTGTCTAACTCGCTCGTTAACTTTCAAATTAACACCTCCTTATATACGAATCGAAGAACTTGTAACTCAATAATAATTCTTCGATTCGTATATGTCAACAAAAAAATATACTTTTTGAAGATTTTTTTTACTCAATTCGTATAATATTGTACAATTCGTATATATAAATATAAGTTTGGAGGGCTTCGTATGGCTCTTGGAGACAGAATGAGAAGCTTACGTGAGAGCAAAGAACTCACTCAAAAACAACTAGCAGACAAGCTAGGAATTCCTAATCAAAATGTCTCAAATTACGAACGTGGGTTCAGACAACCTGATTATGATACATTGCAAAAAATCGCGAGTTTTTTCGAGGTATCTATTGACTATCTGATTACAGGTAATGAATACCGTGTATCTAGCGATGAAATGTGGAAAGAACTCCTTGATCCTAAGACAGAGTTATTCTTTAAGGATTTAAAAAGTGCTCCTGAAGAAAAGATTGAAGAGTTAATTCGTTTTTGGGAATTCATTAACGAACGAGATAAATAATCCCCCTTCTTCTTCTAGTTATAATGTTGTTATTGTTGTTAATGATGTTATAAATAAAAGTTGGGGGTACCTTGGGGAAAGGTTGGGGAAACCTTGTGTGTACCTTGGGGAAACCTTAAAAACTACACCATTTGAGCCTTAGAGCCACAAGGGATTCAGAATCTTCCCTGTTGGGGAAACCTTAGGGATACCTTGGGGAAAGGTTGGGGGTACCTTGGGGGTATTTTAGGCACTTTACATCACTATAAATTCACGCGACACGATTTAATACGTGTCTTTTATTTCACTTGTTAGTGGGAAATATTCCTTTATCTTTTAATTACAGGGATATACACAGGCACATTTTAATAGGCTATCGGTTTTGGAGGAGTACTAATGACATATCACACATCTTTATTAGAGGACTGGATTGAACAACTTTATCAGCAGATTGGAATATATCATCCTGAACAACTTGATTATCACATCATCGCCAAGAAACTAAACATAAAGTTAAAGTTCACAGATATGTCTAGCCGTCTTTTTAAAGGTTCTATCATCCTTGATAGTAGACTCACTCCAGAAGAGCAATTTGAAGATTTTGCTCATGAAGCATGTCATACTCTTAGACACGCGGGCAATCATATGATTATTAACGATCTTTTTCTGGATCTTCAAGAATTCCAAGCGAAACATTTCGTGTTTCACTTTTGTGTACCTACTTTTATGCTAAGAAATCTAAATTTTTATAAATCTCGTAAAGAAACGATCTACTTAATTGCTAATACTTTTGGAGTTACTACCCAATTAGCAGAGAAGCGACTTGAGTTGTATGAAAATAAGATAAATTATCAAAAGTTATTAGATATTAATAAAGTCAGAGCTTAATGGTTTTGGTGTTAAAGGCTTTCGGCCTCTATACATAAATATTTTATAAAAGGGAGTAAGACGTATGAAGAAATTTTTTAAAATTGGCTGTCTGGGGTTCATCGTGCTTGTGGCTATTATTATTGTTATTGCAGTAGCTTCAGGTGGTAACGATGATAGCAGTAAAAATACAAGTTCTGGTGGAGACAGCAAACAAGAAGCGAAAAAGAGCAGTTATACTATGGGTCAAGAAGTTAAGGTTGGAAAGATGAATTATACAGTAAACGATAAATCAACTGCTGATCAAGTTGGTCCATCATCTTTACCTGAGAAAGCTAGTCAGAAATTCCTTGTAATTGATGTAAAAGTTAAAAACAATGGTAACGAAGCAGTAATGGTTGACTCTAGCTTCTTCAAACTAAAACGCGGTGGAAAGACATATGAAGCAGATGCTGCGGCTAGTCTTTCTGCAAACCAAGGTGAAGATGGAAATATTACAAACAGCTTTATGGCACAAGACTTAAATCCAGACTCTGAAATGAGTGGTAAGGTAGTATTTGATGTTACTCCAGAAATTGCTGAAGCTACAGATTTACAATTACAAGTTCAAACTGGTGCTTTCGGTACAGAAACAGAGTTAATTAATCTTAAGTAATAAATATTTATAGAAAAGCTCTTTTGGGAGGGCTTTTCTTTTGACTCAACATACGAACATACATTCTTAAAAAGGAGCTGTTTCACTATGACAATTGTTAGCGACCGACTAAAAGAGCTAAGAAAATCTAAAGGTTTATCCATTCAGGAGGCTGCTCGTAAGGCCAACATATTCAAAAAGAGAATTGAAGAGTATGAAGCTAATATAAAAGTTCCTGACTATGGTCATGCTAGGAGTCTAGCTGATTGTTATCATGTAACGCTTTGCTATTTAGTTGGGCATACGGATGATCCAACAGAGGTTATTGATGTATCTCACAAATCTAACAAATACGCGGTTCTAAAAGATGAAGATTTCTCTGAAGAAGATGAATTTCTTATGCGTCGTAGTTTGAGTGAAGTTGTACATTACATGGAATGGTATAAAAACGAGAAGAAATAGCTTATATTATTAATATTTTTTTAAAGAGAGGATGATTATTATGCGTACAGCAGTATATGTTCGTGTATCTACAGAGGAACAAGCAAAAGAAGGTTATTCTATTCGCGCTCAAACAGAGCGTCTAAAAGCGTACTGTCTCTCTCAAGGATGGGAGATAGTTGACTTCTATATCGATGATGGACAAAGTGCTAAAGATATGGAACGTACGAACCTAAAAAGGATGATTCAGCATATTGAACAAGGATTAATTGAATGTGTCCTGGTATATAAGTTAGACCGGTTAACTCGCTCTGTTTTAGATTTGTACAAGCTACTTGAAATATTCGATGCTCATGGTTGTAAATTCAAATCAGCTACTGAGGTCTACGATACTACTACAGCTATGGGGCGCATGTTCATTACAATTGTAGCTGCTCTTGCCCAATGGGAGCGTGAAAACCTAAGTGAACGTGTAAGAATGGGAATGGAGCAAAAAGCCCGTGAAGGTCAATGGGTTATTAATATGGCCCCTTTTGGATATGAGTTAGATAAAAAGAATAAAAGTTTGATAATCAATGATAAAGAGGCTGCTATCGTCACTCGAATCTTTAATATGTACTTGTCAGGTAAGGGAATGAAAAAAATCGCTACAGAATTGAATGCTGTCAACATTCCTACTAAAACCGGAAAAACTTGGTCTGATAACAAAATTGGTTACATCTTAAAGAATCCTACTTATGTTGGTACTATCCGTTATAATTATCGTGTACACAATGATCAATATTTTGAGGTAGAAAATGCAGTGCCAGCAATCATTGATCGTGTTACGTTTGAAAAAGTACAAAGTGTAGCTACAGCAAGGAAAAAAGTTCACCCTAAAGCAGCTACAAGTGAATTTATATTTTCTGGCACCATAAAGTGTGCCAAATGTGGAGCTCCCTTTTCTGGCAAGTATGGGTACTCCAAACGTGGCGAAAAAATTCATCGCCCTCGCTCTTATTATTGTTCAAAGCAAATTTTAGGATTATGTACACAGCGTAATATATCAGAACGTTTCATTGAGCATCATTTTCTTAAATATTTACAAGATATCGAGATTGATCAGGATCAAATTAAAAATGTGGAACCTACCAATGAACAAAAAGATATTCAACAACAAATTATGCTTTTAGAAAAAGACTTGCGTGCAATTGAGCAACGTCGAAAAAAGTGGCAATACGCCTGGGTTAATAATATGATTGATGATGATGATTTTGCAGCACGTATGGAAGAGGAAAATCAAACGGAAGTAAAAATCCAAGAAGAATTAAATAATATTCAGCCTGTAGCTAATTCAATGGATCCTGTTGAATTTAAAACCATTTTAAAAGATATTCGTACAAACTGGAATTCTCTAACGGCCATTGAGAAAAAGATGATGTTGCAAATGTTAGTCAAAAAAATGGTGGTCGATAAGATTAGTCCAAAACCAAAAGTTGATAGTGTAGAAATCGTCGAAATCGAATTTAACTAGGCGATTTCTTAACGTGCATTGTCCTATTATCAAAACAGAATGTCCGGTAAGCGCTGCTCTCACAGCAATTTTGGCAGTCTCACTATCTCTTATTTCTCCCACCATGATAATGTCTGGGTCATGGCGCAATATAGCTTTTAAACCAGTCGTGTACGTAATCCCTGCCCGTTCATTTACCTGTACTTGAAGGACGGTTTCGCTCGGTTTTTCAATAGGATCTTCTAATGTAATAACATTTCGATTAAAAAGGTGCTTTACTTCGTGTAAAAGAGTATATAGAGTAGTGGTTTTACCTGATCCTGTAGGACCGGTAAAAATAATTAATCCATGAGAGAATTTCAAGAGAGAAATAAGCTTTTTAGTATGTTCAGGAAAAAGAGATAAATGTTTGAGAGATGTAGATTGTTGATGAGGCAAAAGCCGAATAACAAGACTTTCATCATGAGAAGTAGGAAGAGTTGATAAACGCAAATTTACTTGATAGTGATCAATGGAAGTGGTCAATGCACCATTTTGAGGTTTTCTGCGCTCGCCAATATCCATTCCTCCTAAAAATTTAAAATGCGAAATGAGCCGTTCAGACATTTCCTTTGAAATAACCCTCTTTAAAATAAGCTCTTGGTCAATTCGCAGCTGAATCACAGCATCTTTCTTTCGGGGCACAATATGCACATCAGAACTTCGGCACTCATATGCATCTCGTATAACGTAAGTAGCAAACTGTTCAATTTCGGTCAAACGATCATCACTCCTTTATTTGTAATCAAGATGATTGGTAAAACATCTAGAAACAGTAATTTCGACCTTTTTCGAGATTTTCCTCCTTCTTTTTTCATTTTTTATAATTTTTTAGTATACGCTTCTTTTCTTCGCTTCAGTCCTTGTACACGATGTACAACTTCTGTACATCTCTAAACGACTACATAAAAAAAGACAACGTGATGTAAAACTCGACGCTGTCGTTTTATTCATTATTTACTGAATTGAGCTTCTTCATCATGTACGCTTACACAACTAGAGAAGCAAGACTTGTTTTTTTCTTGACTAAATTTTTAAGAGCAGATTCGTTATAGCCTACTACAAGCTTTTTACCATCTGTTAAAATTGGTCGGCGAAGCAAACGAGGATGTTCAATTAATAGATTGACCACTTCTGATAGCGTCATGCTATCCACATCAACATTTAACTTTTTATATTCTTGACTTCTTTTAGCAAGAAGTTCATCCATCCCTTCTGTTGTCATAGAAAGAAGTTCAAGCATTTCTTTATGAGTAGGTGTTTCTCTAAATAAATGACGCTCTTTAAAATTTACATCTTCCTTCACTAGCCACTTTTTCGTTTTACGACAAGATGTACAGCTCGGGTACGTATAAAATTTAATTTCTTCCATATGAAACCCTCCCGTTTTTTTAGTTATAGATTGTTTATATACATTGTACACGTTTTGTATAACTTTTGTATATTATTTTGCACATGTTTTGTATAACTTTTTTTCTTCTGTCGTATTTCAAGGAAAAGATAGCGTTTTCAGGAAAGAAAGGATGTATTATAATGGAAAAGTATCGATATAGTTTCATAAGTGCTTTCTAGTGCTTACACAGCGATGACATTCATCATGACACTAACTAAGTTTGATAAAGGAGGAAATGGACGTGGAACGAATGTACCGTGTAATGGGGTTCTGGACAGCAATTTTCACTGTAATGTTTTACCTCGGTCACATGCATAAGACTTCTTTACTCTTTTTAGCTCAAACAGGCTTTTTTGTAATTCTTAGTTATTTAAAGCTGTCTGAAAGAATGTACATTTACGTTTTCGGAGCATATTTGACCGTCTTTTTTGTGGGGTTCACGTACTGGTCAACTTTTATGATGACACCAGGACAGTAAAGAGAAAAGCGATGGGCTTCCATCGCTTTTTGTATTCTTAAAAACCATTTAGGAAAGGATTTTGATCCATTTCGTGTCCCACAGTTGTTTCAGGTCCGTGACCGCTTAGTACAAGCGTATCTTCTGGAAGGGACAGCAATTTCGATTCGATGCTTTCTAACAGCTGAGCTTGATTGCCTCCAGGTAAATCTGTGCGTCCAATGCCGCCTGCAAAAAGCGCGTCACCAGATACTACAAAGTTACCCGGTTTAAAATAATATGAAACGCTACCCGGAGAATGGCCAGGCGTTTCGTACACCTCAAATTGGAATGAGCCAATTGTTAAATTGCCTTCGATTGAAATAATATCAGTTGCATCTGGAGCCGTAATTTCTCCTAAATCAAAAAATTTCGAACCGTTTAAATCACTATTATGAAGCCATTCTTTTTCATTTTTATGTACATAAAGCGGGATAGAGTAGTGATTCATCACTTCATCTACTCCTCCAATGTGATCAAAATGAGCGTGTGTCAACAAAATAGCCAACGGTTTATACGTTTGTTTTTCTAGAAATTCAACGAGCTGTTTCCCCTGAGCTCCCGGGTCAAAAACTAAACACTCTTTTTTTTCGTTAGCAACGACATAACAATTCGTTTGAATAGGTCCTAGCGGTATACGATGATAGTTCATAATGTATCCTCCTTGTAAAATTTATTTCCGTTATATGCATTATCATACACACATCATCTTATAAATGAAAGTAAGGACCTTTCTAAGCTAATAAGACGAAAGAAAGATTGGTTTTCATCTCGACAAACGGTTAGAAAAGTTTTACAATTGAAGGGATAAGCTAATGATAGCGCTTTAATTTTAAGTTACCTAAAGGAGGTTTCTTCGAGTGGGTCTTATGATTATTTTTGCACTAACAACATTGCTAGGCGTATTTGCAGCTATTTCATCTTTTAGAAATAAAAACATATTAGGCATTGGTTTTTCGGTACTAACATTCGGTGTGTTCGGATGGTTTACCGTGATGACCATTATACATCACGGTTATCCGGCGGTACATCATTAAAAAAGCCACGCAAAGCATATGCTTTGCGTGGCTTTTCAAATAGATAGATATTCCATTGCCGCAACTAAAATAGCTTTAGTCGGATTATATACGCGCGATATTTGAGATAGAGGCAGCGGATTAATTCCTTTCCCCAGTTCTAAAGTGAACCCTAGCTTTTTCTTTTCTAAAATAAACCAATCCTTAAATCCAGCGTGACTATCAATCGTTTTGACTGCTTTATAACCGCTTACCCTTTCAAAATAATTGGCTATTTCCTCCGCTTCCTTCGGCTCTTCATTCATATACCCCCAGTAAAATTCTTCTCCTTGGGTATGTAAAGCTATCACACAATCAAAATCATGACGCTCAACGAGTTTTACCATTGCCTGCGCTTCAGGTTCAGACAGAGATTCATAGCCTGGAAAGTCCCGATAATGTGGAGCTTTAGGTTCTTTGCGCTTTTTTTCAATTTCCCAATAAGCCGGAAACTGATTGTTTAAGTCTACCCCTCGGATATTTGCTTTCCAGCTTTGAAAATCAGGAAAATCTCTTCCTATTTTAGAAAGAAAAGACGCATAAGGTTCACTTACAGCAGGACCTTTTAAGACCAAATCTACTCCGTCTGGATTAACAATCGGAACCGCAGAAAGCGTAATTTGATTAAAAAGAGCTCTTGCTTCCTGCCCGTTCAACGCCTTGTCGTAATGAAGAGCAGCTAAATAATCTTCAACAAACTGTAGAAGAACATTTGTCGTAATCCATTCATTGGCATGAAAAGACGCATTAATATGAACCTTTCTTTCTCCGTTTCCAATTAAAATATGAGGAATCGGCTTTCCAAGCACGCTGCACCCTATCCATTCAAGAGAACCATAGGGGTAGTACGTCAAAAGTGTTTGGATATCTTGTATTGTTCGCATGTAATCGTAGGGCTTTTGAATATCTACAATTTGCATAATCTTCACTCCTTTACACTATGTATATGTAAAGATTGAAAAGATGCATGATAAAAAAGCGCTTTGACTAAATGTCAAAGCGCTTTTTTATCTCAGTTAGATTCTTGCTTATTATTCAAAATAAGATTTAACTAACCAAGCTCCTCCAATAATTCCCGCATCGTTTCCTAAAGTAGCGATTGCTAGTTCAGCACCTTGCGCTACGCGAGGAAATGCAAAACGTTTGAAATAATCTCTTACCGGTGCAAGTAATACCTCGCCTGCACGAGACACACCGCCGCCTAGAACGATCTTCTCAGGATTTAATGCATTAGCAGAGTTTGCTAGTGCTAGACCTAAATGAAAAGCAACTTTATCTACAACATGCATAGCTAACTCGTCTTTTGAACGAGCTGCATCAAATACATCTTTAGATGTAACTTGTCCATTTTGTTCTAACACTTTGCGAAGCTCACTTGGTTTGTCCGTTTCCGTTAATTCTTCCATTGTTAAACGTACAATTCCAGTTGCTGAAGCAATTGTTTCTAAACAGCCGGTTTTGCCGCAGTTACACGGTGCCCCGCCTTCAGGAATAGAAGTAATGTGCCCGATCTCACCAGCGGCTCCATTTACGCCTTGTACAATTTCACCGTTTGCAATGACGCCACCGCCAACGCCTGTGCCAAGCGTAACGCACAGTAAATCTTTTGCTCCGTCTCCAGCACCCTTCCACATTTCTCCAATCGCTGCAATGTTTGCATCATTGTCTACTACAACAGGAAGAGAAGTTTCTACTTCCAAGATATCTTTGATAGGGAATTTTTCCCAACCTAAATTGACAGCTACTTCAATCGAACCGTTTGCAAAGTTAACAGGCCCCGGTGCACCAATACCAATTCCTACTAACCTTGATTTTACTTCTCCAAGATCGTTTAACTTTTTATCAATTGCTTTTGCAATATCCGTTGGAATTTTACGGCCTTGCTCGCTCACATCCGTATTAATTTCCCACTTGTGAATGATTTCTCCATAATGATTAATAAAGGCCATTTTTATTGTTGTACCGCCTAAATCAACTCCAACTAACCATTTGTCATCCATGTTCATTCATCCTTTTTCTCTTTTTGTTGTTTTAACTCTCGACGAAGCAAAAGAATTGCCATTTGGTAATCACGTACATCAATCAAGTTAGACTGATATAACTCTTTTACTTCCGCTTCCATCAGCTCTAAATCAGCAATACGATCGCCCACGTATATAAAAATGCCGAAGGACTTTAATAATTGTTGTACATCATATAACGTATTCATTCTGTCACCTTTATCCTATTTTTTAGGTGATATGATTCATTTATTTTGAGATAACTCAACAGTCATTCAGTCATAAACAGCGGCCGTATTTAACGCCCACTGCTAGGTCTACATATTAATATTCTAGTAAACGTTCTCACAATAGTAAAGTATAAAATATTAAATTCGTCATTCAACAGTTTTAATTTCCTATCTCTTGCTTCAGCTTTTCGTATTTTTCATTTTGCGGTTCAAGCGCAATTGCTTTATCGATATTTTGTGTGGCCGCTGGAATATCATTCAGTTTCATATTCACCAGAGCTAAATTGTAATACGCCTCATGAAAAGTTGAATCATACTTTACAGCTTGATTCAATTGCTGTTTAGCTTCTTTATAATTTTCAAGATAAAATTCTGCGTTAGCACTGACGAAATAAACGTTACTATTTCCTGTTCCTTTTTCAACAAAAAGCTTAATGGCATCTTTTGCTTCTTCATACTGCTTCTGCTGAAGATACGTGGCCGCTACGCTAAGTGCATAGGGCTCATCTTGATAAACAGAACGCTCATGATATCCATAAAAAAGCAGACTTCCTACTAATAAAAGCGTGCAAATGAAAGCCGGAATCTGAACATACAGCTTTTTTTGTTTCGGTAAACTGACGATGCTCGCAGCTAAAAATCCGCCAACCAAACCGCCAATATGCCCTGCATTATCGACGTTCGGCGCAACAAATCCAAAAATCAAGTTAATCACAATGATGACAATGAAACTCGATCCCATTGTTCGAAAAAAGAAGCGTGGATTTGTTCTTGCTAAAAACAGTAAAGCTCCAAAGCAACCGAAAATGGCCCCTGAGGCTCCTGCGGAAATGGACGTATTCCATATAAAACTTCCTAGAGATCCTGCAAACCCGGCAAATATATAAATAAAGACAAAACGCCCGCTGCCATATATCCTCTCTACAACCGTTCCTAAATAATACAGGGCTACACTATTCATAAGCAAATGCAGAAGTCCTATATGCAAAATTATAGGTGTAAAAAAACGCCACCATTCGCCTTCCATAATTAAGGGGTTGTATTTAGCTCCGTATTGAATCAGAGTGAGCGTATTTTGTGTACTGCTCTTCCATTCCAGAAATAGAAACATTAAGATTTGCAGCGCTAAAAATATATATGTAAAAATAGGCTTCCCGTATCCAGCTATTTGCTGTTCTTCGCTTTGCTTTTTCTGTACAAAAAGCACAATTTTATGTTTCCACTGCTCTATTCGCTGTGCTTCTTCTTCGGAAGAGAAATTGTCTGCGCTTTCTAATATAAGACCCAGCCGTTCGAATAGAGGTTCATAAGCGCTTGCTTTCTCTGCCGTTAATTGTTCAACGTAACTATTCACCTTAGAGGGACTTGGCGTACTTTCTAAGGACTGCTCTGTATAAAAAGGATCAAAATCAGCAAAGTAAATCGTGTTAAGAGTAAGCGTTGATTTACCTCTTTGCTTTCGCAAATTCTCAGCTCTTTGTAATGCATACAATACATCTTTTTGCTGCTCAACGGCTGATTTAAAATTTCGGCGGACTATGCGGACAATTGACTTATCTTTGCGATGCGAAGATTGAAACCATAGCTCTGAAGCATCAGCTTTCATCGAAATCAACTCATATGAAGAATGGCCAAGCAATTGCTGTGCCAGCTGCAAATAATAAAAATCTTGCCTAGACAAATAGTCACCTCCTCATACTCTCTATATGTAAAGATGGCAGAAAGCCAGGAAAAAAGCAACGATTTTCCCTTTTTCTTTTTCTACAAAAAAACACCTTACAGGTCTGTAAGGTGTTTTTTTATGTATCTTTCGCTCTTAGCGGAAGACCTGCTTCATTAAACGATCCCGAACAAACGGCAAATTAAAAAATGAACGAACAGCTAGACTGCGGATAAATGAATTTCCAAACAGCGAATTTAAAACACGGTATCTCATTTGATAGCCCAGCGTTCCAACAACTAAAAGCGTAAGTACTAATATAATATGTCTCATTTTCAAGCCTCCTTACGTTTACTTTGCTCCTATGATGAACATTTTATGCTCTTATATAGGTAAAAGCAGGATAAGGATTCCGCCTGTAAAAGAAGCAAGCAAAATAGCGGCAAGATTTACAACATCATTGTTAAAGAAAGTTATTCCTTTCTCTTTTATCGTTGGCTTACGGCAATGATCTTTCCGTTCCGTTTCAATACCGCAGCTTTGACAGTGAAAGCGAACTTGCACACTTGCTCCAAGAAGAGTGTCTATAGCGTTTCCAATAAAACCAAAGCACCCGACTAGCAATATACTACTTAGCGATACGGATGGAAAAGCAAAATAACAAGCGGCAGCAATAAGAAAAGCTCCGGCTGCTCCGGCTGCTGTACCTAAAAGTGAAACGGCTCCTGAGGTACCCGCTTCTACTCTCTTTAACGTCCAAAGGTAAAATGGCGGCTTTTTACTAAGAGACCCTATTTCAGATGCCCACGTATCCGCATTAGCAGCTGAGATGCTGATCATAAACATCCACATGTAAACAGGAAAAGCTGTTGCAGCATATAACACACCGCAAGCAGCAGCTACACCTCCATTAGCAAGGACTTGAATATAATCTCGCCTGTCGTGCTTCTCTAACTTTTCTTCTAATGCACGTTTTTTTTCTTTTTTGTACTTACTACACAACGTAGAAGTGCTAAAAAATAAGAGTAAGAGTAAAAAACCTTGAAGCGAAAAACCGATATAAACGCTCGCTCCTACGATAAAAGACATGCAGGCTCCCGATACTGTCAGTGCTTTTGCTATGTAGCCTGCTCCTGCCATGAGTAATATTACAATTATCATGACAGCATCAAACGGATTCACAGCAAATAAGCTCCTTCTCTGTCAAAATATATTCAACGGGAATATCATGAGATTCATATGGGACCTCTGAAACGACTTGACAATCAAACGCAAGGCTTAGCTTCTGTCCGCTATAATCTGTTAGATAACGATCGTAATAGCCGCCTCCATAGCCGATACGATATCCATTTTTGCTATATACCACGCCAGGCACAAGGAGTAAATCAATTGAAGATTTTGAAACGGGAACAGTTTCTTCAACAATTGGCTCCGCTAACCCGTAGTACACTGTTTCAAGCTGTGAAAAATTCGTAATCTCGTAGAAAACCATTTGAGATGTTGTGGGGTTGCATTTTGGAACAGCTACTTTCTTTCCATCTTTCCAAGCACGTTCAATGATGGCTTTCGTATTAACTTCTTTATTTCTTGAAACCGTAGCTGCAATGACTCTAGCTTCTTTCCATAAACAAGTTTCATACAGTGCATTTGCTATGCTTGTTGAATGTGCCTCGTGCTGCTCTTCAGAAATTAAATTAAGAACCCGCTTCATCTCTTTGCGCAGATGAGATTTCATTTTAATCCCCCCTATAAAAAAAACAGCAGGATTGTACTCCTACTGCTTACTTTGTTTCACGATGAAGTGTAACTTTTTTAAGTCTTGGGCTGTATTTTTTTAACTCAAGACGATCTGGGTTATTACGCTTGTTTTTAGTTGTAATGTAATTACGGTCACCAGTTTCAGTGCAAGCTAATGTAACGTTTACGCGCATCTATTTTCCCTCCAAACATTATAAACATAAATCAGACTTTAATATAATATCATTTTTCGAAAGGAAATGCCAGTCTGTTTTTTTGAAGAAAGTCATTTAATTTCATTTCTTCACTTTTTCTTTCCTCTTAGATCCCTGAGCCCCTTCTCTGCTACGCCTTATATATAGATGAAGTTTCTTGAAATAAGCGGAACTCTTTTTATGAGAGGCGTACTTCCTTTCTTTTAAATAAAAGCCATTATTTACACTCTTTGATACTCTTGTATTTTTTCTACAAAATATGCCGACAGCTTCTTGGCAGTCTGAGTGTTCAACGCCTCTGAATAAATATTTAATACAGGCAAGTGACCATCGGGCAAAATAAGCGTCCATTCATGGGGATCATGGTAAATCTTTAAGCCATCAATGACATACACTTGTTTACCAATTGCTTCTTCTAATAGTTTCTTCATCACTTGTTCTTGAATTTCTAGCGGACATGAAATGTACCGCCAGTTCATATAAGCGTGCGGGACATATTGAATCATTTCAGAAATTTTCCGCTGTTGCACCATAATTAATTCGATCAGCTGACATAAAGCGTACATGGCATCCAACTGAAATTGAACGGGCCCCAAAAGACTAAGCAAATCACGTTTTTTTGCTTTTGTCCTCATAAATGATTGATTGAGAGATTGAGCAAATGTTTCTAGTGTGGATGAATAGTGTATAGGAATAGGAACGAATGCTGCTTTTTTTGTCATGTATACGCTATAAATATAGAGCGACATAATTTCTGAGTCATTTACGCTGCAGCCTTTTTCATCATATAGAGCAAATGTTTCTCCATCTTCTTTAATCTGAATACAAAAAGACAGCTTATTTCGTTTAATTATTCGTTTGATTTCTTCTGTTTTCTCCCATTTGTTTAAAAATAAAACATGGACACGAAGACGCTTACATAATAGTTCGACAACTTTCTGTATAAACGGCGAACAAATCACGCCAATCCGCGTACTGTCTTCTAACAAAACATGCTGATTAATTGATTTTACTAAAGCATCACAATATTCTTCCCTGATATTTCTTATGCTTGTTTTTTTAAGTGAAACAGAAGTTGTTGTGTTTGCTTGTTTAGCTTGAAGGTACATCCGCTCAATCTTTTTTTCAATAAGCTGATTAACTAATTGCCCTTTCTTGTCATATATTTCTAAAAAGAGGCCGCTGTTTTTGCTATCCACACCAATATAAATACCAATGCTCGCTTGTGAAGTCATCATGTAATATCGAAATACCGGAAGAGCTTCTTTTTTAATATCATACACAGCTGAATGATTACTCCGTAAAAAAGAAAAGCATTCTTTGCGAAGTTGAATGGCTTCTCCTTCATCATCGCTTGCTAGACAGAACGCCCCTTGGTGTTTGCATACAAGTAATAACGCATTGTACAGTCTTTCTCGATCAACAGATGAATGTACATACAGGCGACCGTTTTTGAAGATAGAAACATCTGGTTTTACAGAAAGTTGAGGTAGTACTTGATTTTCAGCTACTGTATCTTGGACATACGTAGTCATTGCTTGAACATTTACATAGGGACCTATCGTAGCATTGTATAAAAACGATTCTGCCCCCACCGTTACGTTTTGAAGCAAAATTGTTTTATCGATTGCAGCATGTGCTTCTATGATACTATTGGTTCCGATAATCGTGTAAGGACCAATTGAAGCACCTTTTCTAATCACCACATTTTCTCCTACGTAAACCGGATCGTAAATAGTCACCCCTTCTTCTATAAGGGCGTCATCTGAGACAACACTTTCCTGTCTATTGCCAAACCACTTCCTCCACAAATCATAGTGTGCTTGACGATAATGGTGGATTTGCCCAATATCAATCCAATAATCTTCCGTTACAAAACTGCACACAGTATGATTATATTCCAAAAGAAGCGGGATAATGTCAAAGCTAAAATCTGTAGGACCATAAGAATTCACGTAATCAAGAACGGATTTTTTGATCACATACACTCCCGTATTAATCAATCGGCTATTGGCCTGTTCGTAGGTCGGTTTCTCTACAAATTCCGTGACTCGATGCCCTTCATCTATCGTCACCACTCCATAACCCCGCACGTCGTTTACTTCTTTTGTAACAATGGTCATTTCGCTTTTTTGTTCATAATGAAAATGAATAACGTCTTGAAGATTAATTTCTGTTAAGGCATCTCCACTAATAATAATACAGTCTTCCTCAATAAAGGCCTCTGCTCGCTTAATTCCGCCCGCTGTTCCAAGAGGCTCTTTTTCGATAAAATAAGTAAGCGTCACTCCCCACTGAGAGCCATCCCCGAAGTATTCAATAATTTGTTCATGCCTATACTGCAGCGTAATCCCAATCTCTGTAATTCCATGTTTCTTAAGCAGTTCAATGCTATATTCCATCACAGGTTTATCGTAAAGCGGCAGCATAGGCTTTGGAATCGTATAGGTCAAGGGCTGCAGTCTTGTTCCTTTACCGCCAGCAAGTATAATGGCTTTCAATTTTTTGCCTCCCTTCTTTTTTTATCCTGGCAAATCTGATGTTGAAACAGCTTACTTGTATCAATAGCGATTTTTTCCCAGCTAAACATAGTTGTTGCTTTTCTATACCCATTTTCGCTGATTTTTGCAGCCGTTTTTTCATTTTTTAACAAAAATTCAATACAGTTGATTAATTCGAGCGTATCTCCTCGGGCAAACGTCAGACCCGTGTCGAAATGTGAAACAATATCGCTTAGACCTCCTGTATCGGCAACGATAGTTGGCTTCTTGGCTACCATCCCCTCTAAAGCCACAATTCCAAAAGGTTCATATAAACTTGGAAAAACAACCATTTTGCAAGCTTGAAGAAGCTGATTTCGTTCGTTATCGGTAATGTATCCAATAAAATACACGTATTTGTCTAGTTGCTTTTCACTTACCTGTGTTCGAAACTCATGAAGTAAAGGCCCTTTTCCTGCTACAACGAATTGAACATCTATTTGTTTTTTCTTAAGTAGTTCCGCTGCTTCAATAAATAGCTGAAATCCTTTTTCATATACAATTCGTCCAATTGAAAAAATAATAGGGGCCTTTCTAAAATTATATTTCTTTTGTAAACTTTCTTTTAACCGCTCATTTACTGCGTCGACTACCAGCTGCTTGTCAATTCCATTTGGAAATATAGCAATTTTATCTTGCTCTACGTGAAATAAAGTGATTAATTCCTTCTTCATATAGTCGCTGCAGACAATGATTGAGCTTGATTGTCGAATCAGCTCCTCTTCTTGCAAGTGAATTTTTTGCTGCATGTCATTATGAATACCATTATTGCGCCCATGTTCTGTCGCATGAATGGTCGTAATTAGCGGTCTATCCGTTTTATCTGCTAAACATTTTGCAGCGGAGGCAACAAGCCAGTCATGAGCATGAATAACGTCAAAAGACAGCTTGTAGCCTAACTGCAGTCCTCTAAGAGCCATAGCCACGTTCAAACTGTTTACCCATGTCAAAAAATCCGGATGATGAGGCTGCAGGCTTTTAACTCGGTAAACGTGAACACCGTATAAACGCTCATATTCCGGCAGCCCCTCTACATACGTTGTTAATACACTAACGTGATGGCCCGCCTTTGCTAACGCTCTGGATAAATCAAATACATGTCGTGCAAGTCCTCCGATAACTAGAGGAGGGAATTCCCATGCAAGCATTAAAATGGAGAGACCGCCTTTATATTGATTTACTGATAAAGCCGCCGGCTCTATCTCTTTTGCAGGGTATAAAAAAGAACTTCCTGAAAGAAAACTGTTTTCGCTATCCATCCTTGGATTCTCTTCGTGACAAAGAAAATCAAATAGTTTTACTTGCCTTTCGTATTCATCTTTGACTTTTTCAAAATTATAAAGCCAATCGCTGCTACTTAAAAGGAGCCACTGTCGGTAGATAGCATTCACCACGCTAGGATGTTTAGAATCGATAACATCTAGCATCGCCTCTGACTTCTGTACGGTTGAAATAAACAATTGATTGTTCTCACTGACAAATTCGGCGCTTTTTGTTGCACCGTAGAGTGCAAGAGTTTCGTTTTGATGAAACTCTATATCCCTCGCGTAATCTAAAGGATATTGAAATATACCGCTTGCTGCTTGCATTCGCTGAAAGCCAAGCGTGTCCTTAGCCTTCAAATCCAAAAAAACGCTCGCTTTATTGATTGTTCCTTCCTCAACTTGGTTTCCTTGCTTAGGATATGGAAACAAGATAATGCCAGCAGGCGACTTTTTTAGTTCATCTGTTGATGACTTCACAAAGGTATAGCGCATTTCATGAGATTTTAGGAGCATATCTACTTGATGGGTATACTCTCCTTGCTGTATAAAAAAACCGACGGGCTTTTTTTCAAAAAACTGTTGAAAAACACGTATTGCTTCTGTAGTTTGGAGATTTAATGTTTGTTCGGTTTTAAGGGTGGAAACGAACGCGTTCGTTACGGTAGTAGGAATACACTCCATCATGTCATGCTGAAAAAAATATTTGCAGGCTGAGAACAAGCTCCCGTTCCACTTTTTTAAAAAGGTGAGTGCTCTCTGATGCTGCCGGCTTGAAAACTGGTGTAAATATTGAGCGTAACGAGTATTAAACTCCTCGTCGTTTAATGTGTTCAAAAACACACAAGACATCACAACTGTTGCACCTATCAATTTCTTAGACTCAATTTGATCTAAAAAAGGGATGAACTCATTCGTTACTTGTTCAAACAGCAGATACTTATTCTCTGTTTGAAGTACATGTAGCAACGGACAATGCATATAAGTTAAAAGAATACAGTCATCACTATTCATATTGCTTCTTCACCTGCTCCAAGTCATTTGAATATAAGGAATATGTGCTAAATTCATTTTGAACACCCTGGTGAACTTTTACAGGTTCGTACATCCAGCCTAACGAAGTTACATTCACTTGTTCATATTTTTCTTTCATCAAATAAACTGGATTCGAACGAAGAAGGGAAAAAAAACTTCCTTCTTTATCTTGAATACCAATATCTATTACATACGTGCGCTCACTTTCCAAGCTGTTCATAAACATGAAGTCTTGCTTAGGGGTAAGACCCTTCATATAATAGCGGTTTGATTCATGGCCGTTAAAATGAAGACCTGTTATATCATACGTACACATAGCTAGGTTCAATTCTTCCCACCGTGTCGAAAACATACTTTCTACCATCTCTCGAATATGCTCAGAAAACGACCAGTGAACATAAATACGAGATGAGTCAAGCTGAGTAGCTATACACACATTTAAGTTTTGAATAAGGTTAGCAGCCACTGTTTTATCACTTCGTTTCTTAGAATGTTTTTTCTACATATAAATGCCGTATAAACTTATTAACATCTTACCATTCAGAAAAAGTTGCCACAATAAACGCAATTTGTCGATTTGTGTTAAAAATTCAGGTAACATAGTAATTATAATTTACTAACAAAAAAACCTCTTCGCTTATTAGAAGAGGTTTTTCTACTATTCGTTTAAGTCGTAGCGTTTGCCTTTTACAAGGTAAAATACGCTTTCTGCTACGTTAGTGGTATGATCAGCCATACGCTCTAAATAGCGGGCTACAAATAAAAGCTGCGTAATTTGGTTCATAGCCTCCTGCTTTTCTTTAGCAAGACTTAAAAGTTCTTTTATTGTTATTCCGTAGAGCTCATCCACTTGATCGTCCATTTCCGCTACTTTTTTAGCCAGCACAAGATCTTCCTCGTGATAAGCTTTTAACGAAAGGCTCAACATTTCAATCGAAATATCGTGCATTTTCTTTACGTGTTCTAACGGCTTAATTAATTCTTCGTTTCCAATTCGTATAGCTGATTTTGCTACGTTAACCGCAAAATCTGCCATACGCTCAACATCCGAAGCAATTTTAATTGCCACAATGATACGTCTTAAATCGATAGCCACCGGCTGCTGCTTTGCGATCAGTAAGATAGCTAGGTCATTAATTTCTTCTTCTAAGTCATCCACGTATGAATCGCCGTCGATAATTTCTAGCGCCAGCTCAACGTTGCTTGTTTGCAACGCTTCAATTGATTTTGATAGCGCCTCATGCGTTAAGCGCCCTATTTCTAATAATTTTTCACGTAATATCTTTAAATCACCATGAAACTTTTCGCGTACAACCACTCATCCCATCTCCTTGTATGTCTTAACCAAAACGACCTGTAATATAATCTTCTGTGCGTTTATCAGATGGCATTGAGAAGATTTTATCTGTTTCTGCGTACTCTACCACTTCTCCATTTAAGAAAAATGCTGTTTTATCTGAAATACGTGCCGCTTGCTGCATATTATGGGTAACAATAATAATGCTGAAGTCTTTCTTTAATTCTTGTACTAACTCTTCTACTTTTAATGTTGAAATTGGATCGAGCGCAGAAGTAGGCTCATCCATTAAAATAACGTCAGGTTCAATTGCCAAGCATCGCGCAATACAGATACGCTGCTGTTGTCCACCTGACAACCCATTTGCATTTTGATTCAAACGATCTTTAACTTCGTCCCAAATAGCTGCTCCTCGTAAACTTTTTTCAACAATTTCATCTAGTTTTTTCTTGTTGCGAACACCATGAATTCTTGGACCGTACGCAATATTATCATAAATAGATTTCGGGAACGGATTTGGCTTTTGGAAAACCATTCCTACTTGCGTGCGCAGCTCTTCCACGTGGTACGATTTATCAAAAATATTTTTCCCTCTATACTCAATCTCACCTGATGTACGGACAATTGGAGTCATTTCTACCATACGATTTAACGTTTTAATATATGTTGATTTTCCGCAGCCTGATGGACCGATGATCGCGGTAACTTCGTTAGCATGAATGTCTAAATCAATATTTTTTAAGGCATGTGTGTTGCCATACCATAAATTTAAACCTTTTGTTTTATATACAATTTCTTTTGTTTGCGGAGTATTTACTTTTTCTTTGTTAGTCAATTCCATTGTTATTGCCATTGGATAATCCTCCTTCATCGTCTTTAACCGTTTTGAGCACATTAAAAGTCTCTCTATGTCTATTTAATATCTATTGTTTACTATCACTGTAAATAAATACGAGAAGCAGAAACGCTTCCCCTTATTTTGATCATTTCTATTAACCCTTACACTTACAGAATAATAGCCGACTATTAATTGTGTTTTAACTCAATGTAAAGCTTTTGTAAACAAAGGTCTATCTGCGTGTTTTTCAGGTAAAAAACTAGTTCTTACGACCCATAAATTCAATAAAAAACCATATATGTAAAGATTTCTAACAAAAAGAAGAGGTAGAGACATTACTAAATTAATTCAATCTAAAAATGGATGTATTGGATAAATAATCCAGTATGAATCACTTCCGATACCGCTGTTGATTTTCGTTCCACGGGCGGCCGGTGAGTCTCCTCGTCGCTTCGCTTTTCCTGCAGAAGTCTTCACCTTGCCCTCCAATCAACCGCTAAAAGCACCTACATACACGAAATCTACTTTCATCCTATAAATAAAAGATCCGAACAAAGTTGATTCTTAATCAACTTTGTTCGGATCTTACTTCAACTAATATGCTTTTGTCCCAGCCTCTTTAATTGGCGTCGTTTGCAATGACAGCCTGTTGGTTCTCTTCTTGATCTTTTACTTCTTGTTCACCTTTTTTCTTTAAATCAAAATACGTATCGAGCGCAGAACGAGCAAGCTCTTTTGTAATGGTATTTGGTGCACTTGGCACAAATACCGATGGTACCACCACAGCTACTGCAATTTCAGGATTATTTGCCGGAGCAAAGGCCACAAAGTTTGAATTATTAACTTTAATAGGGTCCCCTCCCCTAGGATTTTTCTCATAGGCTTGTGCCGTTCCTGATTTACCAGCAGGATTATAGTTCGCTGTATGGAAAGCTGCATATCCTGTACCGCCTTGTTCTTGCGTAACGCGCTTAAAACCACTTTGAACATCTTTAATGTATTGTTCTTTCATCGTAATACGATTTAACACATCAGGTTCAAATGAATGCTGCGTACCGCCAATTTCATCGGTTTTAATCGTTGGTTTTCGGATTTCTTTTACTAGCTGCGGCTTAATACGATACCCTCCATTAGCTATTGCAGAAGTATATTGAACAAGCTGCAGCGGCGTGTACGTATCATACTGACCAATTCCTAAATCAAGCGCCGTACCTGGAACATCGCTTCCACCTTGGACACCTGTTGATTCGTTATCAAGGTCTATGCCTGTTGATACGCCTAAGCCGAACTGACTGTAGTAAGAACGCAGTTCGCTGAATGTATCAGGTTTAATCGGTAAAGTCATGTTTTTATGATACTGTAACCCAGCCATAGCCATTACCGTTTTAAACATAAATACGTTGGATGAATATTTTAACGCAGATGAATACGTTAAGGGTCCTAACCCTTCGGCCTCAGCTGATTTTTTAACCGGTGTTCCTTTAATTTTTAACGGTTCATCAACGAACACTGTGTTTGGCTTAATAGCTCCTGAATCTAAGCCGGCTAAAACCGTTGCTCCTTTTACAACAGAGCCCATTGTATAAGATGTTGAAATATTTCCTAATGCAAAATCTTCTATTTTAGGCGCTCCAGTCTTCTTATCAATGGTGTATTTTTTACCTGCCATTGTTAAAATTTCTCCTGTGTGAGGATCCATCATAATAACAAAAGCACGGTCTAAAAATTGCGTTCCTTTCATTTGCTTTTTGGCTAAAAGCTGGTCCGTAATTTGCTTTTCTACCGCTTTTTGAAGCTCCATATCAATAGTTAAAACCAAATCACTGCCGCGTTCACCTTTAGACACTTGAATTGTATCAAGGAGATTTCCTTTTTTATCTGTTACATATTGGACTTTTTCTTTTTGACCGCTGAGCTGAGCTTCGTATTGCTTCTCTAAATAGCTCGTCCCAACTTGGTCATTTCGGCTATAGCCTCTTGACAAGTAATACTGTACTTTATCTTTAGGCAGTCCTTCGTTGGCAGATGATACATTTCCAAGCAAAGTACGAAGAGTACTGTTTTCTGGGTATGAGCGATCCCAATACGTTGTTGTATCAACACCTGGAAGTTCATCTAAGTGTTCACTTACAACGGCATACTCTTCATTTGTCACACCGCTCTTAACAATTTGCGGGGTGTTAGAGTAACCTGCCTCCATTTGGCGCTTAATAGCGAGAACTTCTAAATCACTCTTTAGACTTTCTAAATCTTTTTTAGAGATGCGGTCTAACTGACGTTGATACAGTTCGTCATCAGTCATTTCACCATCTTGAACTTTTTTGCGATCAGCTTGCGTAATTTTCTGTTCCGCTTCTTTAGGGTGAATCATAATCCAATAATCCTTCATATCGCGTTCTGTAATTTTTACCACATTTTTAGCATCTTTATTCTTTTTATTTTCCGGAATATCAATCACATTTGTGGTGTAAGGAACATCGATCATAGTGGCTAACTTTTTAGCGATGCGCAGCCTTTCTTCAGCTGTATTTCCTTGAAAACGAGTATATGTAATCGTATTTAAAGAGGTATTATCTACAATTACGCGGTTATAACGATCGTACATTTTCCCTCGAGGAACAGGCGTACTGACCGTAACGTCCTGTGTTTTTTCCACTTCTCGTTCGTAATTCTCACCGTATACAATTTGAACAAGTCCCAACCGCAAAATTAATACGGAAAATAGGGCAAATACGGTCAAGAAAAGTAAGTTCACACGAAAAGGCACGTGACTTTTTCTTCTTTTTTTCTTTTTCATACCAACACCTACACTTTATAAAACATATATACCATAACACCATAAAATCAGCCATTTAGCAAATAAATAGACACCTGGCAGGTGCCTATTTACACAACGTATTTATTCTAAAAGAAAAGCGAAGCATTTTCCATAGTACAAATGAAGGAGCTGACAACACTCTAAGCTGGAGACTCTCCGTCTCCTTCATTTAATACCGGAGGAGTAACAGTCGTTTCTTTTTTGTGCAGAGGCTGTGAGATATGTCTCACACAAAAATAAATGATCGTATGCCCTGCTCCAACAATAGCTAATAAAATGGGAATACTTTTTGCTTCATCAAAAAATAGTACAGCTATTAAAAATAAAGATATAGAAACGACGCGCCCGATATTCAGAAATACTTCTCTGACAACAATGTATTCAATTCTTTTTGAAACAACGTCTTTTGCTCGTCCAATCACATCGTACGTTAGAGAAATGAATGGAACCAATAAAATAGGATAGGCAATGGCAATACAAACAGCATATATAATTAACTTTGGATACGATAAGTTAAAGATAAGCAAAAAGACTGCTCCATAGAGAAGGAGGCCCCCTGTGAAGATAAACCGAAGGCGATTTTTTTGCTTAATAAACCTTGAGGCAACATAGTATCCCACAAATGCAACCGCTGAATTTACCAGTCCATATGTTCCTAAAGCTAATTCACTTCCCGTCGTAATAAATACCATGACGGATACAACAAAAATGAACGTACCTTCACGCAACCCTTGAAAGAAATGAGCCTGCAATATTCGATTCCAGTCTTTATTGACTTTTCGTTCAGCCCATACCTCTTTAAATTTGTATACTCCTTCCGCTGCGCGTCTTGTAATAAAAAAACTAAGCACAACGGCACCGATAAACAATAGCAGCGATACACCAAACACAATTTTATACCCAAGTGATTCATACAAAGCGGAAATAACAAAGCCCGCTCCTAAAGGACCAATCATCCCTGCAAAAGAGTTTAAGATCCCTAAAAATCCGTTAAAAAAGTCTCTTGTATCCGGTTCTGTAATTTCAAAAGTTAGCACATTAAAAGCTAGCCAATAAAAGCCGTATCCTATACCCAGCAGCCCACCAAGCAATACTAAATACTCGGCTGCGTTAGCTCCACTGACTAATACAGCGATATAAAAAACAGCTAAAAAAGATACACCTAACCTTAAAACCACAACCCGGTCAATTCGTTTGGCCCATTTACCTGCTAAAATAAACGTAAGCGGCTGAAGCACCACTACCGCTAAATTATAAATAGCGAGATCCGAAAATTCGCCTGATTGTTTCCACAGATAAATGTTAACAAACGAATTGGAAATTGAAATAGCCAAGGCATAAAGACCGCCTATAATTAAAAGCAAAAGTAAATCTTTACTAACTTCTACATCTCCAACTACTTTTTTTAATAAAGGCATATCAAAAAACTCCTTTTCTCTTCTACACCTAGTGTGTGAAAAAGAAAAGGAGATATGTAAAAGAATTGGAAAACAAAAAAGCCAGTAAAGGTAATAATTACTTTACTGGCTCTTAAATACGTCTTTAGCTTATTTTGCAGCGTCGTAACGCTTAGCAACTTCGTCCCATTTTACAACATTAAAGAATGCTGAAATGTAATCTGGACGGCGGTTTTGGTAATTTAAGTAGTAAGCGTGCTCCCAAACGTCTAGACCAAGAATTGGCGTTTTACCTTCCATTAATGGGCTATCTTGGTTTGGTGTGCTTGTTACTTCTAAATCGCCGTTGTTTACAACTAACCAAGCCCAGCCAGAACCGAAGCGAGTTTTAGCTGCATTTGCAAATTCTTCTTTGAATTGATCAAAGCTGCCGAATTTGCTAGCGATAGCGTCTGCTAATTCACCAGTTGGAGCACCGCCGCCGTTAGGGCAAAGGATTGTCCAAAATAATGAGTGGTTCGCATGACCGCCACCGTTATTGCGTACTGCTGTACGGATATCTTCAGGAACAGCATCTAAGTTTGAAATTAACTCTTCAATACTTTTGCTTTCTAAATCCCCTTTGCCTTCAACAGCAGCGTTTAGATTTGTAACATATGTGTTGTGATGTTTTGTGTGGTGAATATTCATTGTTTCTTTGTCGATATGTGGTTCCAGTGCATCGTATGCATAAGGTAGTTCTGGTAATTTGTAAGCCATGAATAATTCCTCCTTCAAAATATGTAAGCATTTTGGCGCGAAAGCACCATATACGTTTAGATTAGCAAATTTACCCTACTGTTTCAAATAAAAAGTTCCTAATCCATGATTTATATTTACCTAATTCCCATTCGCTATTCTTTTAAACATAAAAAAAGCTTCTTTTTCTCAAAAGAAGCTTTGAATAGACGATAGTATGGCGGAGGAAGAGGGATTCGAACCCCCGCGGGCTTTAACACCCCTGTCGGTTTTCAAGACCGATCCCTTCAGCCGGACTTGGGTATTCCTCCAACCTTATAAATGGTGGACCCTGCAGGACTCGAACCTGCGACCGGACGGTTATGAGCCGTCTGCTCTAACCAGCTGAGCTAAGGGTCCACATGGCTCCACAGGTAGGACTCGAACCTACGACCGATCGGTTAACAGCCGATAGCTCTACCACTGAGCTACTGTGGAACAATATGAATTATGTAAGTCACAAACGTAAATTGGAAAATAGCGGCGGAGGGGATCGAACCCCCGACCTCACGGGTATGAACCGTACGCTCTAGCCAGCTGAGCTACACCGCCATGGCTCCACAGGTAGGACTCGAACCTACGACCGATCGGTTAACAGCCGATAGCTCTACCACTGAGCTACTGTGGAACAATATAACATTTACTAGCGACATTAAAAATTTAACATGTTTCTAGTCTAAAGTCAATATATTATTTTAAAACAGCGTATAAAAAATAGGCAATCATCAGCAGTTGAATAAATCCTTTTGAAATAGCACCACTAAAAAAGCCAATAACCGAACCTACTCCAATTTTTACTGCGTTGCTAATTGTAGTCCGATGAACAATCAGTTCTCCTACAATCGCTCCGATAAACGGCCCTAAAATAATTCCAAATCCCGGAATGACAAACGGACCTACAAGCAGCCCAACTGTACTTCCCCAAACACCTGCTTTAGTGCCTCCGAATTTTTTCACACCAATAATATTAGCTATATAGTCTGCTAAAAAAAGTGCGACAACTAACAATCCTTGTACCACCCAAAATAACCAGCTATAGGAGCTAAAATCATAAAATAAACCGTATATAACAAATCCTAGAGCTACAAATAGCACGCTCGGGATAATGGGATAAACCAACCCAACAAACGATACAACAAAGCTAACGATAATTAATACCCAACATAAAATAGCCATGCCCGCACCTATCCTTTTTATTATTACTATTTATCATACAATAACCACTCCTATAAAGAAAGACCTTGCACGACGAGTACTTCCTTTATTTCACTTTCGAATACCTCTTCAAATAATAATTTTCGAGTGTACCTCTGCAATATTAACAGCACGGTCCTCAAGGCGCCCGTAATATCAAAAAAAACAATGACGGCAAAACCTGTACATATACGCATAAAATGTGCTTGTAACATAACGCTCCACCGCATCATTGTAATTGGTAACGGTTTCTAAAATCTATTGTAAACCTTAAATTTTCGCTATAAAATAAGGTATAATAAGAATCTTCAATAAGAGGAGGCTTTACAATGAGCATGCTGAAAAAGATGGCATGGAGTTTTATTTCCTTCAAAAAAATAAGGTCGCTTCGCTTTGAGCATACGAATAAAACAATTGGTTTTGTGCTGTTTCTAACATTTATTTCTTTGCTGCCTACATTTTTCTTTATGACTTTGACGATTGTAAACGGCTATCATATCGCTACTACAGATCTTCCGAAATCTGTTTCTTCTTTTTCTATTTCAAACTCACAGCTTACGTCAAGTCAACCTTTCACAAAAAAAGTAAACGGTACCGCTTTTATCTTAAACCCCTCACAGTCTATTGAACGATTTCATTCCCCTGCTCATGCCATTGGTTTTTTAAAGGATGGAATTTACATCACGACTAATTCACAAACACAAACGTATTCATATGAGTTGCTAAACTGGCATCATAAAGATAAAAATGAACTGTTAAACTTGCTGCACGAACAAAAATTTTCTTTATACATACTTGTCCCTATCGCTATGCTTTTACTGTACGTATTAACATCTGGACTAAACTTCCTTTCTATTACCTGCCTTGCTTATCTTGGAAAGCTGATTGCACTCATTGCTAAAAAGCAGCTTCCTTTCAAGCAGCTATGGGCACTGAGCGCTTATAGTACGGTAGCCTTCACACTGCTTTATACGCTTTTTGAAGCTTTTTCTTTGTCTCTAGCACTACATAGCTCTCTTTACTGGATAGGAACATTCTTCATTTACTTGTTGCTCGTCACAAGGGTTCCTATAAGAAGAAAGGTAAAACCTAATAAAGATGCTGGGACAAACGTATTTTAGTTGAAGGAGAATCCAAACGAGGAATCTAGATTCTTGATAGAGAATCCACCTCTTTTGGATTTTTTTATTGATATGGTGAACGCAGGTTTCATGTATGCGGCTGCTTCTAGCTGGTGATTGGAGTGATTTAGTTAAGTCTCAGCCTCTTTATTTCGGTACAACTTTTTTTCTTCCCATTGCACAAGGAAGAATTTTCAACTGATACAAAACCCACAAACCTCCTGCTGTGAGCAGAATAAAGCTGTAAACAAACATCAGCCTTTCAGCATGCATCCACACTTCAAAAACAACAGGTCCCAACGCTACTCCTAAAAATCTCACCGTTCCATAAATGGATACAATAAACCCTCTTTCTTCGTCTGAAGCCGCTGAAGTAATCATCATATTAATACACGGAAGAACAAATCCTAAGCCGCCAAAGGCGACTGTCAAACAAAACATCAGAACAGGAAGCGTATAAATAATCGTTAATACTCCAAACATCAGGAATAAAAGAGTTATCCCTACTATCATTAATTTTTTCATGAGCTCTACATCTGTTTTGATGCGTTGACCGGTCCAATAAGAAACGAGCGTCATCGCACCAAGAGGAAATAAAAAAGCGGTTCCTTTAAAAAAACCGTCTATATGATACGTTTCCTCTATTAGAAAAGATAAATAATATAAAATACCAAATAATAAAAACAACCCCAATCCCCCGACAAAGAATAAAGGAAAAAGCGATTTTCTTTTATTATAGACAATCCCATTGGCTCTCTTTAAATATTCTTGAACAGATACTGAATCCGAACCTGTTTTCCCTTCTCTCACATACAGCACTATACCTACTAAAGCAGCACCTGCAGCTAAAGGATAGACAAAAAACGCGGCATACCATACGACGAGTGCTACCGATGCTCCAATTATCGGCGCAACCACTTTTCCAACTCCGTTATACACTTCTAAAATCCCGAGGACTTTTGCTCTTTTTTCCCCTGTAAATACATCTCCAGTTAATGCCATTGCCAACGTTGTAGTACCTGCAGCTCCAATCCCTTGAATGACTCTGCCTGCCATCAACACAGCAAAGCTTCCAGAAGAGAATGAAGCACTACTAGCAGCGATGACACTACCTATTATCATCATGACGAGTGAATATATGATTAACTTTTTACGCCCATACCGGTCTGATAAAATCCCTACGGCAGGGATACACAATGCAGCTGGAATCGAAAATGCACTCAGTATCAAACTGGTTTGAACTCCGCTTAAGTGAAGTGACTTTTGAATGCTTGGCAGCAGAGGAATGAGCATGGAATTTCCCAGCACCATGATTAAAGGCAATAAGCCTAATGAAACAATCATTAATTTTTCTTTCAATTTTCGTTCTCCAATCATATTTAAGTAAGACAAGCATAGGCTTTACACATAAGCAAAAGAATGAAGGAGGAGCATAATGAAAAAGCTATGTGCATTAGCCGCTTTCGCTTTTATCGGATATATTTGTCACTACGACATTAAATACGGGACCATTCCCACTGCTACTGAAGCAGTTCAAGTCAGCAAAGCGCAGCCTGCAGAAACAAAAGCCGCCAGCTCTTCTTCCACCTATACAAAAATAAAAATTAAGCCAGGCGATACAGTTTTGTCCATCATTGAGGAGCTTACAAAAAAATCGATACCGGTTTCTATGAACCAAATGATTACAGACTTCAAAAAGTTAAATAACGGTACAGCGCCTGAGGATATTCAAATTGGAAAAACGTATAAGTTCCCTATTTACAAGTAATGACAGCATTCTTCTTGTCAAGATGGGATAGTCATTGTTAAAATAGCTAAGGTAGCACTTTCTACTAGTTATTTTGTTCATAAAGAGTTATTCTATTAATGAATTCAAATTCTTGATTTCATTTTGAAGGAGAGATTATCACGTGAGTGAAATTATACATCGTACAAAAACACGCCCCGTTAAAGTTGGAGATTTAACAATCGGAGGCAGCAACGAGTTAGTTATTCAAAGTATGACAACCACTAAGACACATGATGTTGAAGCAACGGTTGCAGAAATTAAACGTTTAGAAGAAGCAGGATGCCAAGTTGTTCGTGTTGCTTGTCCAGACGAGCGCGCAGCAGATGCAATCCCTGAAATTAAAAAACGCATTAACATTCCATTAGTTGTGGATATTCATTTTGACTACCGCTTAGCATTAAAAGCAATTGAAGGCGGAGCGGATAAAATCCGTATCAACCCTGGTAATATCGGTCGCCGTGAAAAAGTGGAAGCTGTTGTAAATGCTGCAAAAGCTAAAAATATTCCAATTCGTATTGGAGTTAACGCTGGTTCACTTGAAAAACGTATTTTAGATAAATACGGCTATCCGACAGCAGATGGCATGGTAGAAAGTGCACTTCATCACATTAAAATTTTAGAAGACCTTGATTTCCATGACATCATCGTTTCAATGAAAGCATCGGATGTTAACTTGGCAATTGAAGCTTATGAAAAAGCTGCTCAAGCATTTGACTACCCTCTTCACTTAGGAATTACAGAATCGGGTACATTATTTGCAGGAACTGTAAAAAGTGCAGCAGGGCTTGGCGCTATTTTATCTAAAGGAATCGGAAATACATTACGTATTTCTTTAAGTGCGGATCCTGTAGAAGAAGTAAAAGTTGCGCGCGAATTACTAAAATCATTTGGTTTAGCTTCCAATGCCGCAACGCTTATTTCTTGCCCAACTTGCGGACGTATTGAAATTGATTTAATTAGCATTGCTAATGAAGTTGAAGAGTATATTTCAACTGTAAAAGCACCGATTAAAGTAGCGGTACTTGGCTGCGCTGTAAACGGTCCTGGTGAAGCTCGTGAAGCTGATATCGGGATTGCGGGAGCACGCGGTGAAGGTCTACTATTCCGCAAAGGCGAAATCGTACGCAAAGTTCCTGAAGAAACAATGGTTGAGGAACTAAAAAAAGAAATTGATAAAATTGCTGCTGAATATCACGCAAAGCAAGAAGCTGAAAAAGCTGCAGCTAAATCATAACTAAAAAAAGCGAGGCGCATATGCGCCTCGCTTTTTTTTATGAAAAGAACGGTAATATAAACGTACCGACAATAATCGATACAACTCCGATCCCTATTGCCCATGCTCCTAGCGTAAGTGCTCCTTTTCTGCGTGCGATAAACCCTAGAATAATCCCAGCGGCACCAAGAATAATTGGTAAAAAGAATAGTGAAAGAATCGAAAGCACGAGTGCGAAACGACCGTATCCCGTTCCTTCTCCTCGCCCAGCGACTTCATGATTGCGATTGCGATCAATATCTATAACTTCACGCTCTGCATGAGGCTCTCCTACTCGGTAAGGAACGCCCACTTCAGCTGCAGTTTCTTCCATGAAATCAGCTTCATATACATCTTTTCTACGCCTTTGTTCTTCATTCTCCATGCTTAATCCCTCGCTTTCGTAAATAAGGAGCATTTATAGTATCTGAATGCGAGAAAAAATTATAAGTGTCAATCTTATACAGCCGCTCACTCTCTTACAAGAAATAGGTACAGACGCAATATCACCAGGCTATGCAGTGATCATTACGCTTTGCCAAAGGCGTATAAAAAGTATTACTGTTTCTCTTTGGGCTTTATGTTACACTAGACAAGAATAGTCAAGCACCTAAGTAGAATAAACGTATTAAAGGAGTGCACGTAGTTGACGAAAAAGTTTGGAATTGACATTGATGGAACTGTTACTTCTCCTGAAACTTTTGTTCCTCATTTAAATAAAGCCTTTAACTTAAATTTAACACTTGAAGACATTACAGAATATGATTTCAGCCCTTTTGTAAATGTATCACCTGCAGAACTCGGGAAATGGTTTAAAGCAAATGAACGCTCTATTTACGAAACCTCTCCACTTGCAGACGATGCAAAAGCTGTTTTGCAAAAATGGCATCAAAAGCACGAATTATTCTTTATTAGTGCAAGGCATGATAAGCTATTGGACGTCACGGAAGAATGGTTTCAAAAAAATGAACTATCGTTTCATCACATTGAGTTAGTCGGTTCTCATTTTAAAGTTGAAACAGCAAAACGATATGATGTTGATATCTTTTTTGAAGACAAACATGATAATGCTTGTGAAATCAGTGAAGAATGCAATATCCCCGTTATCTTATTTGATACTCCTTATAATCGCTTACCTGTTCCAAAAGGAGTGGTTCGCGTATACAATTGGCTAGAAGCAGATCAGTGGGTAGCCAGCTGGTTAAAAGAACAGCAAAAATAAAAAAGAGAGGTGCATAACGCCCTCTCTTTTTTATTGATTACATTCTATACATTGACCGTAAATTTCAAATTTATGGCCTGTAATATTGTATCCTCGCAAATCCTCGTCTACATGCTCCATCGGACAAGCTTCAATTTCTTTTGTTTTTCCACAATCTAAACAAATGAAGTGGTGATGATGATGGGCGGTTGCACATTTAAATCGAAAGT
The DNA here is from genome assembly GCF_000832985.1 of Priestia megaterium NBRC 15308 = ATCC 14581. GTDB lineage: Bacteria > Bacillota > Bacilli > Bacillales > Bacillaceae_H > Priestia > Priestia megaterium. The sequence goes on from NZ_CP009920.1 coordinate 1,381,132, forward strand.
GCTTTTCGCTCGAAAGCTCCGTCATTTCAAGTACGCCTAACTCCACAAACAATGATAAATTACGGTAAATTGTATCAAAACTCAGACCGGGATAATCAGGCTTCATATATTCCAATACATCTTTTGCCGTTAAGTACTTATTTGATTTTGAAAACAAGGCAAGCATTTCTTCACGCTTTCCTGTATGTTTATATCCTTGATCTTTTAATAAATGAATGGCTTCAGTTAAATTCATTTTTGTTTCCCCTTCCGTCCTTTATTAATCATAATAGATATGATTAAAATAACAACAGCAATGACAACAATTGTACCGCCTGGTGCTAAATCCAAGTAGTACGCTGAAAATAATCCGCCTAAAACAGATATTTCACCAAAAATCACCGAAAGCAGAATCGTTTGTTTAAAGCCCCTAGCTAAGCGAATGCTTGCTGCTACAGGAAGAGTCATAAGAGATGACACTAATAAAATACCGACGATACGCATCGATACAGCAATGACAAGAGCAACCATCACAATAAATAAAAAGTGCATCCACTTCGATTTAATCCCAGAAGCAGAAGCGTGCTCTTCGTCAAAAGATAAAATAAACAATTCTTTATATAGGAAAAAGACAATAGCTATAACAAATACGGCTATGACAACAACTGTCCAAAGATCCGAACGACTCACCGCACTTACGCTTCCAAACAAATAGTTCATTAAATCATTATTAAAACCGTCCGCTAGCGAGATACAAATTGCACTAATACCAATTCCGCCCGATAAAATAATCGGAATGGCCAGCTCTTGATAATGCTTGTAGACGCTTCGAAGTTTTTCAATAAAAAGAGCGCCTGTAACGGAAGATACCATCCCTAAATAGACGGGGTTCACTCCTTGCATAAACCCTATTTTCTGACTAAGAAGCAAGCTCGCAGAAATCCCCGCTAGCGTCACGTGACTTAACGCGTCTGCAATTAAAGAAAGACGTCTTACTACGATGAACGTGCCCAATAAAGGAGCTAAGACGCCAATAATCATACCGGTTAAAAATGCATTTCGTAAAAACTCAAATTGAAATAAACTGCTTATCATACGTGCTGCCCTCCATGATGATGATCATGGGTCAACACATGAACATTATGACCATAAAACATAGATACGTCATGTTCACAAAGCTGTTCGAATTCTTTGGCATTCCCATGAAAGTGTAGAAATTTATTTAAACAAGCAACGTGGGTTACTTTTTCTGAGACAGTGCCAATATCGTGAGTAACAAGCACAAGCGTAATTCCTTTTTCTTTATTTAACTTTTCAAGAAGCTCATAAAAAGTGTACACATTTTGTGCATCCACTCCGACTGTTGGCTCATCTAAAATTAACAGCTCGGGTTCGCTGACAAGCGCGCGCGCAATAAAAATTCGCTGCTGCTGGCCACCGGATAGTTCTCCTATGTTTCGATTTAAAAATTCGCTCATCCCCACTGCTTCTACCGCTTCTTTCACTTTTTGTTTATGAGAAGCATTCATAAAGCGAAACAAACCTAATTTTGAAGTAAGACCCGTGGAAACCACTTCAAAAACGGTAGCAGGAAAGCCGCTGTTGAAACTATTCGCTTTTTGCGATACATATCCAATTTTACTTCGTTCTTTAAACCTTCTCTGATCTTTTCCAAATAAACGAATTGCACCTTGAGATGGTTTTTGCAAACCAAGCAAACATTTGATTAGCGTTGATTTCCCAGATCCATTTGGCCCAACGAGACCCAAAAAAGCTCCTTTTGGAATTGAAAAACTTATATCTTCTAATACATTCACTCCATCATATTGAAATGATAAATGATCGATTTCAATGATATCAGGTGTATTCATATGCGCCTCACCATTCTTTTTTTATATTTCTCCATACAAAAGAGGGCACGGTTTCTATCGTATACTCCGTTACCCATTTACTTTCTCAGAATCATTACGATTTAGTCATTAATGTAGTATACAGGATTGTCTTTTATTTGTAAACTAAGCCGTTTCACTCCTTCGCTTTCTTGCCTCCGTAAGTTCATCCGGCTCGAAATGTTGTTTTATTACACAATATAGTCACATCTTTCTTTTTTATTCATAAACTGTATATGACGAGGAGGTAATCATATGAAAATTGTACAGCAGATTGTCAATAAGAAAGTAAACAACATTACCCCGAAAGAGCTTTTAAAGTATAGCAAACAATACAACATCCCCATTACAGATCAGCAGGCACACACACTTGTATCCGTCATTAGACAGCAGCCCGTAAATATTTATAACCTTGAAGAGCGCCGAAATTTAATCAAACAAATTGCTCAAGTAACAGATCGTGAAACTGCCAGACGAGTGAACGAATTATTTCAGCAGTTAATGTAAAAGAAGAGGTCATGTCTATAGACATGACCTCTTTCAATCACATATGAAATTACATAAGCTTTTGTTTTAGCTCTGAATCAAAGCTTTGTGCACGAATCATATCAATTTCCAACTGATATGGCGCTTTTTTATTTTTCTTATCTTCTCCTACATAAGGAGTTTCTAGAATTTTAGGAACTTCTTTAAACGCTGGGTGATGAACAATATAATTCAGTGCACCAAATCCGATTTCACCAAATCCAATGTTTTCATGGCGGTCTTTTCGAGCACCGCGTACATTTTTACTATCATTGATGTGAAGCACTTTAATTCGCTGTATTCCTACGGTTTTGTCAAATTCATTTAATACACCGTCAAAGTCTTGAACGATATCATAACCAGCGTCATGAACGTGACATGTGTCAAAACAAACAGAGAGCTTTTCATTGTGCGTCACGCCATCAATAATCTGGGCAATTTCTTCAAAGCTTCTTCCACACTCTGTTCCTTTTCCAGCCATTGTCTCAAGCGCAATTTGAACTTCTTGATCAGCTGTCAACACTTCGTTTAGACCTTTGATAATTTGCTGAATACCGGCATCTGCTCCAGCGCCGACATGAGCTCCTGGGTGAAGAACAATTTGCTTTGCGCCAAGAGCATGGGTGCGCTGAATTTCAGACGTTAAGAAATCTACTCCAAGCTCAAATGTTTCGGGCTTTGTTGTATTTCCTAGATTAATGATATAGGGAGCATGTACAACAATATCTGTCATTCCATACTCTTTCATATGCAAAAGACCAGCTTCAATATTAAGCTCTTCAATCTTTTTGCGACGAGTATTTTGTGGAGCGCCTGTATAGATCATAAACGTATTTGCTCCGTAAGAAGCTGCCTCTTCACTTGCTCCTAAAAGCATCTTTTTGCCGCTCATTGATACATGAGAACCAATTTTCAACATTCCTTTTTACACCTCTAACCTATTGCGATTAACGATTGTTGCGTCTTTCACTACGCTTTTTCTTTTGCACATACTTTGTAATTTCACGAGCACGTTTTTTCTTGTAGCCAGGCTTTACTTTCTTCGGCTTTTGAATAAAGCGATGTGCCTCTTCTCCCACTTCATCCGCTTTCTTCACACGCTTTTTACGGCGGTTACGGTCATCGATGGAAACCCATTCTTGCTTTTGAAGATCTTTGTTTACAAACTCGATTCCCATTTTCTCTAGCTTATTTACTGCATCTTCATCTTCCACATCGAAGATTGTAGCAGCAATTCCAGAATGACCGGCACGAGCTGTACGTCCTACGCGGTGAATGTAGAAATCTAGATCTGAAGGAAGCTCAAAGTTAATGACGTGTGAAATTCCTTCAATATCAATACCGCGAGCTGCTAAATCTGTCGCTACTACGTATTGAAATTCTAAATTATTAATTTGCTTCATCATTTTCTTACGGTCACGAGGAGATAAGTCTCCGTGAATTCTTCCTACTTTTAATCCTTTAGACAGTAGGTCATCTGCTACTTCGTCCGCCATTTTCTTTGTATTTGTAAAGACGATAGCTAAATAAGGATTATAAGAAATAAGCATATCATGCAGTAGCTTAAACTTGTTACGATGACGCAGTGGAACTAATACATGCTCTAATTTAGCTGCTGCTGCTTGCTTCGGCGAAACATGCGTAAATTTTGGATTTTCCATGTATTTTTTTAAGAATGGCTTTAATTTTTCAGGAATAGTTGCTGAAAAAACAAGCATCTGTAATTTTTCAGGCATATTGCTTGCCAAACGGTCCACATCTTCTAAAAATCCCATATCAAGCATTAAATCAGCTTCGTCTACTACTAACGCCTTTGTTGTATACACAACTAACGCTTTTTCATTTACTAAATCAAACAAACGAGCCGGTGTTCCTACAACAACTTGAGGCTGCTTCTTTAATTTATCGATTGTACGCTGCTTATCTGTACCGCCGATAAAACATTTTGCTGAAATTTCTTCTCCTTCAGCACTGTGTTTTGTTAGCTTTAATACTTCTTGATAAATTTGAGAAGCAAGCTCACGAGTTGGAGCGGTGATTACAACTTGTACTTCTTCTTTTTTAGGGTCTACCTTTTCAAGTAAAGGTAATAAATAAGCGTGTGTTTTGCCGGTCCCTGTTTGCGACTGACCAATTACACTTTCCCCTTTTAAAACGGAAGGAATTAAGCGCTCCTGAATCTCTGTAGGCTGATAAAAACCTAATTGTTTAATTGCTTCTATTAAAAATGGTTGAAACTCAAAACGTTCAAAGTTTGTTTTTTCCATAATAGTCTCCTTTTTTACATTCACGTTCATCTTTTAAGGCACAATATATGATTATAATCGATTTTTCCTTCTGTGACTACTTCTCATTCATATTACTAAAACTTATTACCTGTTTCAAAAACATTTTATCGCGAGTTGCATACGATAGTAAAAGAAAATCTACTTTACTAAAGGAGGTGCGTCCTTTGCTACAGCGAAGACCACCATTTCCACCCGGTATGCAAAGAAGAATGATGCCAGGAATGCCACCACAAAACGGCTTTGGGCAACACCCTGGTAACTTTAGCCAATTTAATCCATTACAGCAGTTTCGTAACTTTGCCCAGCAAACAAATGCTCAACAATCATTTTACCCGAATCAGCAAGGCCTGAACCGTGGAGGAGGTAACTTCTTAACTCGCCTATTCCGAAGAGGCGGAAATAGAAACATACCATTTCAACAAGCGGCTGCAGCTGCTCCTCGAGGTTCTTTGTTTTCTGGCCTTTCAGGAGCCCAAGGTGCTGCAGGAGCGACTAACTCTTCTTCCCTGCTTGGAGGTTTGCAAGGATTAACGAACCCTGCTAACTTGAGCTCCATGATGGGAAATGTTCAGCGAGTACTAAAAGCAGCGGAAACGATGGGACCTATGATTCAACAATACGGACCTCTTGTCAAAAATGCTCCTTCTCTGTGGAAAATCTATCAGGCCTTGCGCTCAAGTGATAACACAGATGAAGTACTCGAAGCAGAAGGAACAGAGGTTTCTGAAACTGATGAAAGTAAAGATAGTAAGGTTTTATCAGCAGGCGCAGAAAGCACGGATTCATCCGATGATGAGCTGGATTTCTTTGAAGAAGAAATTGAACATTCATCCAGAGATCGGGTGTCTAAACCAAAACTTTATATTTGATAAATCTGCTGATTCCTTAAGGAAATACAGTGAGCAAAAAAAGAATATCTTTGTATTCTTCCTTCCTCTTTTATATAATAGAAGCGAGTTGAATTGCTCGTCAGGATTATGATGAGGAGGAAAGTGAAATGAAAGTTATTAAAATTGCACCGCGCGGCTATTGTTATGGTGTAGTAGACGCAATGGTCATTGCACGAAACGCCGCTTTAGATAAATCATTGCCTCGACCAATCTATATCTTAGGAATGATTGTTCATAATAAACACGTTACAGATGCGTTTGAAGAGGACGGCATTATCACACTGGACGGTGCTAATCGCCTGGAAATCTTAGACCAAATAAATGAAGGAACCGTTATTTTTACTGCGCACGGAGTATCTCCAGAAGTAAAAGAACGAGCAAAAGAAAAAGGCTTAACAACAATCGATGCTACATGTCCGGATGTTACAAAAACCCATGACCTTATTCGCCAAAAAGAAAAAGAAGGTTATGACGTTATTTATATCGGAAAACGAAATCATCCTGAGCCAGAAGGTGCACTTGGTATCGCGCCAGATATCGTTCATTTAATTGAAAAAGCAGAAGACGTAGCCCATTTAAATATTCAACGTGAGAAAATCATTGTAACAAATCAGACAACAATGAGTCAGTGGGACGTTGCAGAAGTAATGGAAAAGGTAAAAGAAAAATATCCGCACGCTGAAGTTCACAAGGAAATTTGTTTAGCTACACAAGTTCGCCAAGAAGCTGTAGCCGAGCAAGCAGGTGAAGCAGATGTTACAATTGTTGTAGGAGATCCTAAAAGTAACAATTCAAACCGTTTAGCTCAAGTATCAATGGAGATTGCCGGCACTGAGGCATATCGTATCGGTGACATCTCAGAGCTGCAGGTTGAATGGTTGATGAATGCGAAAACGGTAGCTGTTACGGCAGGCGCATCTACCCCTACTCCAATTACAAAAGAGGTCATCAATTTTCTAGATCAGTTCGATCCAGAAGATGAAACAACGTGGACACGTGAAAAAAGCGTGCCTCTTTCAAAGATTTTACCAAAAGTTCGAACAAAAAAATCGTCTTAATAGACACAAAAGAAGGTGTTGACATTTGTCAACACCTTCTTTCTTTGTTACATAAACGTAAATGGGTTTGTGTCTACTTTTGAATCAAATACTTCACACTCAAAGTTTTTCGCATCAAAAAGACTGTTTAATGCACGCGTTACACCTTGTCTCATGACTTTTTCAACATGATGACCAGGATCTACAACGTTTAATCCCATTGCCATTGCATCATGCGCCACGTGGAAATACAAATCCCCTGTTACATAGGCATCTGCTCCGCTAAATTTTGCGTTTGTAATATATTTGTTTCCATCTCCGCCAAGAACAGCTACTTTTTTCACCGCGGCATCCATAGACCCTACTACTCTAACACCATCCACGTCCAATGCTTGTTTAACATGAGCGGCAAACTGTTTTAGCGTCATCTCTTCTTTTAACTTACCAATTCGTCCAAGTCCAAGCGTCTCGCCCGTTTGTTCCACTGGATAAATGTCATAGGCTACTTCTTCGTAAGGATGAGCACTGAGCATGGCACGAATAATTTTATTTTGCTGACCCGCTTCAAAAATAGTTTCAACTTTTGTTTCATTTACACGTTCTAACTCTCCTTTCAAGCCAATGTATGGATTGGCTTCTGAAGAAGGTTTAAACGTGCCTTCCCCTTCAGTTGAAAACGTACAGTCGCTGTAAAGACCCACATGTCCAGCTCCCGCATCACAAATAGCTGTGCGCACTGCTTCAGCATGATTTGAAGGAACAAATACAGCAAGCTTTTTCAGCTGAATAGACGTTGTTGGAACCAGCACTTTTGTCTCTTGTAGCCCCAATGCTTCGGCCAACAAGTCATTTACTCCGCCTTTAGCTATATCTAAGTTTGTATGAGCAGCATATACAGCAATATCATGTTTGATGCATTTCTCTAAAATACGCCCTTCAGGACGATCTGTAACCACTTGTTTTAGAGGTCTAAAAATAGGAGGATGATGAGCAATAATCAAATCCACTTGTTTTTCAATCGCTTCGTCTACGACCGTTTCAAGAACATCTAACGTTACCATTACTTTTTTTACAGGCTTGTTTAACGTTCCAATCTGTAAACCAATTTTATCTCCTTCAACCGCTAAATGCTTGGGAGAAAATGATTCAAATGCTTCAATTACTTGAAATCCGTTAGGGATTTTACTCATTTTAACGCCTCCTCAATTAATGAGATGTCTTGGGTAAGTTTTTGAAGTTTTGCTTTACTTTCCTCGGACTGAGCCTGCTCCATTTGGCCGACAATTTGTTTAAGGTGATTTAGTTCATGCGTCCACTTTGTCATAAAAGCAAAAGAGCGCTTTTCTTTTAAAATAGGGCCCATTAACACACCGGCTTCCACTTCACCGTTATAAGGAGCTAAGGCGTTTCCAGGTTCAGCGACGATGACTTCATACATACGACCGTCTTCTTCGATGATTTTTTCATCAATGATTTCCCAGTTGTGTTCAATCAGCCAGCTGCGAATATGATGTGAACCAATATTCGGCTGAAGTACAAGCCTTTTTACTCCTTCTAACTTTGCTTTTCCTTCTTCTAAAATCATCGTAATAAGCGTTCCGCCCATTCCGCAGATTGTAATACAGTCTACTTCATTCGGTGATATTACTTCTAGGCCGTTTCCTTTTCGAACGTCAATAACGTCCGTTAAGCTTGTTTTTTCCACCTGCTGAATAGCAGATTGAAGAGGCCCTTCTGTAATTTCTCCTGCTACGGCACCGCTAATATATCCATTTAAATAAGCAAAACACGGCAAGTATGCATGATCTGAGCCAATGTCTGCTATCTTTGCTCCCAAAGGAATCGACTTTACTACTTCTTCAAGTCTTGTTGATAAGTTTAATTCATTCATTTTGTCACCTATTCTCTATGTGATTACTGTTCATTATTTTAACATAGATAGATGCATGATTCCTATTTCTCTTCATGTTTTCCTTCTAGCTGAATGCTTATAAAAAATCACAAAAAAAAAAAGCCTGCTTTATAAATGAGCGGCTTTCCAGAAAATCATGTTTCTGAACTCTATTTAATTTCTGATACCCATTTAGCCATTTCCTTCGCTTTTTCCGGAGGAACCAGCCCAGGCGGCATGTTTCCTTTACCGTTTACAACAATATGTGCAATTTCGTCTTGAGAAACTTTTTTCCCAATTCCTTTTAACGAGGGACCTACTCCACCTTGATACTGATCACCGTGACAACCAATACAAGTTTTTTGATAAATTTCTTCTGGTTTAGCTGAAGCCTGCTGTTCCGCGCCACCGCCTTCTTTTTCAGCCGCGATTTCTTTTGCATTATTCAATCCGTTGAACGAAAGCGTTAACATTAAAGCAATCCCAATTACCGCAATTAATAAAAATGGTATTAGCGGATTTCGCTTCACTCACTATACCCCCTTTATGTATTCCCATCCCTAGAAATAACAAAATAGTATAAGCACTTTTATTTTACTTGAAAATGCTCATAAGTGAAAGGGTTTTATTTACATAATTAACTAATTTCTTATTGCGTATCTTAACAGCCAATTTGCCTTGCAATAACCGAGCGCTGAATTTCTGAAGTTCCTTCTCCAATTTCTAAAAGCTTGGCATCTCGTAAATACCGCTCCACGTGATACTCTTTCATGTAGCCATATCCTCCATGAATTTGAACAGCTTGACTGGCTACTTCCATACAAATTTCAGAAGCATACAGTTTACACATAGCAGCTTCTTTCGTAAATGGCTTTCCTTGGTCTTTTAACCACGCTGCTTTATACACCATATTTCTTGCTAACTCAATTTTCATCGCCATATCAGCTAATTTAAACTGAATCGCTTGAAACGATGAAATAGCTTTTCCAAATTGCTTTCTTTCCTGCGCATATGACAGTGCTTTTTCATAAGCCGCTTGAGCGATTCCAACGGCCATTGCGCCAATTCCAATTCTTCCCCCGTCAAGCGTCATTAGAAATTGTTTAAAGCCTTCTCCTCTTACACCGAGTAAATTCTCTTCAGGCACTTCAACATCCTCTAAAACGAGTTCAGTTGTATTTGAAGCATGTAGGCCCATTTTCTCGTAATTGTCTATTACAGTAAAACCTCGAGCTTCTGTAGGCACGATAATAGCTGAAATTTCTTTTTTACCTTCTGTACGATTTGTAACAGCTGTTAAAGCTAAAAACTTTGCATAGCTGGCATTCGTAATATAGCATTTACTTCCATTAATCCTAAATGTTCCATCCTTCAACACTGCTTCTGTCTCTGTTCCACCCGCGTCACTTCCTGCGTTCGGTTCGGTTAAACCAAACGCTCCAAAAGATTCCCCAGAGCATAAAGCAGGTAGGTACTGTTCTTTTTGCTCCTTTGTTCCGAATAAATAAATAGGTGCGCCCCCGAGCGATACATGAGCTGAGTATGTAATTCCTGTAGAGCCACAAGCTTTACTTAATTCCTCTACGACGATAGCAAAACTAACCGTATCTGCTCCTCCGCCTCCATACTCTTCAGGAAAAGGAAGACCCATTACCCCAAGCTCACCTAACTTTTTAAAAACATCAAGCGGAAATTGCTTACTTCGATCGCGCTCTAATGCATTCGGTGCTACTTCCGCCTCTGAAAACTCTCTCAGCGTCCGTTGAATCATCTTTTGTTCATTGGTTAATTCAAAATTCATTTTTATTCCCCCTAAAAAAATGTATACGCTTACATTATTTAATTATAATTCATTTTTGTAAATTTTCTCAACTTTTAAAACGTTTTAATTTTTTCATGTTATAATAGAAAAGTATCAATCAAAGCAAGAATAAAATGATAGCGATTCCATTTTTCGGATATTTAAAAGGAATTTGAACAGCTTATGCTCTGTAACAAAAGAATATAAAGGAGCATTTGCAAAACGAAGGACAATTCAGTAAAATATATGCAAGAAGAAAAGTTGGTAAAAAAATCAATATACTTCTTCAAAATGCGTTTTTATGAAATTTATTCCACAAAAAAATAGATAGCCCCTTTCCTCTAGGAAAGAAGCTATCTCATAAGCGTTATTTACGCTTTTATCTATTCTAAGAAATCTTTTAAACGTTTGCTTCGGCTAGGGTGACGAAGCTTACGAAGCGCTTTAGCTTCAATTTGACGAATACGCTCACGCGTTACGCCAAATACTTTTCCTACTTCTTCAAGCGTACGCGTACGTCCATCGTCCAGACCAAAGCGGAGTCTAAGAACATTTTCTTCGCGATCTGTTAACGTATCAAGGACGTCTTCTAACTGCTCTTTTAATAATTCATATGCAGCATGTTCAGAAGGTGATGTTGCATCCTGGTCTTCAATGAAGTCACCTAAATGCGAATCATCTTCCTCACCAATTGGTGTTTCAAGGGAAACCGGTTCTTGAGCAATTTTTAAGATTTCACGAACCTTTTCAGGTGTTAAGTCCATATCTTCTGCAATTTCTTCAGGAGATGGTTCGCGACCTAAATCTTGTAGAAGCTGACGTTGAACACGAATTAGCTTGTTAATCGTTTCAACCATATGAACGGGAATACGAATCGTTCTTGCTTGGTCAGCAATTGCACGAGTAATAGCTTGACGAATCCACCATGTCGCATACGTACTGAATTTATAACCTTTGCGATAATCAAATTTTTCTACCGCTTTAATAAGACCCATGTTTCCTTCTTGAATTAAATCAAGAAACAGCATACCGCGCCCGACATAGCGTTTAGCGATACTTACAACAAGACGTAAGTTTGCTTCAGCAAGACGACGTTTCGCTTCTTCATCGCCTTCTTCAATACGTTTTGCTAAATTGATTTCTTCCTCTGCCGACAATAGGTCAACGCGTCCGATTTCTTTTAAGTACATACGAACTGGATCATTAATTTTCACACCAGGAGGTACACTTAAATCATTTAAATCAAACTCTTCTTCTTTTGACAGTTCTTGAATATCGGGATCGGCATCGTCATCATTTGCTTCAGATTCACTCATTACTTCAACACCTTGTTCTCCAAGGTATTCATAATATTCATCCATTTGATCGGATTCAATTTCGAAGTTCGCCATACGCTCTGCAATTTCTTCGTATGTGAGCACACCACGTTTTTTTCCGATTTCGGTCAATTGATCTTTTACTTGTTCAATTGTTAAATCTGAATCAAGTTGTTTTGATTGAGCTGATTTTTCAGCCATCAGATCCCCTCCTTCCAAAATTTTAAGGAAAACCTTCTAAAAGTGGGACTAATACGCAATATCGTTTATTTTAACGTTTTTTTTAACTGTAAAATTTCCATTGCTATTGTCGCAGCTTTTAAATAATCTTTTTGACGCTCTGCTTCTTGCTTTTCTGCTTCTTTTTTTTCTATCGCTACCCTTTGTGGGTAAATCAATATCGTTTGGATATAATCATTTAAAGCTTGCTCCGACAATTCATCATTGATTGACATCATCGCCAATTCTGAAGCTAGACTAGACAACGAAGACTCGGGCAACCGTTCGATAAATCCGCTCGGATTAGGCTCGTGTCCTTCCTCGTAATAAGCATACAAATATAGAACAAGCGCACGATGTTCCTCAACATTGAACTGACCTTGAAGTCGGTCTTGAATTCTAAATGCTACATCCTTATCTTTCAACATATGAGCGATCAAAAAACGTTCTGCATTTTGATAAGCCGGTAATAAGCTTCTCTTTACGACTGGTTGTCTATTTATATTATTTCGATTTGGAGAATCATTATCCTTTTTCTTTTTTTCAGTTCGATACACTTGATACTGCTGTTCTTTAAGCGCATCTAATGAAATGGAAAACTCTTGTGCCAATTGGCGTAAATAATGATCTCGCTCTACAGCTTTCGTAAGGAGGCTTATTTCTTTCAAAACGTCTTCAATGTATTGCATACGTTCAGATTCATTTTGTAGATTTCGTTTTCGGCGGAGATACCTCATTTGAAATGCCATAATGGTCAAGCTGCTATTAATAACATCATTTTGAAACTTCTCTGCCCCGTATTCTTTAATATAATCATCCGGGTCATAACCATCCGGCATCACAGCAATCTTAACGGTACAACCTACATTTGTTAAGATAGTAGTTGCTTTGTGCGCTGCTTCAATTCCGGCAGAATCTGCATCATAGCAAATGATAACGGACTCTACATTTCGGCGAATAATCTTGGCTTGTTCTTCTGTTAAGGCAGTTCCCATTGTTGCAATTGCGTTCGGGCACCCAGCTTTAACAGCCGAAATAACATCTGCAAATCCTTCAAATAAAATAACCTGCTGATTTTTGCGTATATGTTTTTTAGCGCGGTGAAAGTTGTAGAGTGTGCGACTTTTGTTAAAAATAGAAGTTTCGGGACTGTTTAAATATTTAGGCTGCCCTTTTATCTCTTTTAGCAGGCGACCTGAAAATGCAATTGTTTTGCCTTGCAAGTCAGCAATAGGAAACATAATTCGATCACGAAAACGATCAAAGTACGTTTCATCTTGGTTGCGTTTAATGATTAAACCTGCATGTTCCATCTCTTGCGGATTAAACCCACGTTTTGTTAAGAACTTACTTACAAATTCCCACGAATCTAAAGCAAAACCTATCTCAAATTCATCGATAATTTCTCGTGAAAACCCTCGATTTATTAAATAATCATAAGCATCTTGGCCTTCTTTTGTATTTACCAATAAATGATGGTAAAATTTCTTTAAAAGCTCGTGTGCTTCAATCATTTTATTGCTAGGCTTTTGATTATCTTCTTCATGAGGATGTATCTCATGTTCGAAAGGAATATCTCCTTTTTCAGCAAGCTGCTGAGCTGCTTCTGTGAAGGACAGTCCTTCTAATTCCATTATGAATGAAAATGAATTCCCCCCTGCACCACATCCAAAGCAATGATAAATTTGTTTATCAGGCGATACTGAAAAAGACGGTGTGCTTTCCCCATGAAACGGACAGAGTCCAAAATAATTGCGCCCTTGTTTTTTTAGTTGTACATAATCGCTTATGACGTCGACAATATCTACTGAATGCCGAATACGGTCGATTACTTCATCAGGAATTCGATTTGCCATAGTAACAGCTCCGTATTTCATATAATATTCTTCACTAAGTGCTAAATTCCTGCAAGTTTCGACAACATTTTTTCAAAAGCTTGAATGAAATGCTGGCGATCTTCTTCACTAAATGCCTTTGGGCCTTTAGTATGACGGCCTGACCGTCGCTCTTTTGCAGAAACATAACGAAAGAAAAGCACCGTATTCATTTCGTCGTCATTATAGTACTTTCCACGAGGAGACAGTGCGTAAACCCCTCGACTTACTAACATGCTTGCTAAGCCAGTATCTTGAGTTACCACAATATCCTGCTTGACTGCGTGATTTAAAATATATAAATCTGCGGCTTCCTTTTCTGCATCCACATAGACCCATTTTCCTGGTGTAGGATTTGTTTGCATGTGAGCATAGGAAGCAACAAACACAAGATCGATGTCATATGTATGTGTAAGTTCAACGATTTCTGCTTTAACAGGGCATGCATCAGCATCGACAAAAACTTTACTTTTTCTTTTGCTATAACTCTGTATTCTACATCCCTCCAGAGATTCCTTCTAACAATTTGTTATTTCCTGTAGATGGCATTTGTCGAATACTTTTTTCGATTTTGACTTGACTTTTATATAAATAGTTTATTCGTTCTTAACAAAGTCTAAACCTAAAACTATTCTTTTTTATCACAATTTTTTATTATAATATAAACAACCTATATTTTCTATACTAAAGTCACTTGTTTTTAAAAGTTCTGTCATATTCATCTTTGGGATATTTTCTTAGGCTTACAGCATACAAACATAAGAAAGCAATCTCCTTTATGTCACGCACAGAGGAGATCTATCGTTTATTTCTTTTTGATGGTATTAAGAATGATACCAGCTGTTTCTTCTACGGCTCTGTTAGATACGTCCACCACTTCACAGCCAATCTTATCTACAATCCCTTGGAAAAATTCAAGTTCTTCTTTAATACGACCAATATTAGCATAAATTGCTTTATCGTTTAGCCCAAGAGACTTTAAACGTTCTTTACGAATATCGTTTAACTTTTCAGGACTAATAGTAAGTCCTATACATTTCTCAGGTGATACGTGAAACAGCTCTTCTGGTGGATCTACCTCAGGTACAATCGGAACATTGGCTACTTTCAAACGCTTGTGTGCTAAAAATTGAGAAAGAGGTGTTTTAGATGTTCTTGATACACCGATTAATACAATATCCGCTCTAAGAATGCCTCTCGGGTCACGACCATCATCATATTTCACTGCAAATTCAATTGCTTCTACTTTCTTAAAATAATCTTCGTCTAATTTTCTAGCCATTCCAGGCTCATAGCGAGGAGAAAGTTGATAAGAAGATTGAATTTTATCAATTAAAGGTCCAATAATATCAAATACCTCTACCCCGTTCTTGGACGCTTCTTGAATTAAAAATTCTCTCATTTCGGGCTTTACTAGCGTAAAGCCAATAATAGCATTGTTCATCTTCGCTACTGAAACCACTTCTGAAAGTGTTGCGATGTCCTCTACGTAAGGCACTCTTTTAATTACAAAGTCCGTCATATTGAACTGACTTGATGCAGCCTTTACAACTAGTTCAGCTGTCTCACCTACAGAATCCGAAATGACATAAAGACATGGGTTGTTCATATTTTGTGCATCCCCTTTTTAATCCTTTTTCACTTATAATACTTCATCATTTGCTAATGCTACTAGTAATTTTGTAATATTTGTTTTGGTAATGCGTCCCACCACTTCAAAATTGCCGTCTCCCTCTTTAATAACGGGCATAGCATCAATCTGTTTTTCAATTAAGATCTTAGCAATATCAATTAACAAATCTTCGCGATAGCAATATGTAATGTTGGGCATTCTCGTCATAATAATATGAACAGGAATAGATGTGAGCTCTTGCTTTCCGATACTCGCGCGCAATAAATCTTTACGCGACAGTACTCCCACTAGCTGGGATTTCTCATCCACTACAAAAAGGGTCCCCACGTCTTCTAGAAACATTGTACAAATAGCATCATATACTGACACATTTTCGTTCACAACCACCGGGATAGACTGATATTCTTGCACCTGTATTTTTTTTATTTTATCTGTAAGAAGCTGTGCTCCTGTTTTACCTGTGTAAAAGTAACCTACGCGCGGTCGCGCTTCTAAATAACCAGCCATTGTTAAAATAGCCAAGTCCGGTCTTAGTGTTGCCCGCGTAAGGCTAAGCTGATCTGCAATATGCTCGCCTGTAATAGGGCCTTCGTCTTTGACAATTTGCAAAATTTGTTCTTGTCGTTTGTTCAGTTCGATTGTACTCACCACCTAATCATTAAATGTGACATACTATTTATAAAACATTATATACTTTTTAAGCAAAAGTAAAAGCTATAACTGATTAATTTTAGCATTTTATCTTTTTAGAATGCCGTTTATTTTACCACGGCTTCTCAAAAAAAGCAGGCATTACGCTTACAATAAGCGAAGCTACCCCTTCGCTCCACAGTAAAAAGGGTGTCCCCTACACACTACGAGGCACCCTAGCGACAGCAATTCCTTGCATATCACTGATTATCTTTTCTATTTCTCATCAGACAGCGATTGTTTTAAAGACTCCATCTGATTCAAAAACCGCTTTGTTTTTAAAAACAATCCTGAATATTCTTCGTAATATTGATCAATTACGAACTTTAATTGTTTTTTTGTTTCGGGCTTAACAGAAATAGAACCTAATCGCTTTAAATCAATGTAATAAAATAGCCTTAATAGTTTAACCGTCATCGGACTAATTTTCAAATGATAAGGATCTTTTTCTAAGCACCGATGACAAATAAACCCGCCTTCTCGAATGGAAAAATGAAATGTTCCTTCACCTCGATGGCAGACTGCACATTCATTTAATGTAGGATGAAGACCTAGAACGTTTAACATTTTCATTTCATAAATAAATGTTAAGATCTCTGCATCATACTCTTCGTTCATATAATGAATGGTTTGGTGCAGCAGTTCAAATAGAAATGGATTTGGTTTATTGTTCTCAGTAGCTTTATCCGTTAATTCAAGAATATAAGAAGCATACGCTGTTGTGAAGATATCTTCGCGTATGCTTCTCATAGATGAGATAACTTCTCCTTGATGGAGAGTGCCCATTCCTGAACCTGCTTGTATAAAAAAGTATCCATACGTAAATAATTGTGTGACGGAAGCTAAGCGACTACTGGGCTTTTTTGCCCCTCTTGCCATGAGACCCACTTTTCCGAGTTCACGTGAATAAATGGTGACAATTTTATTTGATTCACCGTAATCATTCGTTCGAATGACAATTCCTTCACACTTTTTAAACAATCATCATCACCGCCATCTTACAGAAGGCTAAGACAAGGGAGAATTGAGACTTTCGCTGTTGTCCTCATATGTTTCGGGTCTTTCTTTCACTTCATTTTCAAGTTCCTTAAAAATGAGATAAGTATCAATGCTACCTGTTTGTGAAAAAATGTTCCAAGTAAAATTCAACATAGAACTCCCACCTTTCTAACCATAAAGATCAGATACATATTTCAATTCCTTATGTTTAGAATAGCCTTCCGACGTAAAATCATGTAACACAATTTTTTACAAATTACCTTCTTTTATGAAGGGATATAAATCGACGCAAACAAGAACACAAATGATTAATATTCGTCTTCTCTAAATCCAAAGTCACGGAGATGCGACGCTCGATTTCGCCAATCTTTTTGAACTTTTACCCATAGTTCTAAAAATACTTTTGAACCTAAGAGGGCTTCAATGTCTGCTCTTGCTTTTCTTCCTACCTCTTTTAACATCTTTCCTTGCTTTCCAATTACGATGCCTTTTTGTGAATCTCTTTCGACGATAATTGTAGCGCCCACGTAAACAGCACCATTATCTCGTCTTTGCATAGAATCCATCACAACGGCAATAGAATGAGGTATTTCTTCCCTCGTTGCATGCAGTACTTTTTCACGAATTAATTCCGTAATAATAAAGCGCTCTGGGTGATCAGTTACTTGATCTGCCGGATAATATTGCGGACCTTCCGGCAATCGCTGCTTAATTTGATCAAGCAAACGCCCCACGTTATTTCCTTGTAAAGCTGAAATTGGCACAATTTCAGCAAAAGGATATAAGTCTTTATAATTCGTGATAATTGAAAACAATTCGTCTGGGTGAATTTCATCAATTTTATTAATCACAAGGAAAACAGGCGTTTTTGTGTCCTTTAAACGCTCGATAATAAATTCATCGCCTCGACCTAAGCCTTCTGTTGCGTTAATCATAAATAAAATTAAATCTACTTCTTTAAGCGTATTTTGCGCTACCTTCATCATAAAGTCGCCTAATTTATGCTTTGGTTTATGAATTCCTGGTGTATCAATAAACACAATCTGCGCCTGATCTTCCGTGTACACACCCTGAATTTTATTTCTAGTTGTTTGCGGTTTGTCACTCATAATCGCAATCTTTTGACCAATTACTCGGTTCAAAAAAGTTGATTTCCCTACGTTTGGTCTTCCAATAATTGAAACAAAACCTGACTTAAATTCATTATTACTCATGTAAATCCTCCGATGAAAATGCTCCTGGAAGTAATTCTTCCACAGTTAATTCTTGTATGTCATTTTTTAAATTAGTTAATATAACTTTCATTTCTTTTGGACAAAGCTCAGAGATTACTTGTCTGCATGCTCCACACGGAGAAACAGGACGATCAGTATCAGCTACTACAGCAAGTGCTGCATACTCTTTATCTCCTTCTGAATAGGCTTTAAATAAAGCCGTACGCTCAGCACAATTGCACATGCTATAAGCTGCATTTTCAATATTGCAGCCGCGATAAACCTTTCCATCTTTCGTCAATAAAGCTGCACCAACTTTAAATTTTGAATAAGGTACATAAGCCATTTCACGAGCTTTTTTCGCTTCATCAATCAGTCCGGTCTTATCCATTTATCCGCTCTCCTTTTTGCGCTTCTACATGTCTTTTAACTTGTCCTTTTTTATTATACCACGGGGGTGTAAAGAACCAAAAAGAATCCTTCTTAAAACAAATACTTTAAGAAAATAATTCCTCCTATAAGGACAGCAAAACACGCATAGACCAACACCGCGGCTGCGGCTGCATCTTTTGCGTGTTTTGCTAGTATGTGATATTCAGGAGAAACTAGATCGACAACTTTTTCAACTGCTGTATTCATTAACTCCAAGCTGAACATGCCTGCAATCAGAAGCAGCACAACCGTCCATTCACCAGCTGTAATTGACAGCACGGCGCCTAAGAGAAGGACGATGAAAGAAGCTGCTACGTGAATTTGCATATTTCTCTGTGTTTTACAAACATAGAGAAACCCTTCTATTGCATAACCAAAGCTACTGACAACTTTAGCTATCCCTTTTTTATCGCGAGAGTCCATATTGTTCTAAAATATCTTTTTGACGTGTAAACATCTCTTTTTCATCTTCTGATGTTTCATGGTCATATCCAAGCAAGTGCAAGAAACCGTGAACCGTTAAGAATCCTAGCTCCCTCATAAACGAGTGATTGTATTCTTCTGCTTGCTCATGAGCTTTTGGAATCGAAATGACAATGTCCCCTAGGACTCTTGGCATCTCATCTCCGATAATTTGCATTTCATCTTCGCCCATTTCTTCTAGCGCAAACGATATTACATCCGTTGGCTGATTTTTATGGCGGTATTGATGATTGATTTCTTGAATTCGATCATTATCCACAAATGTAACGGATACTTCTGCATCCTCTTGCAGATTTTCATATATAGCAGCAGCTTCAAGCAGCTGCTCAAGCTCTTTTTGCTGTTCTTCACTTACTTCGTTTGTTTCATCAATAAAATCAATAACTAAACTCATACCTTCACCTTCTCTTTTTTTATCTCTGGATATTCGATTCGGGAATGAAAAATCCCATTTAAAGTTTCACATAGTGCTTGGCGAATTAACTCTAGCTCTTTAAGCGTTACGTTACACTCGCTAAGCTGCTCATCCTGCAAGCGATCTTTAATAATATTTCGCACCAAGTTCTCAATTTTTTCCGGAGTCGGATTGGACATTGACCTTACGGCTGCTTCTACACTATCAGCTATGCAAATAACCGCTGCTTCTTTCGACTGAGGCTTTGGTCCAGGATAGCGATATTCTTTTTCATCAATTTTTTCTTCTGTTTGTTCAAGTGCCTTATGATAAAAAAACTTGAGCAAAGTCGTTCCGTGATGCTGCTCTGCAATATCTACAATCTCTTTTGGAAACTTGTGATTTCGCAAAATGGTAGCTCCATCTGTAGCATGTGCGATTATAATATTTTTACTAGTCTTAGGACTTAGTTTATCATGCGGATTAGTAATATTCATTTGATTTTCAATAAAATACTGCGGTCGCTTCGTTTTACCAATATCGTGGTAATAAGCCCCGACTCTCGCTAATAAACCGTTAGCTCCTATCGTTTCGCACGCCGCTTCAGATAAGTTTGCCACCATTACGCTGTGATGGTATGTTCCGGGTGTTTCGGTTAAGATTTTGCGTAATAGCGGATGATTAGGACTCGATAATTCAATCAGCTTCATCGTAGATAAAATGCCAAATCCACTTTCAAAAAACGGAAGCAAACCTATAGTTAAAACGGAAGCAATAACACCAGATGCAATTGACATCATGCTGTAATAGCCAAGCTCTACAGTGCCGATTTGGCCATTTTTAATGAAAATAATAGCAAAGCTGATAATTACGTTTACCATAGCCACAAATAGACCTGCCTGCAAAATCCGTGAACGTCTGTGCTGCCTGCTTAAAAATAAAATAGCAGCAATATTGCTAATTAAAAAGTAGATCCCAATGTTCATATTAAACGAGGTTGTCAATTCACCATTAAAAATAATGCTTCCACAAATAGCAAATACAACGCTTGATAAAATAGCAATACGTTCATCCATTAAAATTCGAATCAGCAAACCTCCCACCGCAACAGGAGCTAAGAAACCAATTTCTGATAAATCAATTTGCTGAAACAAGCTTAAGATTTTCATGAGGCCAATCGTAATGGTTGCTACCAATACATACAACAGCAAGGGCTGATATGTCTTGGTGTGAAATTCACGCAAATAGTAAATGAGGCCCGCTATCATCATTACAATCAGCAAAGCTAACCCTGCAAAAGGCTGAATAGAGCCTTTATTATTCAACAATCCCGCGAGCTGGAGCTGACGATATATATCAGGATTAATAAGCTGATTTTCTTCTACAATAATCTGGCCTTGTTTGATTCGGACAGGCTCCACTTTTTCCACAGCTGCTTGACGGTTTTCAGCTGTTTTTTGTGGATCATAAATCACATTTGGAATGATAGCGAATTTAGCAATTGCATTCATTGAATCCTTTAGAGAATTGCTGACATTGGTGTAAACAAGCTGACTTTCTACTTGATCTTTTTTCTCTTCTACATCGCTAATCTTCACTTGATCTTTCATCACATGATGAACGGCCGTGACTACAGCATCTTTCGCAATCGATAAATCACTGTTAGAAGACTGAAGCAGCTGCTTAATGGTATCTTTTGGCAAGTTTTTTTGAATGTCTTCAGGAAGCTTGTCCTCTAGCATTTTTTGTTTGGTTTTTAATACGGCATCGATACTGTCATCTTCATGATCTTCTTTTTCATATTCTGTATTAACTTCCATCATCGCATCAAAAATAGATGCAACAAGATCGACTTGGTTCTGTGCGTATTCTGTTTTTTGTGTATACACATCTTCAACGGCTTGTTCTGCCTCTGCCCGTTTTTTCTCTGTGCTTTCTTTATCTTCAATGGTAACGGGTGAGTAAATGGTTTGCGGGGAAATAGATAGTAATCTGAGATCTAATTCCTGCGGCTTTACATTGCTATACATAGACGCAAACATCATTACACCTAACAAGGCATATAACCCAATTTGAATTAACCGTAATCGCTCGATCTGTGCCATTGTTTGCTTGATTATCCGAAACGTTGACACAAACGTACCCCCTTTTACAAAAAATAGACCCTATTAAGAAAGGGTCTTTTGGTCAGCTTGTTCGTACGCTTGAATGATGCGTCCCACAAGTGGATGGCGCACAACATCTGACTGTTCTAGATGAACAAATGAAATACCTTTAACATTGGTCAGGATTTTCGAGACAGCCGCTAGACCAGACTGAGCTCCTTTTGGTAAATCAATTTGTGAAATATCTCCTGTAATCACCATTTTAGACCCAAATCCTAGTCGTGTTAAAAACATCTTCATTTGCGCCATCGTGGTGTTTTGCGCTTCGTCTAAGATAACAAACGCATCATCTAGTGTACGACCTCGCATATAAGCAAGGGGTGCTATTTCAATAACTCCGCGTTCGATTAGGCGTTGCGTATGTTCTGTTCCTAATACATCATGTAATGCATCGTACAGAGGCCGCAAGTACGGATCTACTTTTTCTTTCAAATCTCCTGGCAAGAAGCCAAGACTTTCACCTGCTTCAACAGCAGGACGTGTTAAAATAATACGCTGTACGTGACCATTTTTAAGAGCATTAACGGCCATGACAACGGCTAAATACGTTTTACCGGTACCAGCAGGCCCAATTCCAAATACCAAATCATTTTTCTTAATAGACGAAATGTATTGACTTTGTCCTAATGTCTTAACACGAATAGTCTTACCTTTTACATTTTTACCAATCTCTTCTTCATATACATCTTCAAAAAACTCAAGAGAATTTTTCTTAGCTAATTGAATCGCATACACAACATCTCGTTCAGATATGGAAATATTTTTTCGGATAATGTTCAGTAACTTTTTAAGCATTTCTTCCACTAGCTGAACATTTTCTGTACTTCCGGAGACTACAACAGTCTCACCTCTTGAAATGATAGAGACCTGCATTTCTTCTTCAATTCGCTTTAAATTCGAATCTTGTACGCCAAATAATGAAATGGCTTCGTTTGAATCATCAAGTTGTACGTTAATTGTTACTAGCTGTTCTGACATTCATCAATCTCCTTGAATAATTGGTTGAGTGTTCGCAATATTTTCTATAACTTGGTAATGTATTGATAATCTAACTTTACCATTGTCCTGTTCTTGGTGCAAAACTTTTTCACCTTTTATTTTAGCATCCTCACCTAAAGTTGATAGTAATTTTTTTCGACCGATTTCCAAAGCTTTTTCCATCGCCTCTTGTTTAGAATAGACGCGCTGCGAGTTTTGTTCTTCTCGTACAGCAACTTTCTCATACGACAGAGGTAATTTCCATTTAAAAAAATAGAGTGGATGCTCCACTTTTTCTGTCACCTTTGAGGCGTATTTTTCTTTGTTAAAAGCCCAAAGAGGCATTTTAAAAGCTTGAAAATCTAAATAGTGCTTCGTATATCCATTACCCGTTAATACCTGAAAATCAGTTTTTAAAGGCACTTCCACCTCAGACTTATACCATGTTTCACCGTAGACTTTCCCTTTAGCAGCTACTACCTTTTTATTTTTTTCGTTTCCAATAATACCGGAAACTAGGACCTCGCCTTCATTGACAAAATCATTAACCTTGACTAAAGGTTGTCCTTTTTCGA
The DNA here is from genome assembly GCF_000832985.1 of Priestia megaterium NBRC 15308 = ATCC 14581. Classification (GTDB taxonomy): domain Bacteria; phylum Bacillota; class Bacilli; order Bacillales; family Bacillaceae_H; genus Priestia; species Priestia megaterium. Next base: position 1,404,404 of record NZ_CP009920.1, read on the forward strand.
CAAACAAATTCGTAATAATGGCTTTCTTTTTAGCAATCAAATGTTGGTAAGGTGTTTTTTGCTGAGGCTTGGGCTCATTTTTTTCAACCACTTGGAAGTGATAAGAAGTGCCGCGCACTTCTACTCCCACCCAGGTAATATTGTTCATATTATCCGTTAAATAGCGCTGAATTTTTTCAGGACTTTCTAACAGAAATTGAAACTCTCCTCTTTTTACACCTATTTTGGCAAGCTGCTTAGTCATTTGATGTTCTGTTTGTGGTTCTGCACCGCTAATTTCCACTTTCCACACCATGTTGGAAAGCAAACCAAGAATAATAAAAAAAGAAAGAAAACCTAAAGCAAATCCACTATTTTTGATCACTCGTTTTGTTAAAAAAGGAAAACCTCTGCCTCTTATAAAATAAATTTTACAATCTGCGTTGCGAATTAGTATACGAATTTTCTTTACATCTTTCAATAATATCGTTGCTGTTGCTAGTTGACCGTCAACTTTATGGACATTCGAAATCATAATCTGTTGTCTCACACAATTATTTAAAAAACGTTCAATTCCTTTTCCAACAATTCGAATACGTACGGTACCAATAACAAAGTTTGTCCATCCATTCTTCATTTTTTTCCTCCTTGTGTTATTGTTCTAAATAAAGAACTTGATTGATTTTACCTTCTAAAACCAGTTCTTCTGGCAGTATTACTTTAATGACCAGTCCTTCACCTCGAATTAACATTTGTCCCTGTTTTAGTAACACGCGTATTTCAGTATCAGAAAAGGCTAATAAACCTTTATGGTTTTCAATATAAATGTGTATTTGTCCAACTAACGTAATACGGGGAAGATCCATTAATACATCAGCGGGTAGTTCCATTGTTTTTGTCATCCATCTTTTCATTTGGTGTCTCCACTTTTTGCTCATAAAAAGAACCCCCTTTCATCTCATGTTTATGAGAAAGGAGGTTAATGTATCACATCTATTTATCGTTTATATTTACGTTGTTTCGATTTTGGAGGCCCTAGAATTTCGGACCATACCACTCCTTGAACAGCTTCTTTACGAGAAATGGGCTTGAAAACGTTTTTCTCACCCGTGATTTTTGGTTTGTCAACTGTGATTTTCTTTTGAATAGACGGTTCATGATACGAACGATTTTTTAGCTCTTCCAATTTTTCTTGCAAAGGATTTGTTTCTGCTGAAAGAACAGTTTCCGGCTCCCTACGAGCTGTTTTTGGCTCTTCTTTGACAGGTCGATATCTAGGTCTTTCCCGCCTTGAAGGATTGTTTACAGGAGGCATAGGAGCTCTTTTAGAACGCTGCTGTTCTTCCTCTTTCGACTGAGCTATAAAACGCTGCACAACGTTAAAAATAATCCCTCCAACGATGACAAAAATGAAAGCATTATTAATAATTAGTTTAATAAGCGTTTCAACGATATTCATTAGGAGAAAACCTCCTTGTTAAGCTGATTCATTATTTCTCATCGTCTTCTTTAGACATTTTTCCAATTGAATCACGCATATCCGTATCAGCAGTCAAGTTTTGAATATTCATATAATCCATGACGCCAATATTGCCAGAGCGCAGTGCTTCTGCCATCGCTAACGGTACTTCTGCTTCTGCCTCTACTACTTTTGCACGCATTTCCTCTACTTTTGCACGCATTTCTTGTTCTTGAGCAACGGCCATAGCACGACGTTCTTCGGCTTTTGCTTGTGCAATATTTTTATCTGCTTCCGCTTGGTCTGTTTGAAGAACTGCCCCAATATTTTTCCCAATATCGATGTCAGCAATATCAATGGATAAGATTTCAAACGCTGTTCCTGAATCCAGTCCTTTTCCTAACACCGTTTGAGAAATCATATCGGGATTTTCCAATACTTTTTTGTGATCTTTTTGCGAACCGATTGTAGAAACAATCCCCTCGCCAACACGGGCAATAATCGTTTCTTCTCCGGCTCCCCCTACTAGTCGATCAATGTTTGCACGAACGGTAATTCGAGCTTTTGCTTTGACTTCGATTCCATCCATAGCCACCCCTGCAATAAAAGGTGTTTCAATAACTTTTGGATTAACGCTCATTTGTACAGCTTCTAGCACATCACGGCCCGCTAAGTCGATAGCTGCTCCGCGCTCAAATGTTAACTCAATATTTGCTCGGTGCGCTGCAATCAACGCATTTACCACACGGTCAACGTTACCGCCTGCTAAATAGTGGCTTTCTAATTGATTAATGGTAATACCTAAACCTGCTTTACTTGCTTTAATTAACGGGTTCACAACGCGAGATGGTATCACTCGACGAAGTCTCATTCCGACCAGTGTGAAAATACTAATACGAACGCCTGCTGCTAATGCTGAAATCCATAGCATAATCGGTACAAAAGTGAAAAAAACAGCTAAAGCAATAATTGCTAGACCAATAACTACAAAAAACAATACGCTACCTACTTCCATTAATTAAGGTCCTCCTTTTTCAAAGGCTCTGTAAGCTTCCGCACCACAACCCTTGATCCCTCTACTTTTATAATATTTACTAACACATCTTTGTCTAAATATCCGCCTTCAGTGACTACATCCACATACTCTTCATCGATGAGCACGGTACCTGAAGGACGAAGCGGTGTCGTTGTTTTACCTTGTTTTCCTATTAATTCATAACGATTTTGATTCGACACGTAGCCAGATTCAGTATTAAGTGAATCATTAAGCACCATTTTTTTGAAAGGTGTAAGCTTTCTTTTAAAAAATTTCATCATCACAAACGCACCTCCCAGTGCCACCACTATTGCAATTACAAGAGAAATTCCCATTTCGATATTATTATCTGTTGACATAAAAAAACTTAAAATGATAGCTCCAAGCCCTAGCAGTCCTAAAACGCCGCCTGGTACTACAATCTCTAACAGAAGCAGTATAATTCCTGCTATAAATAAAACGAGGGCTTCCATTCCTGCTAATCCAGCTACCATATGGCCATAGAAAAATAAAAGAAGTGAAGCTATTCCAATAGAGCCCGCAATACCAAATGAAGGCGTAAACAATTCAATTACAATTCCTAAAGCACCAATGGATAATAAAATGGGAACAACAAGCGGATGGGTAAGAAAACGAGCAATTTGTTCACTTACACTCATTTTTGCATACGTCAGTTTAGCATCTTCATAGCCAAGTACGCTCAGGAGATCATCTAAATTTTTTACAGTTCCTTCTGAATAACCAACTTGCTCGGCTTGCTTCGGAGTGAGCGTCAGCAATTCGTTTCCTTTTAAGTTGAGCTCAGGTATTACCATCTTTGTGTTTGCCATCGCTTCTGCATATTTAGGGTTTCGGTTATTTTGTTCTGCTGCGCTCTTCATAGCCGATAACCAATAAGACTGAGCTTTTTTTCCTGCTGCATTTCCCTGTTGGTCAATCACAGCTGCCGATCCCATTGTAGAACCGGGTGTCATATAAATTTGATCGGCGTTAAGTGCAATATAGGCTCCGGCTGATAATGCTTTTTTATCGACAAAAGCAGCGGTAGGAATAGGTGTTGAGGTTAAGCTTTTAGCTATTTCAGAAGCTGCATCTACAGCTCCTCCAGGAGTATCTATGTCCAATATAATCAAATCTGCACCGTCATTTTCCGCATCTTCAATGGATCTGTTTAAAAAAGAAAGCAATCCATTTTCTACCGTTTTATTGACAGGAATAACGTGTACGCGCTTCACGTCAGCGGTGCTAATAGTGGGGAATAACCCAGTGGCTAAAATAAGAAAGCACGCGAAAGAAAATAAGGTTTTCACCGAATACACTTCCCTCCTTCCATAGATAGTATGAGTATGTACCTGTATATACGTATAACTTTAACAATAGTTTCAAATTTTTTAAAATTTATCTATTTTCTTCTTTACACTCGAAAAACAAAACATAAGTTCGATTATTATCCATATAAAAAACACCTTACACAAGGTAAGGTGTTTTTTATGATAAGTGTTGAAGGACAAGCTTATTAACAAGAGAGCCATCCGCTTTGCCTTTTACTTTCGGCATAAGCGCTCCCATAACTTTCCCCATATCAGCTTTAGAGGAAGACTGCGTTTCTTCAATCGTCGTTTTAATAATTTCAGATAACTCTTCTTCGGTTAGCTGTTTAGGAGCGTAAACTTCTAAAACCGCTAATTCAGAATGAATTTTATCAACAAGATCTTGACGACCTGCTTTCTCAAATTCATGGAGGGAGTCTTTACGTTGTTTGAATTCGCGAGAAATAACCGTCAACTCGTCTGCTTCAGTTAGGTCAGTCCCTAACTTAATGGCTTCGTTTTGAAGAGATGCTTTGACCATACGAATGACCCCAAGCTTCTCTTTCTCTTTGTTTTTCATCGCTTGTTTCATATCACTATTTAAACGCTCGAGAAGACTCATAAATCCACCCTCTTATTAGAACTTGCGTTTTCTAGCAGCTTCAGATTTCTTCTTACGCTTTACGCTAGGCTTTTCATAGAATTCGCGCTTTCTTGCTTCTTGTAACGTACCAGTTTTTGAAACTGAACGTTTGAAGCGACGAAGAGCATCTTCAAGCGATTCGTTTTTACGAACAACTGTTCTTGACATTCTAATTCCCTCCCTCCGAACAAAACCACTAACATCATAATGAAATGACATGTTAGACATGTCTTTTGCAATTATAATATAATGATTCCTTAAGGTCAACCGCTTTACATAAAGTAATGCAGTTATTCCCCCTTTATTTTATGAACTTTCTTGATAAAACATTACTCACTCAGCTGTTTTATACGTATGAAAAAAGCTGCGTAAACACGCAGCTTTCCAATAAGTGTTATGAGCTCATTTTTACCTGATCTTGAAGATGAACCTCATCTAGCACGCGAACAAACTCACCTTCATTGTACGGATATCCAGCTTTTGTAATTTTAACTTTTACAAGCTTTCCAACCATTTCTTCAGACGCTTTAAACACAACCTTTAAGTAGTTATCGGTATATCCTACGTATAAACCACTTTCAGGGTCTTCTTTATATTTTTCTTCCGGAATTACTTCTAGTACTTCTCCTTCAAACGTTGAAGCATATTCTTTTGCCAATTGATTTGAAAGTTCGATTAAACGATGCACACGTTGATTTTTTACTTCTTCATCAATTTGGTCGGTCATACGAGCCGCTGGCGTACCTGTACGTTTAGAATACGGGAATACATGAAGCTCTGAAAAACCGTGCTCTTTAATAAAGTTATACGTCTCCATAAACTCTTCTTCTGTTTCACCTGGGAAGCCAACAATAACATCGGATGTAATCGCTAATCCAGGAAGAGCTTCTTTCAGACGGTTTAAGCGCTCACCAAAGAACTCCATTGTATACTTACGACGCATGCGCTTCAATACCGTATTTGAACCTGATTGAAGAGGAATATGCAAATGACGTACAACCATTTCTGATTGATCTAGTACCTCAATCACTTCGTCCGTAATTTGACTTGCTTCAATTGACGAAATACGAATGCGTTTTAATCCTTTTACTTGAGACTCTAAATCACGAAGAAGCTGGGCAAGATTGTAATCTTTCATGTCTTCTCCGTATCCGCCAGTGTGAATACCTGTTAACACGATTTCTTTATAGCCCGCATCCACTAGCTGCTGCGCTTGTGCTACTACTTCTTTAGGATCACGAGATCGCATTAAACCGCGCGCCCATGGAATAATACAGAATGTACAGAAGTTGTTACAGCCTTCTTGAATCTTTAATGAAGCACGCGTACGGTCTGTAAAAGCCGGTACATCTAGCTCTTCATATACGCGTGTTTTCATAATGTTTCCTACGCCGTTAATCGGCTGACGCTCTTTTTTAAATTGTTCAATATAATCAAGCATCTTAACGCGATCTTGTGTACCTACTACGATATCAACACCAGGAATGGCCATAATTTCAGCTGGCGAAGTTTGAGCATAACACCCAGTTACACAAATAACCGCATCTGGATTTTTCCGCACAGCTCTGCGAATAACTTGACGGCTTTTTTTATCTCCTGTATTTGTTACCGTACATGTATTAATTACATATACATCGGCAGCTTGTTCATATTCAACACGCTCATAGCCTTGGCCTTTGAACAATTGCCAAATTGCTTCTGTTTCATAGTGATTTACTTTACACCCTAGCGTGTGAAAAGCAACTGTTGACATAATCGTCACCTCATTAACTCAGTTTGATAAGATATAGCAGACAGCGCATATAAAGGAGCTGTTTCTGCTCGTAAAATCCGCGGACCAAATCCGCTTATTGTAAATTTATTTTCTTCTAATACTCCTACTTCCTGCTCGGTCAAACCACCCTCGGGGCCTACAACCACAAGCACGGAATGGCCGGGTTTTAAAGCCGAAAGAACAGCGTGCAGATGAGATGTTTCTCCTTGCTTTGCTCTTTCTTCATAGGCTACAACTTTATGAGTATAGTCACCGCTAATTTCTACTAGTTTTTTAAAAGAAATTGGGGCTTCTACTGCTGGTACAATCGTACGATGAGATTGTTCTGCAGCCTCTTTAGCAATCTTGTTCCAGCGATCTACTTTTTTTTGACTCTTTTTATCATCCCATTTAACAACTGAACGAGCCGCAATAAAAGGGATAAACTTATACGCCCCAAGTTCTGTCCCTTTTTGGATAATAAGCTCGAGCTTATCCCCTTTAGGCAGACCGTTCACAATTGTAACATGGACTGGAAGCTCTTTTTCTTCGCTTATCCATTCTATAATAGATGCTTTCACTTCGTTAGCGGAAATATTTTCAATTTCACACAAAGCAGCTTGCCCCTGTTCATTACAGGCAATAAACTGTGATCCTTCATTCATTCTCATGACGCGTGAGATATGATGGGCATCATCCTGTGTCACTATGACACTTTGCTCTTGAAATTGATCATTTGGCAGAAAATAACGTTGCATCTTGACACCTTCTCACTTGTTAAGCTTGTTTTTGCGCAATAATTGCTACCCAGTCTTCCATAAGCGTTACTTCTTGAATAACAAAGCCCGCTCCCGTTAACGCTTTTTTGACATCTTCTTTTTTCGCACTAATAATACCTGATGTAATGAACATGCCTCCTGGCTTTAATACCTTTGCAGCATCGTCTACAAAACGAACGATTACTTCAGCTAGAATATTCGCCACAACAATGTCAACCGGTCCTTCTATACCTTGCAATAAGTTGTTTTGACCTACTGTTACGACGTTCCCAACTTGATTTAGTTCAATATTTTCGCGAGCAGAACGTACCGCTACTTCATCAAGGTCTAGAGCTTGTACATTACTTGCTCCTAACAGAGCTGCGCCAATGCTTAGCACTCCTGAACCTGTACCCACGTCAATAACGGTATCTCCTGCTTTCACTGTTCTTTCCAATGCTTGAAGAGACATAACCGTTGTTGGATGCGTACCTGTCCCAAAAGCCATTCCGGGATCAAGCTCGATAATCAATTCATCTGTGCTTACTTTTTCATAGTTTTCCCAAGTTGGTACAATCGTAAAACGCTCTGAAATTTTCACGGGATGGTAATATTTTTTCCAAGCAGTGGCCCACTCTTCCTCGTTCACTTCACTGATCGTAACTTTGTTAGCTCCTAAATCAAAGTCGTAAACAAGCAGTCCATTAATTTCTTTTTTGATACCATCCACAGTTTCTGCTAAAAAACTGTTAACTGGAAGATATGCTTTAATCACTACACCTTCTTCTGGGTAGTCTTCTACGTTTAAATCGTAGATTTCACCAAAAGTTGTATCTCTGTCTTTCACTAAATCAGCAGGATCTTCAATGACTACCCCGCTAGCTCCTGATTCATGTAAAATATGAGAGATGGGTTCAATTGCTTCTTGCGCTGTATGAATACAAATTTCAGACCATTTCATTGCTACCAACTTCATCCTTTCTGCCTTCAGTAATATAGGATTTTAAATATGAACATGACAGATGACAGGTTGGCAAAGTACCTTTACCAACCTGTCTCTGTTTACTATGAAAGACAATTATTCTCCTTTAATTGCTCGTTTTACTTTTGCAAAAAAGGAATCATGCTGCTCATCAACGGCTTCTTGACCGCTCAGTTCAGCGAACTCACGCAATAATTGTTTTTGTTTTTCTGATATTTTTGTTGGAGTTACAACTCGAACGTGAATATGCTGATCTCCTTGACCATATCCTCGTACGTTTGCCACACCTTTTCCTTTTAAACGGAATTTCGTTCCCGTTTGTGTACCAGCAGGAATCTTCAACTTCACCTTGCCGTGTAGAGTTGGTACTTCTACTTCATCACCTAGCGCTGCCTGAGCAAACGTCAAAGGCATTTCGCAGTAGATATCGTCTCCATCACGTTCAAAGAATTCATGAGTGCGCACGTGGAACACTACGTATAAATCTCCCGGAGGACCACCATTTACCCCTGGTTCTCCTTGAGCACTTACGCGCAGCTGTTGACCATCATCTACACCAGCTGGAATTTTAACATTAATTTTACGTCGTTTTGTTACTTTACCGTCACCGTGGCACGTTGCACATTTGTCTTTAATGATTTTTCCCGTACCATTACAATGATGACACGCACGTCGATTTACCACGCGGCCAAACGGCGTGTTTTGTTCAACGTTTAACTGACCTGAACCATTACAGTGCGAACATGTATCGACTTTTGTTCCAGGTTTTGCACCTGAACCGTGACATGTTTCACACGTTTCTTCACGTGGAATTTCAATTGTTGTTTCTTTTCCGAAAACAGCTTCTTCAAAAGAAAGTGTCATCGTGTATTGTAAATCGGCACCTTGTCTCGGAGCATTAGGGTCACGTCTGCGACCACCACCACCAAAGATCGAGCTGAAAATATCTTCAAAGCCGAAGCCGCCAAAGTCTGAGCCGCCTCCACCAAAGCCGCCAAAGCCTTGATTTGGATCAGTATGACCAAATTGATCGTATTGTGCTTTTTTTTGGTCATCACTCAATACTTCATATGCTTCTTTTACTTCTTTAAATTTGTCAGCAGCATCTTCCGCTTTGTTAATATCTGGATGATATTGTTTAGAAAGCTTGCGGTATGCTTTTTTTATTTCATCTTTTGTAGCGCTCTTACTGATACCGAGTACTTCATAGTAATCTCGCTTACTCATCAATACTCACTCCCGAATCGTTTCACATAAACGTAATTGTATCATTATTAATAATTCCATAGCAACATAAAAGTTACTTTCTATTGCTCCCGTGCACGCAGAGAGCCAAGTGAAAAACTTTCCCTTTCGCTTTTCCACGTTAAAAAAGTCAAAGCCAAGAAATAAGCTTGACTTTGACTTTTTAAAAAGATGTGAATCGCACCATGGCGTCATTCACGTTAGTCGTCAAGATGCATTATTTTTTGTCGTCGTTTACTTCTTCAAACTCTGCATCTACAACATCATCATTTTGAGCGCCTTGTTCACCTGCTTGCTGAGCTTGTTGAGCTTGCTCATACAATTTTACAGTTAACGCTTGAACGATTTCTTGAAGTTCATCTTTTTTCGCTTTGATTTCTTCAAGGTCATTCTTTTCAATCGCTGCTTTTAAAGCATCTTTTGCTTCGTTAGCTTTTGTTACTTCAGCTTCTTCTACTTTTCCTTCAAGATCTTTTAATGTTTTTTCAGTTGTAAACACTAATTGATCTGCTTCATTGCGTAGTTCCACTTCTTCTTTACGTTGCTTATCAGCATCTGCGTTTTCTTCCGCTTCTTTTACCATACGGTCGATTTCATCATCTGATAAACCTGTTGAAGATTTAATTGTAATAGCTTGCTCCTTGTTTGTACCTAAATCTTTTGCACGAACGTTTACGATACCGTTTTTGTCAATATCGAATGATACTTCGATTTGAGGTACTCCGCGTGGTGCAGGTGGAATATCAGTTAACTGGAAACGACCTAGCGTTTTGTTGTCTGCAGACATTGGACGCTCACCTTGAAGAACATGAATATCTACAGCCGTTTGGCTATCTGCAGCCGTTGAGAATACTTGTGATTTACTTGTTGGAATCGTCGTATTACGCTCAATTAGCTTTGTAAATACGCCACCCATTGTTTCGATACCTAGTGATAAAGGGGTTACGTCTAGTAATACAACGTCTTTTACATCACCAGTTAATACGCCACCTTGAATTGCTGCACCAAGTGCAACTACTTCATCAGGATTTACACCTTTATGAGGATCTTGACCAGTTTCTTTTTTGATTGCATCTTGTACCGCTGGGATACGAGTTGAACCACCAACTAAGATTACTTTATCAAGTTCGCTTGCAGAAAGACCTGCATCTTTTAAAGCTTGACGCACAGGAGCCATTGTACGCTCTACAAGACCTGCTGATAACTCGTCAAATTTAGCACGTGATAAAGATACCTCTAAGTGAAGAGGACCAGCTTCTCCAGCAGTGATAAATGGTAAAGAAATTTGTGTAGATGTTACACCTGATAAATCTTTTTTCGCTTTTTCAGCCGCATCTTTTAAACGTTGAAGCGCCATTTTATCTTTGCTTAAATCAACGCCGTTTTCTTTTTTGAATTCAGCTACTAAATAGTCGATGATTACTTGGTCAAAGTCGTCACCACCAAGGCGGTTGTCACCTGCAGTTGCGCGAACTTCAAATACGCCGTCGCCAAGTTCTAGAATAGATACGTCAAACGTACCGCCACCAAGATCATAAACTAAAACTGTTTGATCTTCATCTGTTTTTTCTAATCCGTATGCAAGTGCTGCTGCAGTAGGCTCGTTAATAATACGCTCTACTTCTAAACCAGCAATTTTACCAGCATCTTTTGTTGCTTGACGCTCAGCATCATTAAAGTAAGCAGGAACTGTGATAACAGCTTTTGTTACAGGCTCACCTAAATACTCTTCAGCATAACCTTTTAAATGTTGAAGAATGATAGCTGACATTTCTTGAGGGGTGTATTGCTTGCCTTCAGCTTCCACCTTATGGTCTGTACCCATATGACGTTTAACTGAAATAATTGTGTTAGGGTTTGTAATAGCTTGACGTTTCGCTACTTCCCCAACTTGACGCTCACCGTTTTTGAATGCCACAACTGATGGCGTTGTACGGTTTCCTTCTGGATTTGGAATTACTTTTGGTTCGCCGCCTTCTAATACAGCGACACAAGAGTTAGTTGTACCTAAATCGATACCAATGATCTTACTCATTGACAATGACCTCCTTCATAATATGTAGTGTTATTGATTCACTTTAACCATCGCAGGGCGGATGATTTTATCTTTTAATTTGTAACCTTTTTGAAGCTCTTCTACTACCGTGTTCGGTTCGTATTCATCGTCTTCTACTTGCATCACTGCTTGATGCTCGTATGGATCGAATGTTTTCCCGACTGATTCAATTGCTTCAACACCTTCTTTTTGAAGTGCCTCTACTAATTGACGGTATACCATTTCTACACCTTGCAGCACAGATTTAGTTTGTTCGTCCGCTGTGTTAACTTGTAATGCACGTTCGAAGTTATCAAGTGCTGGTAAAATATCCGAAACTAATGATTGAGCACGGTATTTTTGAGCAGCTTCTGCATCGAGACGTGAACGACGACGGAAATTATCGAAATCAGCTTGTAGACGTAAGTAGCGATTCTCTTCTTCTTCAAGCTGTTGCTTTAATTGATCATTTTCTTGTTGAAGAGGGTTTACTTCCTCAGACACTTCAGCTTCAGTTGCTTCAGCAGCGTCTGTTTGAACTTCTTCAACCACTTCTTCGTTTTGTTCTTCTACTTGCTTTTCGTTTGACAATTCATTCACCTCCCTTAAATGTTTACACACATTTTCACATTTTAAACAACGTTTTTTATTTTATCACAGGGAAAGGATGGAAGTAATATATTCCACCCGATTCCTTTATTCTTTATACAAGTTTGTTAATACTTGAGACATATCTGATGACAGCAGTGTAAGCAAACTAATCACACGCGCATATTCCATGCGGGTCGGTCCCAGTATAGCAATTGTGCCAAGCTGTTCGTGACCAAAGGAATAACTAGCTGTAATTAAGCTGCACCCTACCATTTCATTCAATTTATTTTCATGACCAATTTTCACATGTATGCCAGCCTCATTTGGGCTTAACAGCTTATAAAACTGCTGTTCATGTTCAATAATGTTAAACAGCCCGCGAATTTTATTAAGATCATGAAATTCCGGCTGAGCAAACATATTCGTTTTGCCGCCAACTACTAATTTGCCATTCATGTTGAGCTTTAATGCATCATTGAGTATATCCATCGTCTGCTCATACCCTTGAATGTGGCTTTTTAAGAGCGTCGCTACTTCTTTGTACATTTTATCATGTAAATCAGTAATGCGAACGCCGATGAGCTTTTCGTTTAAAATGTTAACCATTTTTTCAATATCGGAAGGTTGAATACTGCTCGGCAGTGTAATCGTCCGACTTTCAACGTGTCCTGTATCGGTCACAATAATGGAAACAGCTGACTGAGCCGTTAAAGGTAAAATCTGCAGCTGTTTTAACTTATGGCTGACCGCTTTTGGTCCTAGCACAATAGACGTTAAACTCGTTAAATCAGATAAAATTTGCGCTGACTTTTGAACGAGCTGCTCCAGTTCTACAATGCGTTCAGCGAATACCGAACGCACCGTGGAAACGTCGCTTGCTTTCAAGTGCTGCGGGGACACTAGATGATCAACATAATAACGATAACCTTTCTCAGACGGAACGCGCCCTGAAGAAGTATGAGTTTTTTCAATAAATCCAAGTTCTTCTAGGTCTGACATCTCATTACGAATCGTAGCCGAACTAAAATTAAACTCTTCTTTCTTAGATAATGTTCGAGAGCCTACCGGCTGCGCAGATCGAATGAAATCATCAATAATGACTTGTAAAATTAATAACTGTCGATCAGTAAGCACGCTTCATCACCTCTGTTAGCACTCTAAAACTCTGAGTGCTAAATCTAATAATAAATTACCAAATCACTATAGCGATGTCAACGATTTGATATTAGATTATCCCAATAAAGGCTTGAAAAACTTCATTCCCCAAAAATCGACCATTGTGTGTTAAAAAGACTGAGCTATTGTCTTCACCCAGAAGTCCTTTCTCTTTGTATTCTTGAATAGGTTCTCCAAATACATCTTTTAATTCTCGATTGAATTTTTTCTTAAACTCCTCTTTTGAGACTCCTTTCGTTTTACGAAGGCCCAAAAACATTTCTTCTTCCATTTTTTCAGCCTCGGTCACGCTCACTTCATTGAGATATGCATTTCCGTTTTGCTCGACCGAATCAATGTACTTTTTTAATGGTCCAATATTTGCTCGTCTTATTCCGTCTATATAGCTATGTGCGCCTGCGCCAATTCCGTAATAATCGTCGTTGTTCCAATATGTTAAATTATGAATACTCTCGTAGCCTGGCTTTGCGAAATTACTGATTTCGTATTGATGAAAACCTTGTTTGTCCATTTCTTTCATAAGCAGCTCATACATCGCTGCTTCTTCTTCTTGAGCAGGCAGCGGCAGCTTCCCCTTGTTCATTAGATTATAAAATACCGTTTTAGGTTCAATAATCAACGAATAGGCAGACATATGCTCTACCTCTAATGAAAAAGCCGTTTGAAGCGTCGAAGAGAAATCAGCTACCGTTTGTTCTGGCAGGCTATAAATTAAGTCTAAGCTTATATTCGACATTCCAATCTTTCTCGCTTGCTCAACACATTCAAATACCTGTCTGTTTGAATGCACACGTCCAATTTTCTCCAATAATCTTTCATTAAACGTTTGTACACCAATGCTTAAACGATTCACGCCATAATCATGGAGAAGCTGAAGCTTTTCTTTTGTCAATTCATTCGGATTGGCTTCAAATGTAAACTCACCTTTTTCGTCATAAGGGAGGTACATACGAATCGATTCTAAAAAATACTCCAGCTGCTGTTCATCTAAGGCTGTGGGCGTTCCACCCCCAACGAATATCGTGTTTAAATTGGTTGTTGGATAGCGTTCGACTGTCTGTTTCATTTCTTCTCGCATGCTTTCCAAATACGGCATAACGGGCTGATTTTTGAAAAACACTTTATTAAAGTCACAATAGTGACAAATATGATGACAAAACGGGATATGCAGATATGCTGCCTTCACCATGGACTTCCACCTCAATCACATTTATAAATGATAAAAATACCGCAGAGTCTCTCTGCGGTATTTTTATCTATGTTCGTTCACACTTATTTACAGCGCTCAAAACTCTTTACTATCGTATCAGATTAGCTTGATTTTCAAAACTAATTTGACATGTTAAATAATAGAATTTCAGCTATTAATCTTCGTCCATGCGAAGCACAGCCATGAATGCTTCCTGCGGTACTTCAACAGAACCAACCTGCTTCATACGTTTTTTACCTTCTTTTTGTTTTTCAAGAAGTTTACGTTTACGAGAGATATCTCCTCCGTAACATTTTGCTAAAACGTTTTTACGAATGGCTTTAATTGTTGAACGCGCGACGATTTTTTGACCGATTGCCGCTTGAATCGGCACTTCGAACTGTTGACGTGGAATAAGCTCTTTAAGCTTTTCTACAATGACTTTACCACGATCGTACGCCGAATCTCTGTGTACGATAAAGGACAGTGCATCGACCGTTTCGCCGTTTAAGAGAATATCCATCTTCACAAGCTTCGAAGGCTGATATCCAATAAGCTCGTAATCAAACGAAGCATAGCCTTTTGTATTTGATTTTAATTGATCAAAGAAATCATATACAATTTCAGCTAGTGGAATTTCATATACAATACTCACACGATTAGCATCCAAGTACTGCATATCAATAAAGTTGCCTCGCTTCTTCTGACAAAGCTCCATCACAGCACCTACATAATCGTTTGGTACCATCATCGTTGCCTTTACATACGGTTCTTCCACACGTTCAATCTTTTGTGGGTCCGGCATATTAGACGGATTATCTACAGACAGATGAGTCTCGTCTGTTAAATACACGTCATAAATAACGCTTGGAGCTGTTGTAATTAAATCAATTTTAAATTCGCGTTCAATACGTTCTTGGATAATTTCCATGTGAAGCAACCCTAAGAATCCACATCGGAAACCAAACCCTAAGGCCTGAGACGTCTCTGGTTCAAACTGAAGTGCAGAGTCATTTAGCTCTAACTTTTCTAGTGCTTCACGGAGATCGTTATACTTTGCTGTATCAATTGGATACAGTCCGCAGTATACCATTGGATTCAGACGACGATAACCAGGAAGAGGTTCACTTGCTCCATTTTTAGCAAGTGTAATCGTGTCCCCTACTCGCGTATCTCCAACGTTTTTAATAGCTGCTGTTAAAAACCCTACGTCGCCAACAGAAAGTTCATCTTTAGCAACGGCTTTTGGCGTTAACACACCTAGCTCCGTTACCTCAAACTCTTTTCCTGTTGCCATCATTTTAATTTTGTCGCCTACTTTTACTCGTCCCTGTACGATACGAATAGATGCAACTACACCTCGGTATGCATCATAAAATGAATCAAAGATTAGTGCTTGAAGCGGTGCATCTGGATCCCCTTCAGGAGCAGGAACTTTTTCAACAATTTGTTCTAAAATTTCTTCGATTCCAATTCCTGCTTTAGCTGAAGCTAATACAGCTTCCGACGCATCTAATCCAATTACGTCTTCAACTTCTTGACGCACTCGCTCTGGCTCTGCACTCGGCAGGTCAATCTTATTAATGACAGGTAAAATTTCAAGGTTGTTATCAAGCGCTAAATATACGTTTGCTAGTGTTTGAGCTTCAATACCTTGAGCTGCATCTACTACTAGAATTGCACCTTCACACGCGGCTAAACTTCGCGACACTTCATATGTAAAATCGACGTGTCCCGGTGTATCAATTAGATGAAAAGTATACTCTTCTCCATCTTTTGCTTTGTATTGAAGCTGCACAGCATTTAATTTAATGGTAATTCCACGTTCACGTTCCAAATCCATCGAATCTAAAAGCTGAGCTTTCATTTCTCGCTGTGTTAACGCATTTGTTTTTTCTAAAATACGGTCTGCTAATGTTGACTTACCGTGGTCTATATGAGCAATAATCGAAAAGTTTCTGATTTTCGATTGTCGTTTCAATCTTGCTTCTCTATCCATATTTTTTTCACTCCTACTGAAAATCGGCAAAATACACTAAACTAAATTATAACAACACATTCGTCAACATTCAATAAGCATTCCATTGGGGATTTTTCCATACAAAAAAGCAGAAAGAGATTCTGCTTTTAATTAAGAAGATGATGGATAGCCTTAAAAGCTTTTCCTATTGTACTTTTTACGCCTTCCGCTAAACTTTGACCTAGCGAGGAGAAAAAGTTAAAAGCCTTTCGTTTTTCTAGAAACTGCTGTTTTTCATCAATATTCACGACTTTTTTTGAACCTAAAACAGCAGCTTCCACCTGACCATCTGACGTTTTAGAAACATTAATAACATGTTCAATCGAAGGGTCATTATATCCCTTCATTTTAATCAACCCTTGCTGAGCCGTCTGCATCCCTAAAAATACAATGCACAGTAAAAAAATGGTTAGCACTACTGATTTTAAAGTAAATTTAATCATATTATTAGGCCCCTTACTTCTTTATCTTCTGTAGTACTAACCATTATGACTATATTGTGAAGAACTCATTCATCTAAAAGCGTATTAATGAGTATATGCCCCAAAGTTCTCTTGATCCACTTCATGATGCAAAGCAGCGTTAAGTCCTCCTGCAACTACATTAGCCATATCTTCAATAAACATATCCACTTCTTTTGGCGTAACCATCAAATTATGGCCTAAAGGTGCAAGCACTTCATGAATAAGACGTCTTTTTTCTTCATCGTGAAGGGTGCCAATCATACCGAGATACGTTTGACGCTGCTCTTCATTAGGTAAATCATCCTCCGTGAGCTTCTTTTTTTCTCCAAACGTCATACCAGATGGAAGCAGCGACTTAGACGGCTTTCCCTGCTCTTTCATTTCTCGGCCAAAATGTTTTAAGATAAAGTCAATTGTATCGCTTGTAATGGAAACAGCATCCACCACCGTTGGAATACCTATTGCAATAACTGGAATGCCAAGTGTTTCATAACTGATTTCTTTGCGTTTGTTTCCAACCCCAGACCCCGGATGAATACCTGAATCTGAAATTTGAATGGTAGCATTTACCCGTTCAATCGAACGAGCGGCCAGCGCGTCGATTGCAATGATAAAATCTGGATTCACTTTCTTTACAACGCCAAAGATAATATCACTTGTCTCAATACCCGTCATTCCCATTACTCCCGGAACAATGGCGCTAACGGGTCTAAAGCCATCTTGCACGCTTTCAGGCTGTAGCTCAAACAAATGTCTTGTAATCAACAAATTATCTACTGCCTTTGGTCCAAGCGCATCTGGTGTAACACTTAAGTTTCCAAGACCCACTACAAGACAGCTAGCATCATCTGGAATGTTGAGGCTTTTAATAAAAAAATTCAGCTCTTTAGCAAATACTTCTTCCATGGCCTCTTGCTTTTCAGTATCCTGTTCGCGAATGCCTACCGATTCAAGGGTTACATATCGGCCTTTTTTCTTACCGATTGCTTCTGCGCCTTCTTCCGTAATTTCTACCATTGAAATTTTGACACCTTGTTCTTCTTTTTCTTTTACAATTACGCCTTTGATTTCTGACTGATTATTCGGTTTAGGCTGATTTTCTAACGCTATGTCTTTTGCTTCGACGGCTAAATCCGTGCGCACGCTATATTGACTTAAATTAAGTTCTTTTTCCATTTCTTAACCTCCTAGACAATCTTTGTTGAAATTATTGTCACCGAGGACTGGCAGATTCATGCATTTAAGAAATGAAAAGTGGAAGGAAGGGCGCAATATCAGCTACAAGCTTTTAAAGAGAGCTCTGTCATATAAAATTCCTTTTCAAGGCTATTGCATTCTGTCCTTGTGTTTGATAAAATATCTTTTGTTCTTATTGTGAAGAATGTCGAGTTCTATATAATCTCGATTGTTATCATTTCGGGAGGTGAAACGGATGCCAAACATTAAATCAGCTATCAAACGTGTAAAAACTACTGAAGCTCGCCGTGCTCATAACATTCAAGCTAAATCAGCTATGCGTACTGCAATCAAAAACTTTGAAGCTTTAGTTGAAAACAACGATGTAGATAACGCAAAAGCAGCATTTGCTGTTGCTTCTAAAAAATTAGACAAAGCTGCACAATCTGGTATTATCCACAAAAATGCTGCAGCTCGTCAAAAATCTCGCTTAGCAGTAAAACTTAACGGTTTATCTGCATAATTGAGACAAAAACGATCCCATTAGGATCGTTTTTTTATTGCGCTCTTTTTAATAAAAACAGCTGTAAAATAAGCGCTTTATCCATTTTCCCCGTCTTCATTTCATAATCTGCCTCTGCTAAATCCTTTAAAATTTCTTTAAGCTGCTGTTCCTCAAAACTTCTGCTCTGCTGCAAAGCAATTTTCACACGAAACGGATGAACCTTAATCGTTTGAGCAATTTGCTGCTGACCGTACCCTTGACTAGACAGCTGCTTCGTATGATAAATCAAACGAAACTGCGTCGCTAACAAAGATAAAATTTTAATAGGCTCTTCGTTATTACGCAGTAAATCCTGATACATATTTAAAGCAGTAGAAACCTTTCGCTGAATAACAGCGTCAATAAGCGTAAATACATTTTGTTCAAGCGTTTTTGCCACAAGCTTAAGCACAACTTCTTTTGTAATGACTCCGTCTTGTCCAACGTATAATACCATTTTTTCAATTTCATTTGTTACAAGCGTTACATTAAGACCCACAAGCTGAATAAGCAGCGTCACAGCATCTTCATCCATATTCACTCCATCTTTTGAAAGTAAATTATGAATCCACTGCTTCATTTCTTTTTCACCAAATTCGTTCGCTTCAATGTAAGCTGCTTGTTTTTTTAATAATTTTGTTATTTTTTTTCTTTCATCCAGCTTTTCATAAGGGGCTAGTAGAATTAACGTTGAAAAAGACGGGGGCTGCTCCACATATTGCTGCAGTTTTGCTAGATCATGCTCGACTTTATCTTTCGATTTTTCAGCCGTTAAAAATGCTGCATTTTTCGCAACCACTACACGCTTGTCTCCTAAAAAAGGAAGCGTTTCAGCATCTTCTAGAACTTGATCAATCGATGTTTCTTCTAAATCGTATAGTGACAAGTTAAATTCTTTATCTTCTTCATTTAACGTATAGTCGACGATTTTATCTCTAATCTTTTTACTCATAAATGCATTGACCCCGTGTATTAAATAAACGGGGGCTATATTATTTTTGGTAATACTTTTTAAGCTATCAACTGCCAACGTATATACGCTCCTCTTTTTTATTCATCTATATTGATTATGTATAGTTACTGATAAACAAAATACAATTTCTATCGTAAAGGTGTTATGAGTTTTTGGCAACAATACAAAAGGAATTGCCTTAAAACGACAATTCCTCAGTTTATGATAAACATTAACAATATAAGCCCTAGGTTACTTATTTGTTAATGATTAAACCCTTATCTCTATTTTCTCCTCATGCTCGTAAAGTATAGTTGTTAACTGTTGTCAGTTTGTGAAAACGCTTTTAAATTGTCTAGATTTTTAAAAAAAGTTAGATTATACTGTAAACAGGAGGGGTGTTAATGAACCAATTTGAAGAAAGTGTCCAAAGTAAACGCAACGACGCTGTCGATTCCGCCGTAGGATTTGGTGTTTCATTTGGCTTTTTCACTGCCTTATTTGTTATTGCAACTGTGATTCACTACTTGGGTTCGTAAAATTGCTTCAAGGCTGCTTCTTAGCAGTCTTTTTTAGTTCGTTTTTCTTACTATAGACTATGGAAGTTGCTGCGAAAACGTTCCTGACTTTTTTGTAAATTCATACATTACCCCACCATCTTCATCCGTTCGATAAATATACACTCCGTAGCTTTTCAGAAGCTCTAATATTTCTTGATGAGGATGACCATAACGATTTTTTTGCCCCGCTGAAACAAGCGCTACTTTAGGATTTAAATGTTGAACAAACTCTTCTGAAGTTGAAGTTTTACTGCCATGATGCCCAACTTTTAATACATCTGCTTTAAGGTTTGGAAAGTCTTTCAATATTCTTTGTTCTCCTTCCTTTTCTAAATCTCCGGTGAATAGCCATCTTAAATTTCCTAACTTAGCGTCTATTACAATTGAGCCATTGTTGCTCGTTTCTTCGAAACCTGTCGGAGAAATAATCTGAAATAACACACCTCCTTCTTGCCAGCTATCTCCTTGTTGAACAATTTGAACAGGCACGCTTTGTTTTTGAGCAGCGATCACCAAGCCATTCTCTACATCATTTAATTCAGCTTTTTTCCCAAGCACCAGCTCTCCGACAGCCACTTGTGAAAATAAATGCTGTGCCGCCCCTGCGTGATCATAATCGCCGTGTGTAATAATCATTTTATCTACCCTTGTTATTCCTTTTGAATGCAAAAAGGGAACAAGTACATCTTCTCCCACGTCAAAAGAAGAACGACGTTTTTGCCATGGTTCTTTTGGAAATGAAACGGTTCCTCCGGTATCGATCATATACACACCTTTTCGATAAGGAAGCTCAATGATAAAGCAGTCTCCTTGTCCTACATCGACCATTGTGACCGTTCCTTTTGGATTCAAATAAGGATACATACATTGTGCGGCTAACAATGCCACGAGAAGAAACATATAGCGAACGAAAAATTCTCCTTCTTCGAGCGCCACAAATAAAGCATAAATGCATAAGTACATGCCCAAAAACAGCACAATGTGGGGTTTTCCCGTTACAAAACCAGCGGGAATCCACTCAAAAGAGCCAAGCAATTTTTCACAAAAAAGTAAAAGAACATGAAGAATCTGCTCCAGCAGTTCACTCACTCCCGGCAAGAGGATACGAACAAAAAGAATGAGCAAACAAAGAGGTAATATAACAAGAGAAAACAGCGGTACAAAAACCATATTTAATGGCAAACTGAGGAGAGATACTCCATAAAAATAGTACAACAATAAAGGAAGTGAACTGACTTGTGCAATCGCTGAAACAACCATGAGCTGGCTGAAAGAAGAATGAAAACGAGGTAAAATCGTCTGACTCGATAAAATCAATGCAAAACTAACGGCAAAAGAAAGCTGAAACCCTACATCAAATAAATAGTACGGCTTAAAAAGCAGCATGGCTATAAAAGCAAGGCTGATGCTATCAACCAAAAGAATTTTTCTTTGTATTTTTATCGATATAAGCATCAGCATACTCATAAAAACAGCTCGGACAACTGAAGCGCTGCCACCGGCCAAAACCATGTATACAGGAAGAAGCAAAAGTAAAAGCGTAATGGCTCGCTCGCGCGTTATTCCAATCCGAATGAGCAAATAAAAACACATTGCTGTCAGCAGTCCAACATGAAGACCTGATATGGCAAGCAAGTGTATTAAACCAAATTGCTGATAGCGCTTGATACTCTCTTCTGCGATGCCGGTGCGCTCGCCGTAAATTAGTGCCTGCATAAACCCAGCGCCTGGATCCGACATATTTTGTTGAATATAATTAATTCCTTTTTGACGAATAAAGGTAAGGTACGTAAGTGGAGTTAGAGTGGGGAGCTGGCATTTTACCAAATCAAGTCTCTTGACGTTAAGCTGCCAATGAATAGACTGATGGTACAAATATTGCTGATAATCAAATGCATGAAGGTTGCGAGCAGGTGAAGGAGAAGTTAATTGCCCCGCTAGTTGACAAACTTGATGAATCGTTAGCTTTTCGAGCTGCTGTTTCTCTTCCAACGTTTTTAGTTTATAAAAAGCCATGACCTCTTCATTTTGAACCGTAAACTTAAAAGTAAGTTTGTCGCCGTCACTATGCGGCACAGAGGAAATTTCACCTGTAAAAGAAGAAGATTCAGTTAAAAGAACCGTTTTGTTATGCTTATTTGTCTCAGCTAATAGGTAGACGCACAAAACACTCAACAGTGCAGAAGTAATAACCACTTTCCTCGGACATTGTAGCCATTGAAAAATGAAAAGTACGATTAGCAAAAACAGGCTTACAGCGGAATGATTATCATATACATATAAAGCTAGCATCATGCTAAAAGCACAGTAAATATAATATCCTTTCACTTTTAGCTCCTTTCTTCTTAAAAGAAAGAGGCTTCTTACTGTTACCAAGAAAAAAACCTCTTTTACCTTTAATTTGCCGTAAACAAAGCGAGAGCTTCACGCTGTAAATTCATCACTTCTGCTTCGTCCGCTCCGCTTTTTTCTAAACGAGCGAGAACATCCGTCACAAATTGAAGCTTCTCTTTACTTTTTAAGTCAATGATTGCGTCATCAAGTTCAACTTTTGCTGTTTTCACTCCCGCCTGTTGAAATAACTCAACAGCATACGGATGATTTTTGTAATCATTAGCGTAATATACTGTTTTAATTCCCGCTTGAATAAGGGCTTTACAGCAGTTTAAACACGGAAAATGCGTGACGTATACTTCCGCATCTTCTGTTTTCACACCAAACTTAGCACACTGCAAGAGTGCATTCACTTCTGCATGGACAGTTCTTACACAGTGTCCATCAATCACATAACAGCCTTCGTCAGCACAATGCACGCCTCCGCTGATCGAGCCGTTGTATCCTCCAGCTATAATACGTTTATCACGCACCACTGTAGCCCCAACAGCCAGACGTTCACAAGTGCTTCTTAAGGCTAGCAAATGGCTTTGTGCCATAAAATATTGATCCCATGAAATCCGGTTCATCTCATTCCCTACCTTTTTATTTAAAACTCAATAATTATAATTATACTTGTCTCTTTCATAGTGTAGCGTTTCTTTTCCTTTTTCGTCAATAAGTCTCTACTGTACCGTAATTTGAGCTTTGATTTTTTCTAGCGACTTCTCGCCAATACCTGATACTTGCCCCAAATCCTCTACTGTTTGAAACAAGCCATTTTCCTCTCGATATGAAACGATGGCACTCGCTTTTGAAGGTCCAATTCCATTTAGCGTTTGCAGTTCATCAGTGTTCGCTGTATTGATATTAACCAGGGGCTGATCATTTGAAGTTCCTGAGGAAGAGATTGAAGAAACTGGAGATGAAGGCGGGATTTCTTCTCCAGTAGCTGGAATGTAAACAGCCATTTCATCTTGTAGCTTGCTAGCTAAATTGAGCTGTCTTAAGTCCGCCTCTTTCGTAGCGCCTCCGGCTTGTGCTAGAGCATCTTTTACCCTTGCGTCTTTCGGAAGCTGGTATACACCAGGCTTCTGAACAGCTCCTTTAATATCCACCATAACAAACGGGGAATCTTGGCTCGAAATTACTTGATCAGACGACTCTCCTTCTTTTTTTGCAGCAGAAGATTCTGCCTTTATCATATCTGAGGTTTGAAGAGAACTTTCCGATTTCTCTCCGCCTGTGCGATAGATATAAAAAGCCAACCCAATTGCTAAACAAATACAGCCAATTAGCCATTGTTTTTTTGAAAAAGTCAAATTGTACACTCCTTTGAATTTTGAAGTAACGTCATAAATTCCATTACGTCTTCATAGTGTTTAGAAGAAAAGGCTTTTGAAGGAGGGAATGAATCAGTGAACATAGGGTTTATCGGAACAGGAAACATGGGGAAAATATTAATTGATGCGTTTATTGAATCAAAAGCCGTACGTCCTTCTAAAATCACTATTATGAATCGCACAAAAAAAAGAGCCAAAGAGATTCAACAGCAGCATAAAAAAATTAATGTTGCTGATACAGCTGAAGAAGTTGTTCACGCATCCAAAGTCATTTTTATTTGTGTTAAGCCATTGGATATTCACCCCCTTTTAATAAAATTAGAACCACTGCTGACGAAAGATCATTGCATTGTATCCATTACCAGTCCAATTAGCGTAGAACAAATCGAACGCCTCATTCCGAGTCAAGCAGCTAGAATTATCCCTAGCATTACGAATCGGGCATTAGCAGGTGTTTCTCTTTTCACGTTTGGAGAAAGATGTACGCCTTTTTACCAAAATTATTTACATGAATTATTTTCATCTATGTCAAAGCCTGTGGCTATTGATCAAACGATTACGCGTGTATCATCCGATATCGTAAGCTGCGGTCCTGCATTCTTCAGCTTTTTGCTTCAACGCTTTATTGATGCAGCAGTTCAAGAAACAAATATTTCTGAAGAAGAAGCTACCGTCATGGCCAGTGATATGATTATTGGAATGGGAAAACTGTTGGAAAAAGAAATATTTACGCTTCCTACCTTGCAGGATAAAGTATGCGTAAAAGGCGGTGTAACCGGAGAAGGTATTAAAGTTTTAGAAGCTGAACTCGGAGAGATGTTTGTGCACGTATTTCAAAAGACACATGAAAAATTTGACGAAGACATTGAGCTTGTTCACAATCAGTTTGATAGTCTTATTCCATAATTTCTGTAGAAATCCTGCTTTGAAACAAAAAAAGAAGCCTCTACTCGGCTTCTTTTTTTTGCGCAGAGAAAAAGATGCGCTCACTGTTTGAAGTAGGCTCACTCATTTTGAAATCTGCACTTACTTCTATATTTATAAAACCAGCTTCGCTCAGCCATGATTGATAATCGTCAATCGACCAAGTGCGCTGAGCATGCACCTCATCAAAGCGATGATATGCATCCATTTCTTCATCATAAGCAAAAAACGTAATATCATGCTCTACGCGCGTGTCTGTATCGTCATAGGTGCAGTTCCAAATATATGACACGTCTTCATCTACGTAAGAAAAAGATTGATTTCCAAATACGTCTTTCATCTTGTGCACTGAATGAACATCAAATATAAAGAGCCCACCTGGTTTTAAGTGCTTATATACACGTTGAATGGTTTCTTGAACTTCTTTATCACTTTGCAAATAGTTCAAAGAATCACAAAAGATTACTACACAGTCGAACTCTTTCAATAACTCAAGTTCCGCCATGTTTTGCTGAAAAAGAGATAGCGTTAACCCTGCTTCTGCCGCCTTTTCCTGGGCTACCATAAGCATATCATCAGACAAATCAACGCCTACTACGGAGAAACCTTCTTGTGCAAATCGAACGGAGAGTTCTCCCGTGCCGCAGGCAAGGTCTAATATACTGTCAGGCTTTTTTTTCGCTTTTGCCACCTGCTGATTAAAAAATTCAGCCCAATCGTCATACGGAACGTCTGCCATTAGCTGATCATATACGTAGGCAAATTCTCCGTACCTGCTCATAGCTGTAGCTCTTCTGAACTTACAAATGGTGCATCTCCCCATAAGCGTTCTAAGTTATAATATCCGCGCTCATCTTTATGGAAAATGTGAACCACAACATCTCCAAGATCAACAAGAACCCACTTAGCCTGCTCAAATCCTTCTAAACGCTTCACAGAAATGCCTTGTTCGTGTGCTTTTTCTTTAATTTCACGAGCGATTGCCTGCACTTGTTTATCTGAGTTACCGTGACAAATAACAAAATAATCTGCCACAAGTGAGATTCCTTCCATATTTAACGCTACGATATCGATTGCTTTTTTATCGTCTGCTGCTTCTACAACAAGAGATAGCAATTCACGTTCAGTCATGTGTTTGACCTCCTAAGATTAAATCATTATATGTCATCATCGTATCGGGATAAACGGCCTGATGTTTAGTCATTAAAAAAGAAATGGTGTTTTTCAGTGATTGAATAAGTGCTGCATTTAAGTCCGTTTTAGCTAACTCCCGCACTTCATCAACACCTGGAAATCTTCTTCCGGGTTCAATGTAATCAGCAACGTACACAATTTTTTCAAGTAACGTCATGCCAGGTCTTCCGGATGTATGGTAAGCAATCGCATCCAATACTTCCTTATCCGTAATCCCTACTTCATTTCTCACTAAAAACGCGCCTACTGGAGCATGCCATAATTCGGTATTGTATTCCAATAAAGAAGGGCTCATGTTTTGATCAATAATAATTTGCTTCATCTCTTCCTTTGGACGAAATTTGGCGTAGTCATGAAAAATAGCAGCCAGTTCTGCTTTTTTTTCGTCTGCTTCAAAACGCTTAGCTAATTCAATTGCTGTTTCCATTACCCCGACAGTATGAATATAACGGCGTTCTGTTAACTGTTTCTTTACGATTTCTAATGCCTCAGTTCGATTCATATAATTGATTCTCCTCGATATATTGTTTAACACCAGCAGGTATAAAATAACGAATGGTTTCTTTCTTTACTACTCGTTCACGAATAAAGGAAGAGGAGACATCAAACTGCGGAACTTCTACTTCTTTTATCGGGTAAGGGGACGTAATGGTATACCCCGGGCGTTTTACACCTACAAATGTAACCAAATTGACTAATTCATCAATTTCATACCACTTCGGCAAATATTCTACCATATCAGCACCAACGATGAAATGAAACTGATACGTTGGATATTTCTCCGTTAGTATTCTCATCGTATCGTATGTATATGAAGGCTCTTTGCGCTCAAATTCGATCGGCTGCAGGGTAAATTGATCATGTTCTTCAATAGCTAGCTTTAGCATGTGTAAACGATGATATGGCTCAATAGGCTCTTTGATTGTTTTATGAGGTGGAATGTACGACGGCATGAACCATATCTCATCTAATTTCAAGGCATGCAAAACCTCATTTGCCATCATTAAATGCCCCAAATGAGGCGGGTTGAATGTTCCACCTAAAATTCCAATACTCTTCAACAATCCCCGACTCCTTTAATTTACTTCATTTTTAAATAGAGCGGGTTTCCCCGCTCTATTTCATTTCACTTTTGGAAGCATTAACTGCTTATTTTCGCGTGATTCTTTATATAATACAATTGTATTTCCAATCACTTGTACAAGCTCTGCTTTTGTTCCTTTTGTTAATCGAGCAGCAACCGTATCACGATCTTCGTCACAGTTTTGCAGAATGCTTACTTTTAATAATTCTCTTGCTTCTAATGCATCAGCAATTTGACCAATCATATTTTCGTTGACTCCACCTTTTCCTACTTGGAAAATTGGATTTAAATGATGTGCTTTTGAACGTAAAAAACGTTTTTGTTTACCTGTTAACATAAAAACCTCCGTTGTATCTTATCTCTTAGTTAGTGTTGAAAGAACAATGTGTTCCATTGCCTCTTCGTCAGGACGGACGTTCGTCCACTTTTCAAATGCAAGTGCACCTTGCAGTACAAACATACCGACACCGTTATGAGTGCCTGCCCCTTTTGCTTCAGCCTCTTTTAAAAGCTTTGTTTTTAAAGGGTTGTAAATAATATCGCTGACTACGGCTTCTTTTTGCAATAAAGTAAGTGCTAATGGCAGCTCATCCACGTTAGGATACATTCCCACTGAAGTGGTATTAATAATAATATCGAATGTATCTAATTGTTTTTCTGCATCAGAAATAGACATCGCCGCCGTTTTCGTCGAAAAAGGCAGCTCGTTAGCTAATACAGCTGCTTTTTCGACGGTACGATTGCATATCGCAATTACCTCGGGAGCATGCTGAGCTGCAATTGTATAAAAAATAGCTTTTGCGGCTCCTCCAGCTCCAATAATTAAAATTCTTTTTGGGGATAAGCTTCCTTCTACTGCTTTGAGTAAAGACGTCACATACCCCTCTCCGTCGGTATTGTATCCAATATAACGGCCATCTTGATTAACAACTGTATTTACAGCGCCAATTGCCTTTGCTAATGGATCGACTTCATCCAAATGCTTCATAATATCAACTTTATAAGGAATCGTGACATTAAATCCTTGAATGTTTTTATCTTTTAGCTCTCCAATGGCTGACTCAAAATGAACAGGTTCAATTGGAAAAGCTTCATAATGAGCATCCATATTCAGACGTTTAAAGGCATCATTTTGCATCAATGGCGATAGTGAATGCCCAAGCGGATAACCAACTAGCCCATATAATGTACTCAAGATTTTTTCCCCTTTTTGTTTAAATTAAAGAATCGCGCACAAATACGCCGACTCCTTTTGGTGCATGCGCCACAACTTTTGAACCTGACTCATTAACCGTCACCCAGCCCAGCCCTGAAAAAACAATATCCGTTTTTTCATTTTTTATTGTAAATTCATGTGCAACCAGTTCAGGAAACTCATCCATTTGCTCTGGGCGCGGCGGCTGAAGCAGTTCACCTGCTTGCTTTTCATACAACTCATCTGCTTTTTCAAGCTTCGTACGATGGATATGCAAATCGTTTGATACATAACATGTTAATGATTTGCGGCCTCCCTGTACATAATCTAAGCGCGCCAGTCCTCCAAAGTATAACGTTTGCCCTTCATTTAGCTGATAAACCTTCGGCTTTATTTCCTTTTTAGGAGAAATCAGCTTTAAGTCTCGTTTATCTACATAGTGAGCCATCTGATGGTGATTAATAATACCAGGCGTATCATATAAAGACGCGCCGTTATCAAGCGGGATATCAATCATATCCAGCGTTGTGCCCGGATATTGAGATGTGGTAATAATATCTTTTTCTCCCGTTACTTCTTTAATAATGGCATTGATAAATGTTGATTTACCAACGTTTGTACATCCCACAACATATACATCTTTACCTTCGCGATAATGTTCAATGGCTTCGGCAATTTCTCGAATTCCTTGTCCTTTTTGCGCGCTCATGAGGAACACATCCACTGATTTTAGCCCAAGCTCTTTCGCTTCTCGCTTCATCCAATGAATTAGTTTATTTTTCTTTATAGACTTTGGCAGTAAATCTGCTTTATTTCCCACTAAAAGAACCTTGTTATTTCCAACAAATCGATGCAAACCAGGTAACCAGCTGCCGTTAAAGTCAAAGATATCTACAACTTTTACAACTAAACCGTCCGTTTGACCAATTCCATTTAAGATTTTTAAAAAATCATCGTCTGTTAAGGAAACATCTTGTACTTCATTATAATGCTTCAAGCGAAAGCATCGCTGGCAAATAATAACTTCTTTTTCTAGTGCTGATTTTGGAGCATAGCCAAGTTCATCCGGTCGTTCTGTTTGAATCTCCACTCCGCATCCTACGCACTGTAATTTTTCTTCACTCACGTTTTAATCCTCCCAGTTAATCATACCTTTTCGTTTCATCCAACCTAGAATTCTTCGTTCCATTTTACGGTTAAATTTCGTTACAAATCCATCTGTTTGCGCAACTGGTACAACCAAAACCGTATATACGCCGAGACGATTTCCTCCTAATACATCCGTTAAAAGCTGGTCACCAATAACTACAACCTCATCTTTTTGCAACTCCATATCACGAAGAGCTCTTCTAAATGCTTTACGCATCGGTTTGCGTGCTTTATATACAAATGGAAGTCCAACTGGATCTGAAAACAGCTTGACTCGTTTCTCCACATTATTCGATACAATCGTAATTTTAATTCCACTATCTTTCATTAACTGAAACCACTCAATTAATTCCGGAGTGGCATCAGGGCGATCCCATTCCACCAACGTGTTATCTAAGTCGGTAATAATTCCTTTTATTCCGCGCTCTTTCAAATCGTCTGGCTTAATTTGAAACACGTTTTTCACATGTTCATTTGGTAAAAAAAGTTTCAACACGTATCATGCACCTCGAATATATAGTTACATACTAAAATTAACGCCGTCTATCATTATAACGACTTCTTGTTATTTTCCAACCTAAAATTTTATTCTCTTCAAAAACAGGTCTTTTCTTAGTATAAAGGATATGCCTTGTGAATGCTTTAACTTTATACAGAAAGTTATTGACAAAAGGTAGCAAACCTCTATTTGTTCGTAGGCTTACGATATATTCACTCTCTGCAAACTTAAAATAAAAAATAGTGCAGAAAACGTTTATTACTTATCAAATAGGGTAAGTGGTAAACAAATTCTGTTAAAAGTTTTCGACAAAAAATGATAAGCCTAATTATGTGGATAAGTTTATACACATTATCCTCTGTTATAGTTCAGCAATTAATGGTAATTATAAACAACATACCCACATTTTATCCACCGAAAGCTGTGGATAACAGAACGATTGTTCCTTTATTTGATTCATGTTAGATTATAAATAAGGAATTTATTAGCATTTAAATATAACTTTTTAGGATATTTATTTTAGTAGGAGGTGGCGGCAATCTTATGAGAAAATTATCAGATGAGCTGCTTATTGAATCATACAGCAAAGCAACCGAACTGCAGTTAAGCCCTGATTTTATAAAATTAATTGAAGAGGAAATTGAAAGAAGATCATTAAAGATTAGCATACAAATTCCTTCTTAACGAATAAAAGAGCCTTCTTAATAAAAGAAAGCTACATCTTCATTTATCTATCTACTCTTTTATTATATAGGCTCTATTTTTTCAAATGAGCAATTGGTTCTCCATACTTTACATAAGAACCTGAGTGAACGTTAGAATCAAAAGTGATTGAGTTCTTCTCAAATAATAAAATGACAGTCGAACCAAACGTGAAGTAAGCCATTTCTTCCCCTTTTTCGACTACTTCTTTTTTAGAAACCGCTTCAATGCTGTTGATAAACATGGCTCCTACTTTTACCATCAGCATGTGACCATTTTCAAATGTTAACTCCGTGAGCTTCCGGAAATTTTTCACCAGCGGTTCTTTCCCGTACTTGATTCCTAATGAATTTACTGGATAAGACTTTTGTCCAACAGTCCACGTATTCCCCACTTGGGCTTTAAGAGGACTGTGAATGCGATGATAGTCTTTCGGACTAAGATAGAGAATAATAAACTGTCCTTCTATATATTTTTCAAGAATGAGATCATTTGAAACCATTTCCTGTATAGAATAAGGTTTGTTTTTTACAATCATTTCTTTTTGAGGCGTAATGACTCCATATGCTTCTATCTTTGCATCTACAGGACTGACAACGCTGTCTTTCTGCTGATCGACCGGACGGGCAGAAGGATTCAAACGGCGAATAAATAGCTCGTGTAAGGTTTGATAGTGATGCAGAGGCTTGTCCATTTCTTCTTTATTTACTTTAAAAACTTTTGTATAGGAGGGTATAACAAACCGACTCCATTTAGAGAAAGTGAATTTTCGAATGAGCTTCGATGATCCTTGATGATTCGTAAGCTCAATAAATGTTCGATACAGGTGCTGCAACAATAATTTTACCTCCACATACTGAATAGTTCTTTACTAGAATAAGGTTTGCGTCTACAATGAAATTACCATTATTTTTACCTTTAGTTCATTCCATCCTTTAAAGGAGTGAGGAAATTGTTTTTATTAGAGTATCTAGATCATACAATTAAAAAGCTGAGATCCCAAGCAGCAAACTCCTTAACGATTGTTAATTTAAGTTTAGGAAGCTTTGCTATTTTATTTGTCATGAAAAATGAATTGAACTTAAGTTTATTACTAATTTTTTTAGCAGCGTTAGCAGACCGATTCGACGGCATGGTAGCCAGAAAGCTGCAAATTGAATCTGAACTTGGAAAACAACTGGACTCCATGTGCGATATTATATCATTTGGCATCGCTCCAGCTCTACTACTTTATCAAAGTATTTTGTCTCACTTTGGTGCTGCAGGTTCAATTGTTACCATCTGTTACATTGCTTGCGGAGCACTTCGTCTTGCCCGCTTTAACATCACAGAAAATACTGGGTATTTTACAGGGCTCCCTATTACCGCAGCAGGTTGTTTATTAACTCTTAGCTACTTGGGCGTCCCTTATTTGCCTTCACACTTTTATATGTTTTTAATTATCGTACTCGCTTGCTTGATGATTAGTACTTTCAAGCTAAAAAAAGTGTAGAGCTCCATTTACTTTTGCAGAGGAATATTATCGTCTTGCTTCTTTTCTTAATTATAGAATAAATCATCTTCTTTAAGAAACAAAGCGAAAATTCCTTAAGAATTCTTAAAAATGAATGATTCTATTCGGTAGGATATGTCATCTAAAAAAACTCATGCGCATGCATGAGTTTTTTTTAATACCAGCAGCTAAAAAACCAATAGAAGCTTCCGAAAATTAATAACAGGACAAACAGAACAATCAACAATCCAAGTCCCCAGCCGAAGCCTCCTCCACATGGGTAAGCTGGATAATTAGGATAACAGCAGCCTCCGTAACCGTACATACTTTCCCTCCTTACACTATGAACTACTATTAGCGTATGTACATACCTTTTCCCTGTATAGGCTGGTAACTATCTATAAAGAAAAATCTGTGGACTTTTTCAAACTCTCTTGTCCCCGGGGGGAATTTTAAACGTACAGGCAAAGACATCCTTCTTTTTACATATAGTGTAATGTTAGTCTCTCACAAGTTGATATCCCCTTATGGAGGTGAAGAGATGTCTGCATTATTTACCGCACTAGGCTATTTCTTTAAAGAATTGGTTTTCCTTGTTTCCTACGTAAAAAACAATGCCTTTCCTCAACCCTTGTCTGCTGCTGAAGAAAAGAGATATTTATCTTTAATGGAACAAGGAGATCAAGAAGCGCGAAACCTTCTTATCGAACACAATCTCCGGCTCGTTGCGCATATTGTTAAAAAGTTTGAAAACACGGGAGAGGATGCAGAAGATTTAATTTCAATTGGGACAATCGGTTTAATTAAAGCAATCGAAAGTTATTCGCAGGGAAAAGGAACAAAATTAGCTACTTATGCCGCACGATGTATTGAAAATGAAATATTGATGCACTTGCGAGCGCTCAAAAAAACAAAAAAAGATGTGTCTCTGCATGATCCAATTGGCCAGGATAAAGAAGGAAATGAAATCAGTTTGATTGATGTATTAAAATCAGAATCAGACGATGTAATTGATATGATTCAACTAAATATGGAATTAGAAAAAATAAAAGAATACATCGATATTCTCGATGATCGGGAAAAGGAAGTAATTGTTGGTCGCTTCGGTTTGGATCTGCAGGATGAAAAAACCCAGCGAGAAATTGCAAAAGAATTAAATATTTCAAGAAGTTATGTTTCGCGAATTGAAAAGCGAGCGCTCATGAAAATGTTTCACGAATTTTACAGAGCCGAAAAAGAGAAAAAAAAGAGCGGAAAGAAGGAGAATTAATCCTTCTTTCCGCTCTTTTTTTAAAATAATTTCCAAATGATAATCCGTAGCAAACACATCATTACTCCCCCTACTAATCATTTAGGTGGAATCTTTCTCCACAAGCAGCCATACAACGATATATCCTTTTTGATTAATCATCATTCATCCACTCCTTTCCACTGTTCAAATTAGAAATGACGGTAAAACTCATACTTGCGGTCTTTTATTTCTTCTTCTAATTGTCTTACATACTGTTCATGCTTAATTTCTGCCTCAGAGTATTGACGAGACTTTATGGTAATAGTTAAAAAGAAAATGTTCAGTGTCATTACAATCACCTCCTTATACACAAAAAAGCCACAGTAATGCATAAGCATCCTGTGGCTGAAAAATAATAAAAACCACAGGGCTACTATTCGCACCTGTGGTGAATTAACGTGTTTTAATGATCAAAGTAAGAAAGTTACTTGATACAGGAACACGGCCGAATAGTATACGTATATAGACGATTTTTGAACATAGTTGAAACTGGATGACCCATAACTGATAAACGTCTTAACATATGACTCGACCTCCTTTTAATAAAGTATTTTCCTTACAATGGTAATTATATCCACGGACTCATAAAAAGTAAACTGTTTTTTTGAAAAATAGGGAATTTTTTTATTTTTTCAACCCTCATAAAAAAAAGACGATATATGATCGCCTTTTTATATCTATTATTCTTTTTCTTTCATTAGTTCTTTTTTCAGTTTTTTAGTTTGATAACTAAAATAAAAGGCAAGGGCGGCAAAAAGAATAACGATGGCTTCCATTATTCCAAGCTGCATATCACTTTTTTCACCTTGGCCAATCATAACACCAATGTACAAGAATGTACTTACGGCTAGAAGGACGTAAATAAAGCGGCTGTAATCTTCAATTTTTGCTTTGATGCGTTGAGCTTTCATACAATCACCTTCTCAGTAGAATGTTATAACTCTACTCTATCATAGATCTATAGGTCTATAAAAATCCTATTTTTACCACCCTTATTTCAATGCCTCTTCTAAGTCTTCAATTAAATCTTCTACATCTTCAAGGCCTACAGAAATACGAATTAATCCATCTGTAATTCCTAGCTCTTTACGTCGGTCGCTCGGTATAGAAGCATGAGTCATTTTAGAAGGAATGGAAATAAGGCTTTCAATGGCTCCTAAACTTTCTGCTAATGTAAAATACTTCACTTTGCTCAGTACTTGTTCCGCTTTCTCTTCGCTTCCCACATCAAAAGAAACCATTCCCCCAAAACCTCTTGCTTGCTTTTTAGCAATGAGGTGGTTTGGGTGGGTGTTTAATCCTGGATAATATACTTTTGTAACAGCAGGATGAGCAAGTAAAAATTCTACTATTTTCCCAGTGTTGAATTCATGTTCTTCCATTCGTATTCCTAATGTTTTAATCCCCCTCATCAAAAGCCAAGAATCTTGGGGTCCTAAAATGCCTCCAGTCGCATTTTGAATAAAATGGAGGTCTTCTGCCAATTTAGGCGAATTCACAACGGCTAGCCCTGCTACAACGTCACTGTGGCCGCCTAGATACTTAGTTGCACTGTGCAGAACGATATCCGCACCTTTTTCGATAGGGTTTTGCCAATACGGGGTACTGAATGTGTTATCAACGATGGTAAGTAAGTGATGCTGTTTAGCTACTGAAGAAGCCTGCTGCAAGTCAGTAATTTTTAGGAGAGGATTCGTGGGAGTCTCGATATAAATAGCTTTTGTGTTGGGGCGAATTTCTTTCTTAATATTTTCGATGTCGCTTGTATCAATAAAAGTAGCTTCAATGCCAATACGGCTCAGCACTTTTGTAATCACTCGGTACGTTCCTCCGTATACGTCATCTGTAATTAGCACATGATCTCCGCTGTTAAACAGCATGAATACAGCAGTAGTAGCTGCCATACCAGATCCAAACGCAAACCCAGCATATCCTCCTTCAATTTCTTTGATAAGTTCTTCTAAGGCGTGTCGTGTAGGGTTACCGGTTCTCGAATATTCGTATCCCGTATGTTTTCCAGCTCCCTCTTGTTTATAAGTGCTCACTTGATAAATAGGAACAGAGACAGCACCCGTCTGTTCATCGCCAACAATTCCACCATGAATTAATTGTGTTTTACGTTTCATCTTATCTTCCTCCACTGTAAATATTTTTACTTAAGTACCGTTCGCTGCTATCGGGAAAAATAGTGACAATATGAGCGCCTTTTTCTGCATTTTTTGCTTCGAGCAGGGCTGCTTCGAAGGCTGCTCCTGAAGAGCTCCCTACTAGTAACCCTTCTTTTAAAGCCAGCTCTTTCACTCTTTGAAAAGCATAAACATCTTCAACAGTATGAATAGCATTAAAATAAGACCGATCCATATAATCAGGGATGAACTCCATTCCAATTCCTTCAGTTAAGTGAGGGCCGGATTTCCCACCGTTTAAAATCGAACCTTCTGGCTCAACAATGACTGCTTTTAGAGAAGGATTTTTTTCTTTCAAAAATTTTGCTGTACCCATAAATGTTCCACCTGTACCTGCTCCAGCTACAAACACGTCGATTTTTCCATCAAGCTGTTCATATATTTCTGGCCCTAAGGTTTTGTAATAAGTCATAGGATTAGCCGGATTAGCAAACTGCTGAGGACAATAAGAACCAGGTATTTCACGCAGCAGCTCTTGAGCCTTGTTTATAGCACCTTTCATACCAGCTTCAGTAGGTGTTTGAACCACAGTTGCCCCCAAAGCCTTCATAAGCTGCTGTTTTTCAATACTGAATTTTTCTGGAACACATAATATGACGTTTATTTCGTGCTGAAGAGCAGCTAAAGCCAGCCCAATTCCCGTATTTCCAGCAGTAGGCTCAATCACCGTTCCGCCTCGCTTCAGTCTTCCAGAGCTAAGAGCTTCTTTCAGCAGTTCTTTTCCTAAACGATCTTTTACACTTCCTCCTGGATTAACATATTCCAGTTTAGCAAATATCCTGATTTCTCTGGGTAAATCAAATTGTGTAATCTCAATCACAGGTGTGTTTCCAATCAATTCATGAACGTTTTTGGCTACCTTCATAATCTTGAACACCTCGCTAAAGAATAATATAACTTAACCTATAAATTAAGTCGGAATTAAAGTGAAAATATAGTCTACACCCCATGTTATGATAAACGATGCAGAGTGTAGACGAAAACAAACTCTATATTTTACGAACAGCTTATTTTAATTTTGTAATAAAATTCAATACTAATTTCGTTGAATTAACAGCTGCTTTTTCTAAAAATTGCTCAAAAGAAACATTTGATTCTTTGCCGGCGATGTCAGAAAGAGCACGAAGAATAACAAACGGTACGTCAAATTGATAGCATACTTGAGCAACGGCCGCCGCTTCCATTTCAGCTGCATACAGGTCTGGAAACTTAGAGCGGACAAACTCTACGCGCACAGGATCGTTCATGAACGAATCCCCTGTAGCAATTAGTCCTTTTACAATTTTCATATCCGTTACTTCAAGAGCGCTTTCTTCAGCAAGACGAACTAGTTTTTCATCTGCTTTAAAAGCTGCAGGCAAGTTTGGTACTTGACCGTATTCATAGTTGAATACCGTTACATCTACATCATGATGACGAACTTCTGTTGAAATAACCGCATCTCCTACGTTTAACTCCGGATGGAAGCCGCCTGCTGATCCTGTATTAATAACGTAATCAGGTTTGAACTTTTCTAGTAAGATGGCTGTAGATAACGCCGCATTTACTTTTCCAATACCTGATTTTAATAATACAACCTCCACACCGCTGATTGTTCCTGTCGAGTATTCACATCCTGCGATTACTGTTTCTTGACGATTTTCAATTTTATCGCGTAAAATCGTCACTTCTTCTTCCATTGCTCCAATGATTGCTACTTTCATTTTAAAACCTCTTTCTACTATTGTTTCGTTGCCTCCAATACCCACACAAAGTGATTAAATTGTGTAAAGGTTATGTGAAAACCATTGCTTTCAAAGATTTGCTTTAAGACGGGAATGGTTGTATAGTATTCCCTCTCTAGATCTTCTGCTAGTTGCGTATACCCTTTTCGTTTTGCCTGAACAATGGTATCAGCAAATGAATCCGCTGTTTCAAACATTGTATCAGCAAACACTATTTTACCACCGGTTTGAAGTAACTTTCCATAGTTTATCACAGCTTCTTCTTTTTCTTTATCTGTTAAATGATGAAAAGCATACGTACTAACTAAGCTCTCTGCTGGAAACAATGATGTATCAAATTGTAAAAAGTCTCCTGGTGTGACTAAAACATCTGCCCCTAATTTCTGGTGTGCCAATTGTCTCATTGGTACTGAAGGTTCAATTCCTACTACAGTCAGTTCTTTTTCTAACAGTTTTTTTGTTAAGTTTCCAGTCCCTGTTCCAAATTCTATCACATGCCCTATTGAACGGTCTGCTACATACTCTAAGATTTCATTATAATTGCGAAACACTTCTCTATACTGTTCATCTTTCCCGCTTACCGATGCATCATACTCATTCGCCCACTTTTCAAAGATATCTAAAAACTCTAGACCCATAAAAAACGCCTCCTTATAACTAATAATTCTTATGGATATAGTATGTTTTTAGCTATCGTTTGTTCTTCATTTATAAATATTTTAAGCTTTTAACTTTCTATTTGCTATACTATAGTAATGAGGTAAGGAGGTCGTAAGATGAATTTTGAATTTGAAATGATTGAAGATAAAATAGAATTTTTTGAAGCGCCTGATGTTAAAATGCTTGAGAAACAAATTGCGGAAAAAATTGATCAAAATAAAGCGATTTTGCTTGAGGTGCATAGCGTATCTCATCAAATGTCTGTGGACTATGAACAAGGTAAAAAACTGTACTCTGCGGTTGTTCATTTCAAATTAAAAAAGCAGCGCTAGCGCGCTGCTTTTCTTATTGAAGCTTATCCACTACTGCGGGCTTCCAGCCTTCTCCATCTACCCATTCAATTTGAACGCGATATTTTGTTGATGAGTTGCCTTTAGGACTAACCGTAGCTACGGCTTTACCTACGCCACCGTTATTCCCTAAACGCCATACGGTCATATTGCTTGGGCTAATGCCTGACCCTTCGCCTACAGCTTTTAGCATTTCGTTCCAATCCGTTGATCCTTTTTTATAAGTTGCTGCAGGTGCATCTTGTGACGTACCTACTGAATCCCATGAAGGATCTACCTTGCGTTCTGCCACGCCAGGCTCTGGATTTTTCTCTACTTCAGCCTGTGAATCTGAGTCATTTGATTCTTCATCTGTTGCTTGATCATCTTCAGAGCTTTGGTCATCTTCAGAACTTTGATCGTCTTCAGAACTTTGATCGTCCGTTGCTTGATCATCTTTCGAAGAATCATCGTCTTTTTTAGCCGTCTTGTCCGTTTTTTGGTCATTTGTTTGCGGATTGTTTTGAGTTGTTTCCGCTTGGTTATCCGATTTATCCTTATTTCCAAGAATCATCGTACCACCGACAAATACAATTAAAACTGCTACGACAGCAATTAACAGATTATATAATCGGTTTACTTTTTTTTCTTTGTTTTCGTGTCTTGAAGAACGATTGTTATTCATTGCTACAATTTCCTCCAACTTTTATAATGCTTTATTCTAACATGTGTTTTCTTATACATGAAGCATCAAAATTTATTTGAAGTATATTTGTAATATTTTTTACAAATTCTTCTTGTTTTAACGTGTATTTAAGTCATACATCCCTTTAACAATATCATAAAATACGCTGTTTGTGGGAGATATCGCACTTTTTGTATTTAAATCCACTACTACCATTGCATATTTTGGATCATCTGCAGGAAAGTAACCCGCAAACCATTTATTGACGATATCGTCTTTCACATTGATTTCAGCAGTTCCTGACTTTCCTGCCACTTCATAAGGAAGGGTTTGAAATCTTCTTCCTGTTCCTTTTTCGCTCTGTACGACACCTTTTAAAAGCTGCTGCATAGAAGCAGCTGTGGCTTTATTAATGCTATCTCCTTTTAGCTTATGCTCTTTAAACGTATACAATGACGTGTTGTTTTTATACTCTAGCGCATCTACAGCTTTTACCTGTTTCTTTTCTCCTCCGCGTGCAATTGTCGCCATCATATTTGCTACTGCAAGCGGAGTCACTTTTACATCAAGCTGTCCAATTGCCGTTTGAGCTACAGCATTTGGTACTTTTTTTTCTCTTTCATTTGTCCAAACTCTTCCCGATTTTTCTCCTAAAAACTGCTTAAAATGTTCAAAATGAAACACATCACCCGTCCATCCTACAGGCTGAATAAGCCCTAACTTATCGGCATATTGTTCAAGGGTATTCGGATTAGATATTATCATTTCTTTTGCTAGCTGTGCAAACGTTGCATTACAACTTTGCGCGAAGCTTTCTTCAAACGTCAGCTGCCCTTTTTGATGATCTTCTTCTACATTATTGCCATAAATACTTTTATCGCAGTTATAGGTAAAAGAAGGCTGAATTTTATTTTGTTCAAGCGCTGCAGCTGCTGTTACGGTTTTAAATATAGATCCAGGAGTTTGTGGCGTCAGCAAACGATTTTCTACGCTGTCTGAACCATTTTGCTTTTTAAATGGATCTTTCTTATTAATCGAAGGCCTGCTGGCCATCGCAATTACTTTATTGTTTTTTATATCAATTAAGACGGCTCCTCCGTCTTTTAACTTATAATGATTTAATGTATTCTCCACTAGCTCCTGAGCAGACAAATCAAGCGTCGTACGCACACTGACTGGATAATAAGGGTTAGCTGTGCCTGTGTATTTTACATCGATGCCAAACATAGGCCCACCTAGGCGATCAACATGATAAAGGAGCTTAGACTCCTGTTCCGGCAGCAAAAACTCGTCAAAAGCCCTCTGCATCCCTGAGATACCTACAGGCGTAGTTGATTTAATTGCTCCATTTTTCAATTTGTCACTATACTTCTCTTCAATTATTTGTCTGCTTTGTGCCTCTAGTCCGATTAAATGTTCAGCAAGAGGAACTGGACGCTCATCTTTTAGAGGAATTCCAAATACGCCAGGTACCTTTAATGCATTTATTTTTTCGACTTGTGCATGGGATAATTCTTTTGTAATAACAACCGGTGTTTTAGCATTCGCTAGTCTGTTCGTTAGTTCCTTTGGTTGCATTCCCACGATTTCACTTACTTGCTGAACAGGCCACTTCATTTTTTCTAAAAACGGAAACAGGACTAAGCGATTATGCGTGATAGATGTTAAAGACTGTCCATTTTTATCTTCAAATTTCCCTCGCCCGTCATCTACCACCATTTCCTGCGTACGCTGTTTTACGCTTCCTTCAATTAAGTTAATCTTTTTGTCAGTAAAAGATTCTGTGCTGACAAGC
The DNA here is from genome assembly GCF_000832985.1 of Priestia megaterium NBRC 15308 = ATCC 14581. Lineage (GTDB taxonomy): Bacteria > Bacillota > Bacilli > Bacillales > Bacillaceae_H > Priestia > Priestia megaterium. The sequence continues at coordinate 1,444,901 of NZ_CP009920.1, forward strand.
TGAAGTTGAACAAGCCGTGCTCCCAGTCCACTAATTAATAATAAAATAAAAATAAGAGTAATATAAATTCGCTTGTGAATTATTTTCATGACTACACCTCACTCTTTACAAGTGTCGACGTTGCCATTACTTTTAAAACCATTATCTTAAGAAATATTCATTCTTTTTTTCATTTCACAAAAAACTTGCTGATTCAGCAAGTTTTTATTATTAATTTTCTGTTAAAAATTGTTGAGTTGTTCTTAGCTTTCCTATTTTCGGAAAGATGTAAGAAAGAGTTGCTTCATGCTCTTCTTTTGTAAATGTCGCCATGGCATCCGTGATAAAAATTTGGTTATACCCATACTGAAATGCTTCACGAGCTGTGCTTTCCACACCAATATTTGTTGCAATTCCGCAAAGGACAATTGTATCAATTCCTCTTCGGCGAAGCTGAAGGTCTAAATCTGTCCCAAAAAAGGCTCCCCACTGACGTTTTGTCACAATATAATCATTCTCTTGAACATTAAGTCTTGGATCGAATTCCGCCCAGTCTGCAGGTCTTTCTTGAGGAGCAGATGGCTTTTGATCCGTTTCTGGCGTCAACGCATCTTTTCCATCTTGAAAATCTACTCGTACAAAACTAATAAATCCATTTTGTTCGCGGAAACGATTCACAAGCTGAACAGATTTCTCCACAATTTCGTCTCCTCCAATTGGAACAATCCCTTTTTGTAAATCAATTAAAACAAGCGCTGTTTTAGCAAAATCGATATCTTTCATTTTCATCTTTCCTTTCTTACATATCTTTTCTATTCTCTCCGCTTTTTAAAATCATATAAAAAAAGCTGACGCGTGTCAGCTTTTTTACTTACGAGCATTCAGTAGAACGCTTCCAACCAGATGTTTTACTTAACAGATACAATTTTCACTGACATATCTCCACCAGGAGTTTGAACAGTTACTTGATCTCCAATTTGTTTGCCCATTAGACTTTTAGCAATTGGCGAATCATTTGAAATTTTCCCTTCAAACGGATCTGCTTCTGCACTACCTACAATTGTATACGTTTCTTCATCACCATCTGGCAACTCTACAAATGTTACAGATTTACCTAATGATACAATAGAAGAGTTTTCTACATCTTCTTCAATAATTTTCGCATTGCGAATCATATTTTCAAGCGTTGTAATACGGCCTTCTACGAAAGCCTGCTCGTCTTTTGCAGAATCGTACTCAGAGTTCTCCGATAAATCTCCAAAACTGCGGGCGATTTTGATACGCTCTACAACTTCTTTACGTTTTACTGTTTTTAAATATTCTAGCTCTTGCTCTAGCTTTAGCTTTCCTTCTTCTGTCATTGGAAATACTTTTTCTTGTGCCATAATCCCTTCACTCCTTCTTGAACTCAAAATCTCTAGTGTATACAGTCCATTTCTGTATGTACAAAAAATTTTCCACTCTGTGGAAAAATCAGTTAATAGAGAAATGACAGCTTCAAAATAGAAGCTGCTCGTTTCTCTATTCTTTATAATGTTTGTGTTTAGTTAGCAGAATATGTCTGCATTGTCTTCAAAAAAATTCCTGCATCTATGCTATGTTATTATAAAATGGCATTTTGTTCAAGAATTGTTTGAATTTTAGTGACCATCAAGTCAATCGCTACGTGGTTTTGACCGCCTTCAGGAATGATAATATCTGCATAACGTTTTGTTGGTTCAACAAACTGATTATGCATCGGGCGAACGACAGATACGTATTGATCAACAACTGACTCAAGCGTACGCTCTCGTTCTTTAATATCACGAAGCATACGACGAATGATACGAAGATCCGCATCTGTATCTACGTATAGCTTGATATCCATTAAATTACGCAAGCGCTGATCTTCTAGTACAAGAATACCTTCTAAGATAATAACATCTTTTGGTTCTTCTCTAATTACCTTTTCAGAGCGCGTATGAATTGCGTAATCATATACCGGTTTGTCAATGCTCTCATAATTTAATAAGTTTTGCAAGTGTTCAATCAGCAAATCATTATCAAATGCTAAAGGATGATCGTAGTTTGTTTGCAAACGCTGTTCAAACGGTACATCGCTTTGATCTTTATAATAATAGTCTTGCTCAAGAAGCATAATAGAATGCCCTTTAAAATATTCATAAATAGCTTTGGTTACAGTTGTTTTACCAGAACCGGATCCACCAGCGATACCGATTACAACGGGCTTTTTCCCCATTTTATATTTAAATCCCCTTTCGCATCATGTTATATGAAAATAGAGGTTGGTCCACTTTAAATTTCACAATTTGCAGCGGATGACGCGCAGCATCTAGTTCATTGCCATCTTCGTCCCAAATTTTATCTATTTTTTGCGTAAAGTTTTTAATTTCCGGACCGAAAAATTCCACTTCTTCTCCCGGTTTAAAATAGTTACGCTGTTGCAATGTCACGATGCTTGTTTCTTCATCATAATTCAATACTAAACCAGCAAAATCAAATTTTGTTTTCTTGCCGTGTACGCCAAACATTTGCTCATCTACTCCAGGAACTCCTTCAAAAAAGGCAGGAGCCGTATCGCGGTTTGCACATTTGTCTAGCTCATCAAGCCATTCTTGTTGAATCACAAAATTCTCAGGATCTGCACAGTATGCGTCAATCACCTTGCGATACACGCTCACCACTGTTGCGATATAGTGAATCGACTTCATACGTCCTTCAATTTTTAAGCTATCAATACCCAGCTCAATCATTTGAGGAATAGATTGAATTAAATTTAAGTCTTTTGGACTCATTGCAAACGGATCGTCTTGCTCATCAAATAAAGCCGTTTCCGTTTTACCGTCTTCTACTTTAAATAAATCATAGTCCCAACGGCATGATTGACAGCAGCCTCCGCGGTTTGAATCACGCGCTGTCATATGGTTACTTAGCACGCAGCGGCCTGAATAAGCAATACACATCGCTCCGTGAATAAAAGCTTCAATTTCAATATCCACTTTTTCTTTCATTTCGCGCATTTCTTCAGCACCCGTTTCACGAGCAAGTACAACACGTTCTAATCCTTCTTCTTTCCAGAACTGAACGGCTTTCCAGTTTGAAAGTGATTGCTGCGTACTTAAATGTACTTCAAGCTTAGGTGCAACGCGTCGACAGGTTTCGATAATTAACGGATCAGCTACGATGATTCCAGAAACACCAGCGCGCTCTAATCCCATTAAATAATCTTCAAGTCCGTCCATATTTTCATTATGAGCAAAAATGTTTGTTGTAACATAAATACGTGCACCGTATTTGTTTGCAAACTGAACACCTTCTGCCATTTCTTCAAATGTAAAGTTATCTGCATTTGAACGAAGGCCAAACTCTTTTCCTCCGATAAACACAGCATCTGCTCCATAGTGTACGGCAACTTTTAATTTTTCAAGGTTACCGGCTGGAGCTAACAACTCAGGCTTCTTAGTAATAACTCGTTTACCTTCTACTACAGTATCGATTTGAACAGCCATCGTTTGTACCTCCTTTGTTTATCTTTCTTTGCATGCTTTTTAATATACCGTTTCTTTAAAGAAAAACCCTGTGTCTAACGGACGGTTAATCGGCTGTAAGCTTTCAATTTCTTCTAACAAATCGTCTTTAATGTTTTCGTATTCTTCACGGTCATCTACACATAAATCAATCGCTTGACGATATTTTTTTGTTACTTCTAAAATATATTGCGGTGACTTTAATACGCCGTCAATTTTGAATACATCTACTTCAGCATCAATCATTTCGGAAAGCTCATCGATAATGCACATATCATTTGGACTCATAATGTGCGTTCCATTTTCATCTTCGAAAATTGGATATTTATTGTTTCGCTCATTATCAAGTAAAAACATATCTTTTTCTACTTTACGATTTTCAATTTCCATGACTTTTCCTTGATACTCAAAGTAGTTGCCAAGAAGTGAACGTTTTGATTGGAACATACACGTCATGCCATGCACCTGAACTTCAATTTCTACTTCGGCTTTTTCTTTGATATCAATGATGCTATCCATGCTTAGCTCACGAGCAAGAACTGCGCGTTTAGCTCCTTTACGCCCCCAGTAGTTACATGAATACCAGTTTGTGCCCGTTGTTTCAGTACTCCAGTGCATCTTCATTTCTGGAGCTGTTTCACGCACTGCCATCAATACAGCAGGATCTCCAAATACAATCGCATCCACGCTTGCTTCTTTTAAGAATAAAATATATTCATTTAGTTCGGCGATTTTATCATTGTGAAATAATCCGTTCATCGCTACGTAGACTTTTGCATTATGCTGATGAGCAATATTTACAGCTTCTACGATATCTTCACGTTTGAATTCACCTGCTAAACGCAAACCGTAGCGCTGTTCACCAACCATAACAGCTGTTGCTCCAGCTTGTAGTAATGATTCAATTTCCGAAACTGCAGTGGGTGTCACTAATAGTTCTGGTTTTTTCATTCTTGGTCACCTCTTTTAATACTAATCGCGATTCCGTCTCCAATAGGGAGAATAGTTGTATAATAATCGGGATGATTCATCAGCCACGTATTGTATGCCTGAATTTTTTTAATTAAGCTGCGGCGTCGACGTGTTTCTACTTCGGCCAAATCGGTCGCTACGTGACCTTTAAATAGTACGTTATCCGAAATAATCATTCCTTTAGAAGACAGCATCGGCTCATAATGTTCAAAAAAACGCTGATATTGACCTTTAGCTGCATCAATAAAAACTGCATCATAAGGACCATGACGTTCAATCTCATCTCTAAGCTCTAGTGCATCTCCAAACAACGACACAATTTTATCTTGTTTTCCCGCCCGTTCAATAAATTCTTGCGCTTTTTGGTAACGCTCTTCATTTCGTTCTACCGTAACCACTCGTGCCTCTGGAAGCGCATGGGTCATTCGAATAGACGAATATGCAATCGCTGTTCCAATTTCTAATATATGTTTTGGCTGATGAAGACGAAGAATTTGCAATAGCGTTTCAACACCAATCAATTCCATAATCGGAACGTGATGTTCTTTTGCATAAGCTTCCATTTCTTCAATAAGCTCCTGGCGCTTAGGAATAAGCTTTTCCACATACTGCTCTACGTTTTGTAAAAGCAAAACACTTCCTCCGTTCTCAGAAGTACATTTTACATTATGTTTTCATAACGTTTCATTACTGCAAAATAGTAAGACAACTAGTCTATTATAAGTTTTTTTCGTTTTTACGTAAACCCGATATATTTTAACATAAAAGATGGGGAATGCGAAGTATCGCGATTCCCCAATTTTAAATTCCCACTTATTTTTCGGTATTTTGCTTTTCTTTACCTGTAATATGCTTGGCTTTTTCTTTGTTATGTTCTTCTAACGTTTTGGTAAAAATAACTTTCCCTTCAGGTGTGGCCAAGAAGTATAAATAATCTGTATTGGCTGGATGTAACGCAGCTTTGATTGACATCAAACCAGAGCTGGCAATTGGTCCTGGAGGCAACCCTTTTACTTTATACGTATTGTAAGGAGAGTCCACTTCTAAATGCTTATAGAACACGCGGTCTTTATGCTCTCCTAAGGCATATAAGACGGTTGGATCCGTTTGAAGCGGCATATTTTTTTCAAGGCGATTATAAAAGACGCTGGCAATTTTTTCTCGGTCGACTTTTGCAGTTGCTTCCTCTTCAATCAGAGAAGACATGGTTAACAATTTATGTGCACTGAATTTTTTCTTCTCCATTTGCCCACTGTACTGACCTAATACATTATTTGTTTTCCCTACCATTTTATCCAATATTTCATCTAACGACACATTTTTATCATAAAAATCATACGTAACGGGATATAAATAACCTTCTAGCGGATGTTTAATATCTTTTTGCATCACTTCATCCGTTACTAAATCTGGATATTTTTCTTTCATTTTATTGACGAATGCCTTATCGTCTAGCTTTTTCATGACTTCGTCTTTTGTAAACTTTGTATTTTTAGCAATGATATCAGCAATTTCGACAAGCTGACGTCCTTCTGGAATGGTGACACGAATATCAGGTTGTTTTGAAACCTCGCCTTTTTCCATTTTTTCAACCATTTCCCCTAAGCTCATGGAAGGAGAAAATAAATACGTTCCAGCTTGAAATCCAGACACATGGGTTAATTTTACGTAATAGCGAAATGCACTTTTGCTTTTAATTAAATCTTCTTTTTGCAATACCGTACCAATCGATTGGACGGAAGAACCTTGTGGAATGGTCACATTTACTTTTTTATTGCTGTTTCGATCCACGGGCGTTAAGCGGGATTGAGCATAGAAAAATGCACCGCCAACTAGTAAAAGAAGTACGATAATTGTAATAAAAATAACTCGTTTTTTTCTTGAACGATTAGGTGGTAAAAATGTTTGTTGCGACAAGCAGCTTCCTGGTTAAATCTACTTCTGTAAAAGAAGATACAACCAGTTTCACCTCTTTTCTTCTTGATTTTTTATAAGTATGAACAGAGAGGAGACATGAGATTGCGATTCATTCGTATCGCCTATAGGTGTGAGATGGTATCGCTTCCTTAAACTCTCGCCTCTTCTAAAATTTTTCCATGATTTATGTTATTGTCTGCCCAAAGTCTAGTTTCATCCGTTCAAACAATGAATTCTTTTATTAAAATGCACTCTCACACGCAGGAATTATTATACTACAATTTATCTTATTTTTCGTCATTATCATACAATCTGCCCTAAGAATGCAAGGAAAAACCTTTTTATATCTAAAAAGCACAGCCGCTATGTAAAAAAAAGCTGATAACGATTGTCATCAGCTTTTTTACTATAATTATTCGCCTTCTTCGTCAAGGAATGTATTAACCATTTCCTCAACCATGTCCCACTCTTCTTCTGTTTCAATCGGTTGTAGCTCACCGTCTTGACCATCTTCACTTGGTGTGAAAGCAGATGCATGAATTTCAATTTCCTCTTCATCATCTTGGTCTGCTCCGATTGGATAGTAAATTACATATGATTTGTTATATTGATCAGAATCAAATGTGAATAAAATTTCGCATAGCTGCTCATTTCCATTCTCATCGACGATTGTAATTTTATTTTCTTCTACGCTCATGTTTGCACCTCATTTTATATTGTAAGCTCTTAGCTTAACTTTTTCTTCAGTGAAAAGCAAGCCGTTCAGTTATTTCACTTCCCTTTTACGTACAAAAGAATATGCAAAAGGGAAATTCATAACTTTTCAGCTGAGGCAAAGCCTGCTGCTTTTCTTACTGCTTGCTGTCTAAGTATCCTTGAAGAATCATAACAGCTGCCATTTTATCGATTACTTTTTTGCGTTTCTTGCGGCTTACATCGGCAGACAGCAGTACTCGCTCTGCTGCCATCGTCGACAAACGCTCGTCCCACATCATCGTTTCAATGTTAAGTTTTTCTTTGACGTTGTCAGCAAACTCAATGCACGCTTCGCCTCGAGGGCCAATCGTACCATTCATATTTTTAGGAAGACCCACTACAATTTTCTCTACGGAATATTCGTCAATTAGCTGCTGTAAACGAGGATATGATTGCTCCATCTGCTCATCTGCAATTTTAATTGTTTCAATTCCTTGCGCTGTCCATCCCATTTCATCACTAACTGCCACACCAATTGTTTTGGTTCCTACATCTAATCCTAATACGCGCATTTATGAATCCTTTCGATGCTGTTGTAAATAAGATTTAACAAGTTCTTCAATGAGCTCGTCTCGCTCTAACTGGCGAATTGTGTTTCTCGCATCGTTATGACGAGGAATGTAAGCAGGGTCTCCTGATAACAAATACCCAACGATTTGGTTGATCGGGTTGTAGCCTTTTTCTTGCAGTGCGTCATAAACCGTAAACAATACTTCATGTACGTTTGTTTCAGCTGGCTCATCTTGAAAATTAAATTGCATGGTTTTATCAAATGAACTCACGGTCCCACCTCACTCTCTTAATTTGTGAACACATTGTGCACTATGCTAAGTCTTATTTATATTGTACACCAAGAAAGAGGAGAATTAAACGGATTTAACCCATTCTTCTACAGTGCCAAGTGCTTTTTCAATTTGGCTAGCATCTTTTCCTCCAGCTTGCGCCATGTCAGGGCGTCCGCCTCCGCCTCCGCCGCAAATCGTCGCTACTTCTTTAACAAGTTTGCCAGCATGATGGCCTTTAGCAATTAAATCTTTTGTTACACCTGCAATAATATTTACCTTTTCACCTTGTGGAGAAGCTAATACGATTACAGCGGATTCTAATTTTTGTTTTAAATCGTCAACCATTGCACGAAGGTTATTCATATCCGTTGCATTCACTTTCGCTGCTAGTACATTCACACCATTAATGTTTTGCACACGGTCAACGAGATTGCCAGCTTCAATATTGCCAAGCTTTGTAGATAGTGAATCATTTTCACGCTGAAGATTACGAATTTCTTCTAGTAATCCTTCAACGCGCCCTACTAAATCACGCGGGTTGGATTTTACTTTTGCCGCAGCTTCTTTTAGTAAGCCTACTTGATCGTTCATTAACTGATAGGCAGCTTTTCCAGTTACAGCTTCAATGCGTCGAGTACCTGCACCGATTCCCGATTCTGATACAATTTTAAATAAACCGATAACAGACGTATTTGGCACGTGACATCCACCACATAATTCTAAGCTGTAGTCGCCTACTTGTACTACGCGCACGATATCTCCGTATTTCTCACCGAATAGCGCCATTGCACCCATCGCTTTTGCTTCGTCAATTGCTTTGTTTTCAATTTGTACAGAGATACTGTCCCAAATCTTTTCATTAACGATTTGTTCAATTTTCTCGAGCTCTTCTTGTGTCACTTGACCAAAGTGAGAGAAGTCAAAGCGCAAGCGATCCGCTGTTACTAAAGAACCCGCTTGATTAACATGCGTTCCTAACGTATCTTTTAATGCTTGATGCAATAAATGCGTTGCCGTATGGTTTTTCACAATCGCACTGCGGTTTTCTTCATCAAGCGTCGCCGTATATGTTTCACCTTTTACAAGCTCACCGTGTGTTACAGCTACCGTTTGGACATTTTGGCCGTTTGGCGCTTTTTGAACGTCTTTTACTTCCGCTGTTCCTGCAGCACTTTGGATCGTACCTTGGTCCGCAATTTGACCGCCGCTTTCTGCATAGAATGGCGTGTGGCTTAAGATGACTTGCGCTTCTGTTCCAGCTTCAGCGCGGTCAACAAGCTCACCGTCTACAATAATTGCTTCAACAACTGTTTCTACTTCATTTTTATCATAGCCAACAAACTCACTTGCAACGGTTACTTCACCAAGTACGCCGCCTTGAACTTGCATAGAACTAGAATCTTGACGAGCAGCACGCGCACGCTCACGCTGTGCTTCCATTTCACGTTCAAAACCTGCATGATCAATTTTCATGTTCTCATCTTCTGCATATTCTTCCGTTAATTCAACAGGGAATCCATACGTGTCATATAAACGGAAAACATCTTCCCCTTGTACCGTATCACTGTTTTGCGCTTTTTCTTTTTTAATAACGGTTGCCAAAATAGCTAGTCCGTCATTTAACGTTTCGTGAAAACGCTCTTCTTCATTTTTTACTACGCGCTGGATAAAATCCGTTTTTCCCTTTACTTCCGGATAGAAATCAACCATGATTTCACCTACTACCGGCACTAGCTCGTACATGAACGGACGATTAATGTTTAACTTTTTAGCATAGCGAACTGCTCGGCGTAACAAACGGCGCAGCACATACCCACGGCCTTCATTTGAAGGAAGCGCGCCATCACCTACAGCAAATGTTACCGTACGAATATGGTCAGCAATGACTTTAAATGCCGTATCTTGCTCATCATTTGTACGATATTTAGCGCCTGAAATGTTTTCTGTTGCTTCAATAATCGGCATAAACAAATCTGTATCAAAGTTTGTTTGCACGTCTTGAATAACAGAAACCATACGCTCTAAGCCCATTCCCGTATCGATGTTTTTCTTTGGAAGCGGCGTGTACGTGCCATCAGGATTGTGATTAAATTGAGAAAATACAAGGTTCCAAATTTCTAAATAGCGCTCATTTTCTCCACCTGGATATAATTCCGGATCAGTTAGGTCATTTCCATATGCTTCTCCGCGATCATAAAAGATCTCTGTATTTGGACCACTCGGACCTTCTCCGATATCCCAGAAATTACCTTCCAAACGAATGATGCGCTCTTTAGGCACGCCCATTTTTTCATTCCAAATCTTAAATGCTTCTTCATCTTCAGGGTGAACTGTTACAGATAGCTTATCTGCGTCGAATCCAATCCATTTATCGCTCGTTAAGAATTCCCATGCCCATTGGATGGCTTCTTCTTTGAAATAATCACCGATAGAGAAATTACCAAGCATTTCAAAAAACGTATGATGGCGAGCCGTTTTACCTACGTTTTCGATATCGTTTGTACGAATGGATTTTTGTGCGTTACAAATACGTGGATTTTGAGGAATAACACGACCATCAAAATATTTTTTTAATGTAGCTACTCCACTGTTAATCCATAATAAAGATGGATCTTCATGCGGGACTAAAGATGCGCTTGGTTCTACATCATGGCCTTTTTCTTTAAAGAAATCTAAATACATTTGACGAACTTGTGCTGACGTCAGTTTTTTCATGATTGGTCCTCCTTTAATACTCTTCTTATTTATAGACAAAAAAATGATGACATAAAAGCATCTATTTTCTCTGTGTACAAAAGCAATTGCTAGTTATTTGCACACAAAAAAACTCTCATCCCTGTAGCAGGGACGAGAGTTGAACTCGCGGTACCACCCTGATTATAAATGCCTAAAGCACTTATCACCTTCATAGCGTTAACGTTGCTGACACGGCAGGTTTTAGCCTGCACTCTGGACTAGCGTTCAGCTGCTCTTTGTTTAGCGCTTCTTTCAGCCAAGGAAGCCCTTCTCTAAAAACCAGTGTGCAACGTACTCGATCCATCATTGTGTTTAAAATATGTAGCGTTTTCTTATGGCGATATTATGACAAATTAACCGCTCTTTGTCAATGTTTGAGCGTATAAGAGCGGATATGCAAAATAGATATTTTAATGACTGCTAAAATTGGCACAGCCAAAATGAGACCCAATACTCCTCCAAATTCTCCTCCTAAAAGGAGCGCAAGCATGATAAACAAAGGATGAATATGAAGACTCTTTCCTACGATAAGCGGAGACAGCACATTTCCCTCTAGAAATTGCAGCACAAAGATTATAATGACAATGGTAATAACCAACTTTATCGAGATTGTGGCTGCAATAATAGCCGCTGGAACCGCACCAATAATCGGGCCAAAATAAGGAATGATATTCGTTACGCCAATAATGAAGCCTAAAAGAAGTGCATAAGGTACATGAAAGAACCACAGTGCTGCTGTGGCAATCACACCAATAATCAGACAAACAAAAAATTGCCCTCTAATGTAATTGCCGAGCGATTCATTCACATCCGATAAAAAACGTTCGCCTGGTTTGTGCCACTTTTTAGGCGTGACATAAGCTGTTGCTTTCTTAATAGAGGAAAAATCCTTCAGCATATAAAAAACAATAAATGGAATAATGATTAAAATCAAAAAAGAAGTAATCAATGACTTTAATCCTTCGGCCACTTTTGTAAGCCACACGTTGAGCGTAGCCTCTACATCATCAATGCTGCCTTCAATTTTCTCATGTACACCGTTTGGAAGTGAAGTTGTACGATCATGAATCGATTCTACCCAATGTCTATATGTATTCGTAAAATGAGGCAGCTGTTCGTTTAAATCTTTTACTTGTTCCACAAAAATAGGGTACGACTTATAGGCTCCAAACCCAATTCCTCCAAAAAAGATGATGTAGATCAGTAAAATAGCTAGAGGACGAGGCACGCCTTTATCATGCGTTTTTTCAATAAGCGGATGAAGTAAATATGTAATGAATGCTGCAATAAAAAAAGGCAGCAGTGCTTTTAAAAACATGTAAATAACAGGAAGCCATAAAAACTGGACTTTAAAAAAGACTAATATGCACAGCAGCGCTAATAACAGCAGTCCGAATCTATAGAACCATTTGAATGAACTATCTTTCAACGTAAACTCCTCCTCTCTTCTATTTTTTGATAAAGAAAGGAGTTTATACATGCTGTTGTCTCTTCTGCCTGCAAAAAAGCACTATTGCAGCTCAGTGCAATAGTGCTTTTTTATTAGTGAATAGCTTTCATCATACGTTTACGCATTTTTTTCATATTTCTTTTTGTAAACATCTCTCGATCATCTGCCATTTTAAATGCATAAGCTCCAAGACCGAAAGCGACTACTGACGGAATGATTCTGCCCATTGCTCTTCCTCCCGGTAAAAAAGAATTAGAAATTAATTGTGCGCTCGTCGTCTGAGAACAAATCATCAAGCGAGCTCAATGTTCCATCTTCTTCTACTTGGTGAGTATTAATTTGTCCTTTTGAAATAGTCATTTCAATAAAACAATTCCAGCAGTAATACTGATTTACACCAATTTTGCCAACGTCAATACTTTTACAGTTTGGACATTTAAACAAAGTCGACACCTCTTTATACGTTCTACTTATATAAACGCATTATGTCCACTTCTTTCCATGTCCATACTTTATTTTCTGACAATTAGCAAAGAAGGATGGCAACAAAGGAGTTTATTTAACTCTTTGTTAGCATACGAAAGGTTACATGAAATCATACGGCGTAACGTTTTCCATCCCAATATTTGCATCTTTCATAAATGGAATTTCGGGATCTTCTATGTCGTTATCCAAGCTTTCTCGAAGCAACGGCTGTAAATTCGTTTGTCGGATGCTGTCTTCATTTCGGCTGACGCCAAGCTGAAACGCTTCGTCTTCGCCGCATAAAATTAAAAACTGTTTGCTTCGCGTAACAGCGGTATAAAGTAAATTGCGTCGCAGCATCCGGTAATAGCTTTTAACAATTGGAAGCACAACAATGGGAAATTCACTTCCCTGTGATTTATGAATGGAACAGCAGTATGCATGAGTTATTTGATTAAAGTCTTGCTTTGTGTAAGTTACTTCATTTCCTTCATATGAAATAACCAGCATATCCTGTTTTTCCGTATTTTCTTTGGCAAAGAAAACCGAGACGATTTCTCCCATATCTCCGTTAAATACGTTGCTATCCGGCTGATTTACAAGCTGCAGCACTTTATCTCCCACTCGGTACGTGATATCTCCGTGCTTAAGCTCTCTTCTTTGCTCGGAAGCCGGGTTGAATAATTCCTGAAGAACTTCATTCAGCTTATCAATACCTGCAGGACCTTTATACATAGGAGCTAGAACTTGAATATCTTTAGCCGTATAGCCTTTTTTTAACGCATTCCCGCAAACTTGTTGCACGACGTTCGTGATGTGCTGTCCTTGACAACGAATAAAAGAACGATCTCCTTGCTGCCTTGATAAGTCTTCCGGAAGCTTTCCTTTTTTTATTTCATGAGCCAAATCAATAATTGACGATCCTTCCGCTTGCCGGTATACATCTGTAAGACGGACGGTAGGAACTACTTCTGAACTCAGTAAATCTTTTAACACCTGTCCCGGACCTACTGAAGGAAGCTGGTCTTCGTCTCCAACTAAAATAACCTGTAAATTAGCAGGAAGAGATTTAAACAGCTGATGAGCAAGCCACAAATCTACCATTGATACTTCATCCACAATCAGTAATTTTCCGTCAATTGGATTTTCCTCATTATGATCAAATCCTTCTTGTCCGTTCCATTTTAATAATCTGTGAATGGTAACTGCTGGAAGTCCCGTCGCTTCGCTCATTCGTTTAGCAGCGCGTCCAGTAGGTGCCACAAGTAAAACAGGAAAAGCTTCATCTTTTTTATAATCCCCTGGATTTAACGAACATCCGTGAAGTTCTGCATAGAGTTCGACTATTCCTTTAATAACCGTTGTTTTCCCTGTACCTGGTCCACCTGTTAAGAGAAGCATCGGAGACATTAAAGCGGTTTGTATGCCCTTGCGCTGAGAAGGTGCATATTGCACGTCTAATCGCTCTTCTAGTTCACCCAGTGCCAATAAGAATTCTGATTCTGGAAACTGCTCTTCGTACTGCGTTTGAGCCATAATTTTTTGAATAGCTTTAACCAGCCCTTTTTCAGCATAGAAAAGGGGAGGAAAATAAATTTTTTCGTCTTGAATGATAAGCTTTTTGTCTGCTTTTAATGCGTCCACTTCTCTTGTAAGATCCATTTCAGACAGATTCTCATGCCTGCTTTTTCGAAGAAGCTCTGCTGTTTTTCCATACAGCTGATCTGCCGTGACGTATACATGTCCCATTTGATTGCATTCTTGCTCAATGACATATAAAATACCTGCACGCAAACGATCAGGATGATTGGTTGCCATACCAAGCCTCTTTCCAAGTTCATCGGCCCTGCTAAAGCCAATACCCTGAATATCTTCTACGAGCTGATAAGGATTATTTTGAACAATTTCAAGCGCTTCTTGTTTGTACGCTTGGAAAATCTTCATCGAAAGCTGCGGTCCAAATCCAAGGTCTGTCAGCTTTACCATTACTTCTTCTAACCCTTGATGTTCACGAAGCTGCGTGACTAAAGCTTCTGCCTTGTCGGCTGAAAGCCTCGGAACCTCTTTTAGCACAGACTCATTTTGCAAAATACGAAAAATAGCGCGTTCTCCTAGAGCGTCCACAATGTTTTCAGCAGTTTTTTTACCGATTCCGTGAAATAAATCGCTAGACAGGTACTGAACAACCCCTTGCCTTGATTGCGGAAGTTCTTTTTTAAACTGTTCAACATGAAACTGCAGACCAAACTTTGGATGCTCTTTGAAGTCTCCGTAAAACGTGTATACTTCATCTTCATTCAGCTTAGGAAAATAACCTGTGACGACCGTTTCTTTATCTTCAATCTCTAAATTTGTTTTTTTGATCCGTATCCGCGTAACGTTATATAAGTTTTCTTCGTTATGAAAGACGGTTACAATCGACGTGCCGCTTATATAATGACGTTCTGGCTGTGAAGGGTTCACTTGTTCTTCGTTCATGTTATCCTTCCTTTACCCGCTTTCTTAATGTTCTAATGTAGACAGAACTTGTTTGGCATTTGCTGCCATTACGTGATCTGGCTGCACGTTTAAAGCTTCATCTAACATCTCAATCGCCTTGTCTTTGTCATCTTTCATGGCATACGCTACGCCTAAATTATAAAAAGCATCGGCATGTTCTGGCTCTTGATTGACTACCTTAAGGAATTCAGCAATTGCTTCATCTACCATTTCGAGCTGTGCTAAACAAAGACCGTACTGAAATTTTGCTTCTACATCATGTTCGTTTAGTTCTACCGCCCGCTGAAGATAAGGCATCGCGAAACGAATTTCTTCCATATGAAACAGCGTTAAACCAAGCATAAAGTACGCATCGGATGAATCTAAGCCTTTTTTGATTGCTAAATCAAAGTAGTGCTTTGCCTGTTCAAGCTGCTCTGCATTAAAATAAATATTTCCTGCTCCGTAATACGCTGTTGCCGTTTCTTCATCTAATTCAATCGCACGTTCATAAAATTTCAAAGCACGATCCATCTCACTAACAGCCGCTAACAAATTGCCAAAATTCACATACACAATTGGATCTTTTGGATTATCTTCAATTGCTTCTGAAAATGTTTTAGCAGCCTCTTCAAATTTCCCTTCCTGCATATACTGAATTCCTAGCTGATTTTTATCTGTCATTTTTTCGTTCACTCCACTGTTTTAGTTATGATTTAAGAGATTTTCACATCATGAAAATCTAGAATATGTAAGTTATTAGTTTACCCAATAAGTAAAGTATATCATAGAAAAACCTCAGCTATATACGGCCGAGGTTTTTCGTTCTTGCTTATATGAATTATACGTACCAGATTTGCTCTTCTTCTTGAAATACTTTGTCAATTGTTGCTCCGCCAAGACATTCATCATCTTTGTAAAACACAACTGCTTGACCTGGCGTAATTGCGCGAACAGGTTCAGCAAAAATAACCTTAATTGTATTATCATCGACTTTTTCAACGGTTACTGCTGAATCAGTTTGACGATAGCGGAATTTTGCTGTGCACGTCATTGGTGACGACCAGTCACGTTCGCTTACCCAGCTGACATTGGTTGCTGTGAGAGATGTAGAATAGAGCAGCTCATTGTGAAAGCCTTGATCGACGTACAAAACATTTTTTTCTAAATCTTTTCCGACTACAAACCAAGGTTCACCGCTGCCTCCAATACCTAAACCATGGCGTTGGCCAATTGTATAGTACATGAGACCGTCGTGCTTGCCTTTTACTTCGCCGTCAAGCGTTTGCATTACACCTGGCTGAGCAGGAAGATACTGACTTAAAAATTCTTTGAAGTTGCGTTCACCAATAAAGCAAATACCTGTGCTGTCTTTTTTCGTTGCTGTAGCAAGGCCTGCTTCTTTCGCAATTTCACGCACTTTTGATTTCTCAATTTCACCAATCGGGAACATTACTTTTGAAAGCTGATCTTGTCCTAATTGATTTAAGAAATACGTTTGATCTTTATTTCCATCTACGCCTCGAAGCATTTTATACTCCCCGTCGCGGTACGCAACGCGTGCATAATGTCCTGTCGCTAGATAATCTGCTCCTAGCGTCATTGCATGCTCTAAAAAGGCTTTGAATTTAATTTCTTTATTACACATTACATCAGGATTCGGTGTACGACCTGCTTTATATTCATCTAAAAAGTAGGTAAATACTTTATCCCAATATTGTTTTTCAAAGTTGACTGCATAGTAGGGAATACCAATTTGATTACATACGCGAATAACATCGTTATAATCTTCAGTCGCAGTACAAACGCCGTTTTCATCCGTATCGTCCCAGTTTTTCATAAAGATTCCGATCACATCGTATCCTTGTTGTTTTAATAAAAGAGCTGCTACGGATGAATCAACGCCTCCGCTCATTCCGACTACTACACGTGTATCTTTAGGTGATTTTGTCAACTTCGCCACCTCCGTTTTCTTCATTTTAATTAAATTGTTCGCTAAAAAGCGAAAGAAACGACACAAACCATCAGTGAGGGATGAAGACCCTACTGATGGCTGCTATTTACATCGTTAGTCGCTTAACGATGTTTGCTGTTTGACGTGCGGTTTTTTCAATTTGCTCAGCTGTGTTTCCTAAGCCAAAGCTAAATCGAATAGAAGTTGTTAAACGTTCAGACCCTTTTCCAAACATAGCTACAAGCACATGAGAAGGATCGATTGCTCCCGCTGTGCAAGCTGAACCGCTTGATGCCGCAATTCCTGCTAAGTCTAAATTCACGAGCATCGATTCAACATTTGTTTTTGGAAATGATAAATTTAACACATGTGGCAGAGAATTTTCAAGATGTCCGTTAATTTCAAAGGAAATACCTTCTTCTTTCAACACAGCTACCATTATTTCTTTGTATCTTCTATATTCATCTGCACGTGTTTGCAGCGTTTGTTGCGAAATTTTCACAGCCTCTTCAAACCCGACAATACTTGTCATGTTCTCAGTTCCAGCTCGTCGTTTGCGCTCTTGTTCTCCTCCAAATAGCAAAGGAGACAGTGAAACGTGAGCAGCTGCATATAAAAAGCCCATCCCTTTTGGTCCGTTAATTTTATGAGCCGAAACGGATAAAAGATCGACACCTAATTGTTGCACATTTAACGGAATTAATCCATAAGCTTGCACTGCATCCGTGTGGAAATATGCTCCATGCTCTTTTAATAGAACTCCAATTTCCCCAATTGGCTGAATAGCACCTACTTCATTATTTCCAAACATCACCGACACAAGAATTGTTTGATCGGTTAGGGCTGATTTTATTTCATCTACAGATACTTGTCCGTACTCATTAACTGGTAAGTAAGTCACTTCAAAGCCCTGTGTTTCTAAATATTCACACGTATGAAGCACAGCGTGGTGTTCAATTTGCGTGGTAATAATATGATTTCCTTTATGGCGGTTTGCAAGAGCTACTCCGATCAGTGCCATATTATCTGCTTCTGTCCCACCACTTGTAAAAATCAGTTCATTTTCGTGTGCTCCAATACTTGCTGCAATCGCTTGGCGAGCTTCGTCTAAATAGCGTCGACTTTCCCGCCCATAGTGATGAATACTAGACGGATTTCCAAAGTACTCATGCATAAATGTCGTCATTTTCTCAACGACTGCTGGATGTATTGGAGACGTTGCTGCATGATCAACATAAATACGTTCCAAAATAAACGCCTCCTAGCTCATTATTAAATATAAAACATATAAGACGCTTGATCATCATCAGAATGATTTGCTAAATCTTCAAGCGTTGTACTATCTAGCACTTCTTTAACCGCATCTCGAATACGAATCCACAGCTCGCGTTTTGCAGGCTCTTCATCTTCAATTCCTTCTACAGGACTAATAGGACCTTCTAAAACAGAAATAATATCACCAGAAGTAATGTTAGCAGGTTCATGGGCTAAGATGTAACCGCCATAAGCTCCGCGCACGCTTTTTACAAGCCCAGCGTTACGCAGCGGTGAAATAAGCTGCTCTAAATAATGTTCAGATAAGTCATGCGTTTGAGCAATAGTTTTAAGCGAGATAGGACCTTCGCCAAAGCGCTTCGCAAGCTCAATCATAATCGTTAAACCGTAGCGTCCTTTTGTTGAAATTTTCATACGATACACTCCTTCAATACACTTTTTTTATTTATGAAAAAAATAAGACCCTCACGTTGTCACTGAATGCTGTGATGAGTCGTTTTTTACTAAGCTATATGAACTTCTCTATATGCATTTCTTGCAAATGTAACTGTTGATATTATAACATACTATGCCTATAAGATAAATTTCCACCACCTATTCACCGCTTGTGATACAGTGAAAGAAAAGAAAGGAGAAAAACATGGCTACAAAACCTCTCGCATTTCGAATGCGTCCGACTCATTTAGATGACGTTATCGGACAGCAGCATTTAGTTGGCAAAGATAAAATGATTTATCGAATGGTAAAAGCAAATCACTTAAGCTCGATGATTTTATATGGACCTCCAGGCGTTGGAAAAACAACAATTGCCACAGCTATTGCAAAAACAACCAACACGGCGTTTCGTCAGTTAAATGCCGTTGTAAACAATAAAAAAGATATGGAAATTGTCGCCGAAGAAGCCAAAATGTCAGGCAAAGTAATTCTGCTGTTAGATGAAGTTCATCGGCTTGACAAAGCTAAGCAAGACTTTTTGCTTCCTTACTTAGAAAACGGCATGATCATTCTAATCGGAGCGACAACAAGCAATCCTTATCACGCAATTAATCCTGCTATTCGAAGCAGATGCCAAATCTTCGAATTAAAATCTCTTACGCCAGATGATATCAAAATGGCGCTAACAAGGGCGCTCAACGATCCATCAAACGGATTTGGGGATAGAAAAATCATCGTAGAAGATGACGCCATGAACCACTTTGCCAATAGCTGTAACGGTGACGTGCGCTCGGCTTTGAATGCTCTGGAACTGGCTGTTTTATCAACAGGTGAAAGCGATGGTAAAATCGTTATTACCTTACAAACAGCAGAAGAATGTCTGCAGCAAAAATATTTTTCACATGATAAAAATGGTGACGCTCACTATGATGTATTATCGGCTTTTCAAAAATCGATTCGCGGCAGCGACGTAAATGCCGCTCTTCATTATTTGGGACGGCTAATTGAAGCAGGAGACTTGATCAGCATCAATCGTCGCCTTTTAGTCATTGCGTATGAAGACATTGGACTAGCTGATCCGGATGCCGGCATGAGAACTCTCGCAGCTATTCAAGCAACTGAGCGATTAGGACTCCCAGAAGCACGTATCCCGCTTGCAAACGCCGTTATTGAGCTTTGTCTATCACCGAAGTCCAACGCTGCTTACAAAGCATTAGATGAAGCGATAAGCGATATTAAAAAAGGGTTTTCCGGCGACGTTCCCCCTCATTTGAAGGATGCTCATTACAAAGGAGCAGAGAATCTTGGCCGAGGCGTTGAATATCAATACCCGCATGATTTTGATAACGGATGGGTCCTTCAACAGTATTTACCGGATCGCATCAAAAACAAACAATATTTTCATCCTAAACAAAATGGACAAGAAAAATACTTTTCAAAAGTTTTCAATCGTTTAGAGACATTAAAAAAAGAAAATGGCTGAAACTGTTGCTCAGTTTCAAAGCCATTTTCTTTTTTGTCTTTATCTATTAAGCTGCACTTTTAACTTCTTTGCGTTTTTTCGTTTTTGTTGAACCTTTAAAGTAGCTGTCTAAAAGTTTAGCGACTAAACGAGCGATTATGTTAAACAACAGAACCATAATGATTAGAATAGCAGCTGACTTTGTTGCAATCAATCTTGCATCAGGTACGATTCCTTCAGAGTTTAATTTCCAAATGTGAACGGCAAGCGTCTCTGCTGGTCGAAAAATATTAAACGGGTTTACAGGACTCGTTAAGTCAGCATTTGAATTTAACATCGGCGTGGTTAAGCCAGCCGTATAAATCAACGCAGCTGCCTCTCCAAAGATTCGTCCCGCTGTTAAAATAACGCCTGTGATAATTTGTTGAATCGCTGATGGAATGACGACTTTGACAATTGTTTGCCATTTAGTCGCACCCAACCCTAAACTCGCTTCTTTTACACTCGCAGGAACAGATGCAATCGCACTTTCACATACGCGCGTTAAACCCGGTAAATTTAAAATTGTAATCACAAGTGCTCCACCGATAAGCGTATAGCCCCAGCCTGAAAATGTGACAAAAATTAATAATCCAAATAAACCAACTACAATGGACGGTAATGACGCCATTGTTTCAATACATAAGCGGACGAAATTTAAGAAACGACCTTGCTTCGCGTACTCCGCTAAGTAAATTCCGGCTCCTAAACCAAGAGGAATAGAAATGATCAGCGTTAAAACAAGCATGTAGAACGAGTTAAACAGCTGAGGTCCGATACCGCCTCCCGCCATCGTATTGCTTGGCTTTCCAAATAAAAAGTTCGGGTCCCAAAACCCCCAGCCTTTAGCGATAATTTCAACAACTAAATACACTAATAGCAACACAACTAGAGCGGCAATGCCATAAAAAATACCTGTCCATATATTATTTACTGTGCGTGCATTTTTGTTTCTCATTGATGAGCACCTCGTTTCCCAATTGCTCGGATAATTAAAATGAACACGAAAGAAATAAGCAGTAAAATCATAGCTAACGTCCACAATGCGTTATTCCATGCCGTTCCGTTTAACGTATTAGACATATCCATTGTTAAAATACCTGTTAATGTTGCCGTTGGACTATATAAGCTTTCAGGAAGCTTAACCGTGTTTCCGATAACCATTTGAACAGCTAGCGCTTCTCCGAATGCGCGGGCAAGTCCTAACACGATACCTGTTAAAATACCTGTTTTAGCAGATGGAATAATGACTCGGCTAATTGCCTGCCATCTTGTTGAACCTAGTCCATAAGAAGCTTCTAAATATTCAGGTGCTACGCTTCGAATTGCATCGTCAGCAATACTTGCAATTGTCGGAAGAATCATGACGCTTAAGACAATAATTCCGGCAATCAAACTAAAGCCCACTCCGCCGAAGTTATCGCGAAGAAGCGGTACTAAAATGGTAACCCCTAAAAGGCCGTATACCACTGAAGGAACTCCGACTAAAAGTTCTAAAACCGGTCGTAAAACCGTTGAACCAAATTTAGGCGAAATATAGTTGTTAAAAATGGCGATAGCAATTCCAATTGGAGCACTTATAATCACGGCTCCGATTGATACAAGCATGGAACCCAGAATAAACACAAGTGCCCCGTATTCTTTATTGTTTGGGCTCCATTTTGTTGAAGTCAACATTTCACCGATTGATATATTACTTTGTAAAAATGACTGTATGCCTTTTTCACAAATAAATACGATAATAGCTAACGTAACAAGTACAATTAGAATACCGCAAAATGTAGAAAGCGTACGGCCAATGTATTCGCTTTTTACATAATTAATGGATTTTTTCCCCTTCATCGCTCTGTCTCCTTACATATTCAGTATATATTCGCTTTTCTTTTTATTCGCTATATACTTTATTAACATTCAAATAGAATAAGACTGACTGTGTTAGTCAGCCCTATTCTTTTTAAAAACACTCTTATTTTTTGAACTCAGTCATTGGGATATATCCCATATCTTCTACTTGCTTAGCAAAGTCCTTACCAGCTACGTAGTCAATGTACTCTTTTGCACCATCTTTTGGCTCACCGTTTGTAATCATGTACTCATAAGACCAAAACGGATATTTTTTAGAAACAATGTTTTCTGTTGTTGGCTCTACACCATCAATATTAAGCATTTTTAAACTTTCTTTTTTATCGCCAATTAAATACGACATAGCAAGGTAACTTACTGCTCCTGGCGTTGAGTTTACTGATTGCTCAACCGCTCCGTTTGAATCTTGAGCTGTACCAACGCTGTCATTTACTTTTGCGTCACCCATTAATGTTTTCTCGAATGTAGCACGTGTACCAGATGATGCTGGACGGTTGATTACGTTAATTTTCTCGTCGTTTCCGCCAACTTCTTTCCAGTTTTTAATTTCACCAGAGAAAATCTTTTGAATTTGCTCTTTTGTTAACGATTCTACTTTTACATCTTTATTTACAACAAGTGCGAACCCAATACCCGCTACTTTCGTATCTACAAGTTTATCTGCTTTTGATTTATCTTCGATTTTATCGGCTGCTGGAACATCAGAGTTTCCAATGTCAACTGCTCCTGATGCTACTTGGTTAACACCCGTTCCACTACCTCCACCTTGTACCGTTACTGAAAGGTTTGGATATTTTTCAGTAATTCCATTCGCTGCTTCTTCTGCAAGTGGTTGTAAAGCTGTAGATCCCGCTGCTGTTAACGTACCTGACACTTCTTCTTTGCTGCCCGAACCACTGTCGTTGCTTGCTCCGTCTTTACCACATGCTGCTAGTGCTCCTACCATTAAAAAAGCTGCTAATGTTACTTTAAAACCCTTTGTTTTCATTACATTACCCTCCAATAAATATATGTGTAATTAGTACTAGTCCTTTGTACTCGAACAACAGGTACAAGACACATTATACGAGTAGATTGTTGTCTTTATATGAAGTGAATTTTAAGTTACTGTAAACTTACTTATTTGGGGTTTATTTTTTCTTATTTCTATTAAAACCCTTGAGATATAAGACTTTCTGGATATTACTGTAGAAGATACAAAAGAAAGAAAGCCAAAACGTAAATTTTATGTAAATAAAGCGTTAAATAAATTTACATAAATCTCTTTTTTTTAATACAGTGTAAATTCATCATCAATCCATATTTTTCAATTTATTAGTACTTTTTATACATATCAAACAGAAGATTCCATCCAAAGCATAAATAGAACAGATATTTCCATAAAAAAAAGAAGGCTACGATAGCCTTCTTTTTATTGATCACCTACGCGGCGAATCTTAATATCACTTAATAATTCATTGATAACATGACCGCCCATAATTAATCCTGCTACAGATGGAACAAAAGCATTAGAAGATGGGGGCATTTTCGCTTTTCGAATTTGCGCTTGATCGTTTCCTACTTCTTTGCGAACTTCTTCGCGAATAACGATTGGACGTTCATCAGAAAAAACGACGTTAATTCCTTTGCGAATTCCTTCTTTACGCAGACGAGTACGAACCACTTTTGCAATCGGATCTGTATGTGTCTTTGAAATGTCTGCAATTTTGAAACGTGTTGGATCCATTTTATTCGCAGCACCCATACTTGAAATAATCGGAATATCACGTTTTAAACATTCTTTCATTAAATGAATTTTATACGAAATCGTATCGGATGCATCCACTACGAAGTCCGGTTCGTAACTAAAGAACTCTTCATACGTTTCTTCCGTATAAAACATTTGAAGAGAAACGACGTCACAGTCTGGGTTAATATCCAAAATACGTTTTTTCATTAATTCTGTCTTGGGCTGACCTACCGTAGAAAGCAGCGCGTGAATTTGACGATTTACGTTTGTAATATCAACATCGTCTTTATCTACAAGAATTAAACGCCCTACTCCTGACCTAGCCAAAGCCTCAGCAGAAAACGACCCTACTCCTCCTATCCCTAAAATAGCAACTGTGCTGCCTTTTAAAGTAGCTAGCCCTTCTTTTCCTATCGCCAGTTCATTACGCGAAAACTGATGCAACATGTTAAAACACTCCTCTATTAAATACACTAACGTATATGAATAATTCAAATAAACAACGAAATTGACTATACCATATTTTTAGCAAAACGAACATGAGCATTCGTTATTTATCCATAAAAAAACTCTATGCAAATAATTACATAGAGGATTTTTTATATGTATGCTAGTCCCGATCGTGCCGTCTCGAGTGCCTTCGTTTTGAACCCGCTCTCGGCAGGTGGGTGCTCTGCTTTAACCATTGTAAGTCCTCGAGATGAGGCATGTACGCTCGTTAAAAACTCCGAGCTCCCAAGCAAAAAATTGTTCGGTCAAAACTGGATTAAGGACGAACACATCAGGACTATTTAGTTCTTGAAAGTATCTTATCACAGAAAAAATCACTTTGCAATTAATAAGTAAAACAAAAAAATCGAGCCTGTCACTGGAACGTGACAAGCTCGATTTAACAGACGGTTCAATCGATTACGCTTCTGTTTTTTGCTTTTTTACCTGCAAATGCAGCTCGTCTAATTGCGCTTCACTTACTTCACCAGGTGCATTTGTTAATAGACAGCTTGCACTTGCTGTTTTAGGGAAGGCAATTGTATCACGCAAGTTTGTGCGTCCTGCTAGAAGCATAACTAAACGGTCAAGACCTAACGCAATTCCGCCGTGAGGAGGAGTACCGTATTCAAATGCTTCAAGTAAGAAACCAAACTGCTCATATGCTTCTTCTAATGTAAATCCAAGCGTTTTAAACATTTTTTCTTGAATATCACGCTCGTAAATACGTAAAGATCCTCCGCCAAGTTCGTAGCCATTCAATACTAAGTCATATGCTTGTGCACGGACTTGTCCAGGATCGCTTTCTAACATTGGTAAATCTTCACGAACTGGCATTGTGAATGGATGATGAGCCGCGTAGTAACGGTTGTCTTCTTCGTCATGCTCAAGAAGAGGCCAATCTGTTACCCATAGGAAGTTAAATTTCGTTTCATCAATAATTCCTTGTTCTTTTGCAAGCTTTAGGCGAAGAGCGCCAAGTGCATCTGCTACAACTGACTTTTTATCAGCTACAAATAAAAGTAAATCCCCTTCTTCCGTTTGAAGAGCTTCCGCAAATTGCTTTTGCTCATCTTCATTGAAGAATTTTGCAATCGGTCCTTTTAAGCCGTCAGCTTCAACTTTCAGCCATGCTAACCCTTTAGCACCGTAAATTTTCACGAACTCTGTTAGAGCATCGATATCTTTACGTGAATAGCTAGAAGCGGCACCTTTTACGTTAATGGCTTTTACTTCTCCGCCGTTTTCAACTGCTGCGCTAAATACTTTGAACCCGCAGTCTTTCACAAGCTCTGATAAGTTGACTAGCTCCATTTCAAAACGTGTATCCGGCTTATCTGAACCGTAGCGACTCATCGCTTCATCATATGACATGCGCGGGAAAGGCGTCGTTATATCTAAATCTTTTACGCGCTTCATTACTTTAGACATCATTTCTTCCGTCATTGTCATGATGTCCTCTTGAGATAAAAATGATGTTTCAATATCGATTTGAGTAAATTCAGGCTGACGATCTGCACGCAAGTCTTCATCACGGAAGCAGCGAGCGATTTGATAATAACGCTCAACTCCGCTTACCATTAGCAGCTGCTTGAAGATTTGCGGTGATTGAGGAAGAGCATAAAACTCCCCTTCGTGCACGCGGCTTGGTACAAGATAATCACGTGCGCCTTCTGGCGTACTTTTCGTTAAAATAGGTGTTTCAACATCTAAAAAGTCATTTTGATCTAAGAAGTCACGAATTGTTTTTGTAATGTCATTGCGCATTTTAAGCGTGTTAAACATCTCAGAACGTCGAAGATCTAAATAACGATATTTTAATCGAACATCTTCTGATACTTCCGTTTGATCCGCAATAGCAAAAGGAGGTGTTTTGGCTTTGTTTAATACCGTAATCTGCTCAGCGTGAACTTCAATTTTACCTGTTTTTAAGTTCGGGTTAACGGTTCCCTCTTCACGAGCTACAACAGTTCCTTGCACTTCCAGTACGAATTCATTACGTACATCTTCAGCAATTTTTAGCGCTTCAGCAGATTTTTCAGGATTAAATACAACCTGTACAACTCCGCCGCGGTCGCGTAAATCAATAAAGATTAATCCCCCTAAATCACGGCGTTTTTGAACCCATCCTTTTAATAGAACTGTTTCGCCAGTTGCTTGTTCTGTTACATCACCACAGTAGTATGAACGTTTTGTCATCATGGTTCCCCCTTATACTTGTTCTTGCAAATAGCTGACCAATTGATCAATTGATACTTCTTGCTGTTCGCCAGATTCCATATTCTTTACGTTTACAACTTGTTTTGCTAGCTCATCTTCACCTAGAACAACAACAAATTTTGCTTGTACACGATCAGCTGCTTTAAACTGAGCTTTCATTTTTTTATCTTGATAATCTTTATCGGCTACAAAGCCTGCACGTCGAAGCGTATTTACAATTGAAACGGATTTTTCTTTTGCTTCATCGCCCATAGTTACTACATAGCAATCTACGCCTGTTTCTACCGGAAGCTCAATTCCTTCTGCTTCCAATGCAGATAATAAGCGTTCGATACTTAAAGCGAATCCGATACCCGGTGTTTCAGGTCCGCCGATTTCTTGAATCAGCCCATTATAACGGCCTCCGCCACAAAGAGTTGTAATGGCGCCAAATCCTTCTGCTTCACTCATTAGTTCAAATGCTGTGTGATTATAATAATCTAACCCGCGTACTAGCGTCGGATCTACAACATAGTCAATGTCTAAATCGGTTAAGTACTGCTGTACTTTTTCAAAATATTCTTTTGAATAGTCATTTAAATAATCAAGAATAGACGGCGCTGTAGCCATCAGTTCATGGTCCCGATCTTTTTTACAGTCTAAAATACGAAGAGGATTTTTCTCCAATCTGCTTTGGCAGTCGCTGCAAAACTCTCCAATGCGAGGTGCAAAGTGGTCAATAAGCGCTTGACGGTGAGCTTGACGACTTTCTGTATCTCCTAAACTGTTAACAACCAACTTTAATTTTTTCAATCCAAGCGATTGGTAAAAACTCATTAACAGGGCAAGAACTTCAGCATCAATAGCTGGATCATTTACCCCTAATGCTTCTACACCAAACTGAACGAATTGACGGAAACGTCCCGCTTGAGGTCGTTCATAGCGAAACATAGGACCAATATAAAACAGCTTTGTTGGCTGCGTTGGATTTCCAAACATCTTATTTGAAACAAATGATCGTCCAACTGCAGCTGTTCCTTCTGGACGAAGCGTTAAGCTGCGGTCACCTCGATCTTTAAATGTGTACATTTCTTTTTGCACGATATCTGTTGTTTCTCCCACTCCGCGCAAAAATAATTCAGTGTGTTCAAACATTGGTGTACGAATTTCTTGGTAGTTGAACGCACGGCAGATTTCTCTTGCTCGCTGTTCAACAAACTGCCAATATTCTACTTTGCCCGGTAAAATATCTTGTGTGCCTCTAGGTATTTGAACTGACATAACGTGATATGCCTCCTATTTTTTAAATTTACAATACAAAAAAACTCTCGCCTCTACTATTTTTCCATAGTAGGGACGAGAGTTAATCTCACGTGGTACCACCCTAATTGAAACATATGACATGTTTCCACTCATTTCGTTAACGCACGAACACGTTCATCTCCTACTAAGTTTCCCTTTTCAGAGTGAAGCCTCCTGAGTGTTCTTTCATAAAGTCATCATGTAGAAATGCTTTCAGCCTAAGACATTTCCTCTCTAGCCATGTGTCATCTTTACTACTTTTCTCGATCTTTGGCTTATCAATATAAAAATGTTATACATTCATTTTAATTTAGCAATTGCTTTCTATATTACGAATGAAATGAGCAGTTGTCAAGCACCTTTCATGTTAAGAGCGGTCTAATTGTTTTCTTAGTTTCTGAATATCTCGAAGCGTTAAACCAAATTCAGAAGCCAATTCAAGGGATGAAGCTTCACTTTCTCTGTCAATAAAATCATGAAAATGAATGCCAAATACCGGATTTACCTGCTGAAATGATTGTTCACCTTTTTCACTAAACTTCATCGTTTCTTCCTCCCTGCCTACACTTACTTATCCTTTTATTAGCATTGCCCAGAAAAGATGTTTTTACATAAGAAAAAGGATTTTTTTTATTTTCATCGAATACTCTATTTTGTTATAAAAAGGAGGTCTATCTATTCGCCATCTAAACATGAAGTCTGTATCTGTTTTGGCTGCAAGTATCCTTTTATTACTGTGTTCTTCCTCATTTGAGCGCCCAAATGTACCGGTCCATCAACCCATTATTGTAACAGCTGACTCTCTTCATGTACGCAGCGGTCCAGGACGTTCATTTTCAATTACAAATAAATTGACGAAGAATACAAGACTATCCGTTTCAGACCGTCAAGGAGATTGGTATTATGTAGAAAGCTCGGATATTCAAGGATGGGTGTTTAAAAAATTCACGAAAACCGTAGCGCTTCGCAGCGTTCAGCCTAGCATGCAGGTAGCGCAGCGCCAGCCTGTTTATACGCTGAGTAAAAGCTTGCAGCACTTAAAGGGCAAAACAATTATTATTGATGCAGGCCATGGAGGAAAAGACAAAGGAGCCATCGGCACACAGGGCACATATGAAAAAGACCTCACTCTTCGAACAGCACTTATTTTACAAAACAAACTTCAAAAAGAAGGCGCACACGTCATTTTAACCCGCACCCATGATGAGTACCTTCTACTTTCACAGCGCACGCTGCAATCGACTAAAGCAGATGCTTTTATAAGCATTCACTACAACAGTACGAACAGCTCACAGCTAACTGGCCTTATGACGTATTATTACCATCAGCATCAGGACAGTCCACTCACACATTCTATTCATCAGTCCCTTATTAATCATGCAAAATTAAAAGACAAAGGAGAACGTTTTGGAAACTATTATGTTCTTCGCGAAAATACACGTCCGAGTACATTAATTGAACTAGGCTTTTTAAGCAACGAACGGGAAGAAACGTATATTAATTCCATCAGTTATCAGCAAATGATTACGTCCGCTATCGCTGAAGGATTAAATCACTACTTTCAAAGCAAAGAAAAAACGCAGACTCATCTGTGAGCCTGCGTTTTTTCTTTGCTTTCTACAATAAGCGTGACCGGTCCGTCATTTGTAAATGATACGTCCATCATTTCACCAAATGCGCCGGTTTCTACTCGAACATTTTTTTCTGATAATATTTTATTAAAATAGTTGTAAAGCGTTACAGCATGATCTGGCCTAGCAGCTCCCATAAAGTTTGGTCTTCTGCCTTTTCGGCAATCTCCGTACAGCGTAAATTGAGATACCGATAAAATTTCTCCTTCTACATCTAGAAGCGACAAATTCATTTTGCCAGACTCATCATCAAACACTCGCAAATTCACAATTTTATCCGCTACATACTCTGCATCAGCTTCAGTATCGTCATGGGTAATGCCCACTAAAAGCATATATCCGTGCTTAATCTCACCGACCGTCTCACCTGCAACAGTTACTTTTGCATTCTTTGCTCTTTGTACGACTACTCTCATGTATAACGACCTTTCTTAATGCATAATTCGGCGAACTGAATAAATGTCTCGAAGCTGCTTAATGCGCTCAACCACTTTATGAAGGTGACTGATGTTATGAATAGAAATTGACATATGAATCGTAGCCATTTTGTTTCGGTCCGATTTTCCTGAAACGGCTGAAATATTCGTTTTAGTCTCGTTTACAACCTGCAGAACTTCATTTAGTAAGCCCCTGCGGTCGTATCCGGAAATTTCAATTTCCACGTTAAACTCTTTGCCTTCTTTAATATGTGTTTCCCACTCTACAGGAATAAGGCGGCTTTCAGCATCATCTGTGTGAACGTTTAAACAATCTGCTCTATGAACAGATACTCCTCGCCCCTTTGTAATAAAACCAACAATCTCATCTCCAGGAACTGGATTACAGCATTTAGACAAGCGAATCAGCATGTTCTCTACACCCGGTACAATAACCCCGGAATCTTTTCGTTTATGCTGGCGAACACGCTTGGCCGCAGTGTCGCGTGCAATATCATCAATTTGGATCTCTTGTTCTTGATCGCGCTGCTTTCTCCACTTCTCGGTTAAACGATTAGCTACTTGAGCCGCAGTTAATCCGTTATACCCAATAGCTGCATACATATCATCTTCGTTTGAGAAATTAAACTTCTCCGCTACTCGTTTGATATTATCAGCTGTTAA
Organism: Priestia megaterium NBRC 15308 = ATCC 14581; assembly: GCF_000832985.1. Taxonomy (GTDB): domain Bacteria; phylum Bacillota; class Bacilli; order Bacillales; family Bacillaceae_H; genus Priestia; species Priestia megaterium. Next base: position 1,475,444 of record NZ_CP009920.1, read on the forward strand.
TACTTCTTTTAAGTCAAACTCCATTTGACGAATTTCTTTTTCAACCAGCTCTTTGCCTTTTTCAATATTTTCATCGCGGCTTTGCTTTTTAAAGAATTGGCGAATTTTATTTTTGGCTTGAGACGTTTGAGCAAGCTTTAACCAGTCCTTGCTTGGACCATACGAATGCTTAGATGTCAAAATTTCGATAATGTCCCCCGTTTTCAAACGGTAATCAAGCGTAACCATCTTGCCGTTGACTTTTGCTCCAATAGTTTTATTTCCGATTTCAGAATGAATACGATAGGAAAAATCAATTGGAACAGAACCCGAAGGAAGCTCAATGACGTCGCCTTTTGGCGTAAAAATGTAAACCATGTCGGAAAACAAGTCAACTTTTAGAGATTCCATAAATTCTTCTGCATCGTTTGCGTCATTTTGAAATTCTAAAATTTCTCTAAACCACGTCAACTTTTCTTCAAATGAAGCATGCTCAGCTGTTTTTCCCTCTTTGTAAGCCCAATGAGCAGCAATTCCATACTCAGCAATTTGGTGCATGTCAAACGTTCGAATTTGAACTTCTAACGGATCACCTTTTGGTCCGATAACCGTCGTATGAAGAGACTGGTACATATTTTGTTTTGGCATTGCAATATAATCTTTGAAACGTCCCGGCATTGGCTTCCAGCACGTGTGAATAATTCCTAACACCGCATAGCAGTCTTTAATGCTATTTACAATAATGCGCACAGCTAGTAAATCGTAAATTTCATTAAACTGCTTGTTTTGCAGTGCCATTTTACGATAGATGGAATAAATATGTTTTGGACGTCCTGAAATTTCAACTTTAATCGACACTTCATCTACTTGCTCTCGAACTTCATCAATAACTTCAGCCAAATACTGCTCGCGTTCCGCACGCTTTTTCTTCATCAAATTTACAATGCGATAATATTGCTGAGGATTTAAGTAACGTAAAGCTGTATCTTCAAGCTCCCACTTAATTTTTGAAATACCGAGACGATGAGCAAGAGGAGCAAAAATTTCAAGCGTTTCATTTGAAATGCGTCGCTGCTTTTCCTGCGGTAAATGCTTTAGCGTACGCATGTTATGAAGACGATCCGCAAGTTTGATCAATATAACTCGAATATCTTGAGCCATTGCCACAAACATCTTGCGATGATTTTCAGCCTGCTGCTCTTCTTTAGACTTATATTTAATTTTCCCAAGTTTCGTTACGCCGTCTACTAACATTGCTACTTCTTCATTAAAAGCTTTTTCTAAATCCTTTAGTGTTATCTCTGTATCTTCAACCACATCATGTAGAAATCCAGCTGCAATTGTTGCTGGATCCATATCTAGATCAACTAAAATTCCTGCGACTTGAATCGGGTGGATAATATATGGTTCACCCGACTTGCGATATTGTTCTTTGTGAGCTTCTTTTGCAAAATCATATGCTTTTTGTACAAAAGCCACGTCTTCTTCATTTAAATATCGCTTCGTATTGTCAATGACCTGTTCCGCTGTTAGGACTTGCTCATTTGCCATGAAATCACCTTTTATCAACTAGCATTTTTAATTCATATTGTAACTATTATCTTGAAAAAATCCAAGGATGTAAAGCCTTTGCGTCTAATTTATGAAATTTACATCATTTCCATTTTACGTATTAACGTTTTTTAACGAAAAAAGAGCACCTGTATCAGGTACTCTTTTTTATGTGATCGTTCTTCTTAATACGTCATTAATGTGAATACATCGTAACCGTCTAGTTTGTCACGGCCGTCAAGGTAAGAAAGTTCAATTAAGAACGCAGCTCCAACAACAATTCCGCCTAATTCTTCGACAAGCTTAATCGTCGCTTCAATTGTACCGCCTGTTGCTAATAAATCATCTGTAATCAACACGCGCTGACCTGGCTTAATTGCATCTTTGTGAATCGTTAATACGTCTTTACCGTATTCTAAACCGTAATCTACTTTGATTACTTCACGCGGTAATTTTCCTTCTTTACGAACAGGTGCAAAGCCGATACCTAGCGCGTATGCTACTGGACAACCAACGATAAATCCGCGAGCTTCCGGTCCTACGATAATATCAACTTGTTTATCATTGGCATATTTTACAATCTCATCCGTTGCGGCACGGTATGCGTCACCGTTATCCATTAATGTTGAGATATCTTTAAATGTAATACCTGGTTTTGGCCAGTCAGGTACAATTGTAATATAATCTTTAAAATTCATTCTAATGTTGCCTCCTCATTCAATCGAACGCTTAAAAATATCTTGAAAGTGATTTTTAAGCTGTACATATGACGTATAAATAAAGTTTTTTTCTATTTCAATCTGCTGCTGCTTTTGGCGATAAGTCGCAGATTCTATTAAATCACGTTTCGCAGAATTTTTCACTAACGAAATTAAGCCATTGTTTATTGTAACAAATTCTAACTCAAAAAACACCTTTGCCATAAAATCAATCGTTTCTTTCGACCAGCCCTTATGAATCGCTAAATCTTCTTTGTAGCGTTTTAAATCAAAAGGACCCTTTTTCGCTAAAAAGCCATAGAACCATTTAAAGTGATCGCGAGTTGGGATTGTATCAAAATAATGGTCTTCTTCCGTTAAGAAAATAGCGTATATTCTAGAAGGAATACCTTGGAAAAACAAAGCTTCAAGCCACTTCTGTGAAGGAGGCAAATCTAATAAAACAATCTGTTCCCCTGCAAACATACATGCTTTTGCCTGTTCTTCATCTTGAATAAGAACAACATGCTCCATCGGCAGCATCGACTTGTATTTATCAATTGTTGAATCGTGAAAAGCAACAACTTTCATTTGATCCGTGAATACCTGCTCAAAGAAACGTTTGACATCAATAGCACTGCGATAATCAAACATCTGCCACTCATCTACAGAGATATCTTCTACCATCAGCTGCGGTTTGCGCATATTGTTCCACTCATTAATAGATAGTTCACCTACTAATGATACTTTAGCTATAGGAGATACTTCATCTAATATATAGCCTAACCCAAATCCTACTGCATCAACCGATACACCGCTGTCTTCAAATACCAGTTTTAAATGATTTTTATTAGCACCAATTTTCCGCATAGATGTTGTATGAACATCTTTAATGAGAACTTTTGGCTTCGGGTTATGCATACCAAATGGAGCAAGCGCACTCATTTGTTCAATGTTTTCCAGCGTAATTTCCTCTGTTGTGCATACTGTATCAACTGATGTAATTGGAATAAAATCCTGTTCGGTTAACACGTTGCTTGCTTGTTCATTAAGACGTGTGCGCAGCTCTTCTACATCATCGCTGTTTAACGTCATGCCGGCTGCCATTGGATGCCCTCCAAAATGCGGCAAAATGTCACGGCATTTAGATAAGTTCGCGAATAAGTCAAAGCCTTCGATACTTCTTGCTGAACCTTTGGCAATACGGTTTTCAGAGTCAATACTTAGTACAATTGTTGGTCTGTAGAACTTTTCTACGAGCCTAGAAGCGACAATTCCAACAACACCTGCATTCCATCCTTCTCCCTCTACAATAAGAACGCTGTTTTCATCCGGAGGATACATATTTTCAACAAATTCAACGGCTTCTTCCGTAATATCGTTTACGATTTGCTGCCTTACCTTGTTTAACGCATCAATTTCTTTAGCTAAACCTTTTGCTTCTTCAGCATTTGTTGTCATAAGCAAGTGAACAGCTGGATCAGCATCTTGAAGACGTCCTACTGCATTAATGCGAGGAGCCATAGCAAATCCAATTGTATCTTCAGTAATTTCTTCGCGTTTTACTCCACATACGCTCAGCAGCGCTTCAATTCCAGTGCGCTTCGTGAGCTTGAGATAGTCAAGACCTTTGCGAGCAATTAAGCGGTTTTCGTCGACTAAAGGAACCAAGTCAGCAATCGTCCCAATCACTGCTAGTTCTAACAAATGTTCCGGAAGCTCCCCTAACAGCGCATGAGCGAGTTTAAAAGCCACTCCTACACCCGCCAGTTCTTTAAATGGATATGTACTTCCCGGCAGCTTTGGATGAATAATTGCATACGCATCCGGTAAAATCGGACCCGGCTCGTGGTGATCCGTAATAATTAAATCAAAATCTAATTCACGTGCATACGCCGTTTCTTCGACTGCCGAAATACCTGTGTCTACCGTAATCACCAGCTGATAGCCGCCTGCGTTTATTTTATCAAATGCTGCCTTATTCGGCCCATAACCTTCTGTAAAGCGATTAGGAATATAAAAATCAGTATCAGCGCCGAGCTGCTGTAAAGCAGATAACATAACAGAAGTACTGCTGACGCCGTCCGCATCGTAATCTCCATAGATCATAATTTTTTCATTATGATCAATTGCTTGCTGAATACGAGCTACCGCTTTGTCCATATCGTGCAATAAAAACGGATCGTGGAACGTTTGTGCATCAACGTGTAAAAACTCACGTGCCGCTTCTACTGTTGTCATGCCTCTATTAAGTAATAACGAAGCTACTAGAGGTGTAATATTGAGGTTTTCTACAAATTCATTAACAAGTTGTTCATCACATTCTTGAACATTCCAACGTTTTTTTGACTGTAACATGTCTCTTCACCCCTTAACCCACATTATTATACTAGAGTGGATGAAATGGAGCAACGAAAGAAAATAAGCATATTTTTCTGACAGTGCGCCTTGAATTTTCACAAACAAAAAAACGTGCGAACACTTCGCACGTTTTTGAATTACTTGCTTTCTACTTCTTTTTGTTCCTCGCGCTTCAACTGTTTCCCTTTCCACACAAGCCATAGCTGAGCAGCAATAAACACAGATGAATATGCACCAAGAATTAAACCTACTAACAGGGCAATTGAGAAGTTTTGAATTGATTCACTTCCGAATACAAGAAGTGCTACAACTGCAATCACAACTGTTAACACGGTGTTCATTGAACGAGTAAACGTTTCACGCAAGCTTAAATTTACGATAAACGCCAAATCGTCAAACGTTTTGGATTTGAATTTCTGCATATTTTCACGAATGCGGTCAAACGTAACAATCGTATCGTTAATTGAGTAACCAACAATCGTCAAGACAGCGGCGATAAACGTTAAATCTACCTCTAGCTTTGTTAAGCTAAAGACCGTAACGATAAAAAACGCATCATGCAACAAAGCAAGCACGGCTGCAAGCGCCATGTAGAACTCGAATCGAATCGTTACATAGATGATAATTCCAATTGAAGCAATTACAATCGCCATCATTGCATTTTTCGCCAGTTCTTTTCCAACTGTCGGCGAAACGGTGCTTACGTTTGGTTCAGAACCGTATTTATCTTTAAAGTGATCTTTTAAGTTGGCAATTTCTTTTTTATTCAAGACCCCAACTACACGTACAACACCCGTATCATTACTTTTTCCTGTAATGACTACGTCATCCGTTTTGATATCAAGAGACTTCATTTCACGCTGTATCTCAGCCTGCGTAACGGTATGATTTGCCGGAATCTCTATGCGAGTTCCGCTCGTAAAGTCAATACCTAGGTTCAGCCTAAACACAGCAACCGAGATAATACCGATAATGACGAGCACGCTTGAGAATGTGAAGAACGCTTTACGGTATTTAACAAAGTCAATTTTATCCCACACTGTAGGTAAAACGGTTGTGCCGTCATCTTTGCTTAAATCGTGAATTTGCTCTTTCTTCACGCCAAAGTAGCCTGGTTTTTTATCAAACCAGCGGCTGTTTACTAAAAGACTCATTAATAATCGCGTACCGTATACGGCCGTAATAAAACTTAGCACAATCCCGATCATTAATGTTGTTGCAAATCCTTTTACTGAACTTTGACCATAAAAGAATAATACAAGAGCCGCTAACATCGTTGTAATATTGGCATCAAAAATGGTCGCAAGTGAGCGACGATTTCCTGCCCGGTAGGCCGATATAACAGACCTTCCTGTTTTCAGTTCATCTTTAATCCGCTCGTACGTAATGATATTCGCATCTACTGCCATACCTACACCGAGAATAAGAGCCGCGATACCTGGAAGCGTCATAACCACATGCATCAAGTCAAATACAAGCAGGTTTAAATACACGTAGAAGCTGAGTGTAATAATGGCAATAAGCCCCGGTAAACGGTAGAAAAACAGCATGTAAAGGAATATAATTCCAATTCCAATAATACCCGCTAATATAGTCGTGTGAAGAGCTTCTTCCCCAAACTGCGCTCCAACGGATGTAGAGTATAGCTCATCTAATTTAACCGGCAACGACCCGGCATTTAGCAATTCCGCCAGCTGCGTTGCACTTTTCACTGTGAAGTTGCCACCTGAAATCTCAACATCTGGCTGTGTTAACACGCTGCTAACAGAGGCTGCAGACAGGTACTTCGGATTTTGTTTTGTCGCTTCTTTTTGGTACGAGTCTTTTCCTTCTTCATAGTCCAGCCAAATGACAATTAAATTGTTAGGTGCTGGTTTTTGAGAAAGCTCTCGCGTGATCTTTTCAAATTTTTTCGCATTTTTTAACTTTAGTGAGACGCTAGGCTGATTGCTTTGGTCAAACGATTGCTTTGCTCCGCCTTGCGCTAAGTCTGTACCATCCATCAGCACCTTATCGTTCACGTCACGGAACGTTAAGTTTGCTTGAGTTGATAACAGATCCCTGGCTTGCTTTTGATTCGTGACACCAGCTAGCTGAACGCGGATGCGGTCGTTTCCTTCAATTTGAATGCTGGGCTCACTAACTCCCAGTACATCGACACGTTGACGCAGCGCTTCAACCGTGCTGTTAAGTGCCTTTTTGTCAATGACATCGCCTTTTTTAGCTGGACTGACTTTATATAAAATTTCAAATCCACCTTGAAGGTCGAGGCCAAGTTTAATATCTTTTGTAATTCCAGTCATCGTTGTTCCGATTGTACTAAACACAAGCAGTACTAAGAGGAAAAAGGCAACGATACGTCCTCTTTTAACCATCGACAGAAAATCCTCCTTCTTATGTAAAAAACATGAAATGATAACAATAGATAAATGACCAATCTAATTATCATTCATAACCTAATGTCTGTCAAATAAAGACCTTATCAAATTTTAATACATGTATTTTACAAACTCTACTTTAATAATTCTTTCCAGTCTTCTCCATTATTAACACTTGAGAACATATCAGATTTATAAGATTCAATTGTTACATAGCTCATCACCTGCGTGATCTTAACAGATAAAATATCATTTACCACTTGATGGAGAGATAGCTCTCTTTCTTTTTTCCATTTTTTCATTTCTAAATAACCCAATAAATCGTTCTCCGTTACTTCTTCATATCCAAGCATATGAAATTCTTCCATTTTGCTGGATAAGACAGGCTGTATAAGTTCTTTCGAAGCTGAAATAAATGGATGTGTCATATCGATCCTCCTTCCTGTTTGACATTTTGCGTAAAATTTCTTTCTCGTATGAGGAATACTTGTCATGCTTGGACACCGACGGCGCATATATTCACTGTATAAACCTCAAGAAAGCAGTGAGTATATGTCTAAATTTTTACAGGGAACTATTATTTTAATAATTGCTGGCTTAATTACACGTGTACTCGGGTTTGTCAATCGAATTGTGGTGGCTCGAATGATTGGAGACGAAGGTGTGGGACTTTATATGATGGCGGTCCCCACGCTGGTATTAGTAATCACCTTAACACAGCTTGGGCTACCGGTTGCCATATCCAAGTTAGTGGCAGAAGCAGAAGCTTTAGGTGACAGGCATAAAATAAAAAAAATACTTGTCGTCTCTTTAAGCATTACGTGTACGCTTAGCGTTTTATTTACGCTCGGATTAATATTATTCGCTCCCGTTGTAGCAAAAACCTTCTTTACAGATTCACGTACGATCTATCCGCTGCTGGCGATTATTCCTGTTATTCCAATCATCGCCGTTTCGTCTGTCATCCGCGGATATTTTCAAGGAAAGCAGCAAATGAAGCCTGCTGCTTATTCTCAAATTATCGAACAAGTGGTGCGCATTACGTTAATTGCCGTATGTACAAAAGCATTTTTGCCCTATGGAATTGAGTACGCTGCGGCTGGTGCTATGCTATCTTCCGTATTTGGAGAACTAGCTTCACTGTTTTACATGATGTTTATGTTCAAGCGAAAGAAGAAAATAACGGTAAGACGAAAATTTTTTGCTTCTTTACATGCGGGCAAAGATACGTTCTTTGACTTAATGGGAATTGCTCTTCCCACGACAGGAAGCCGCATGATTGGGTCAATTTCTTGGTTTTTAGAACCGATTGTAGTAGCTCAAAGTTTAGCAATTGCAGGAGTAGCGACAGCTGTAGCAACGAAGCAGTACGGAGAATTAACAGGCTTTGCACTCCCTCTCCTGATGCTGCCTTCTTTTGTAACGGTGTCTCTATCCACGTCTTTGGTTCCCGCAATCAGTGAATCTCTTGCACAGAATCAAATGAAGCAAATCGAATATCGACTTCATCAAGCTCTCCGCTTGTCGTTTGTAACAGGCGGGCTAGCCGTTGTTGTTCTTTATGTATTTGCTAATCCGGTAATGGAATTGATGTATGGTTCTGACAAAGCTGCTATTTTTGTCAAAGTAATGGCGCCTTTTTTTATCTTTTATTACTTTCAAGGGCCGCTTCAAGCTGTTCTGCAGGCGCTAGACCTTGCAAAAGCCGCCATGATTAACAGTTTTATAGGAGCAGCGGTCAAAACATCTCTTATCTTCTTACTCGCAACTCAGCCAAATCTAGGCATTATGGGAGCTGGTCTTGCAATTGTTGTGGGAATGATGCTTGTCACTCTTTTACACCTGTCTACCGTCATGAAAAAAATCACGTATAAGATTCATGTGTTTGAGTATCTTCGCAGTTTTTCTGTAATGGGGATATCAGGTTTTACCGGACACTTCGCTTATATGAACCTTTTCACTTCCATCCCTTTGAGCTTACGAACCGTTTTATCGATTGCACTTACAAGCATTGTATACGTACTGTTTTTGCTGCTTTTTAGACTGATAACAAAAGAAGAATTAAACCGTTTTTCTGTTTTACGCTATTTTAAACGAAAATAAAACGCGGAGCAATCCGCGTTTTATTGTTTCACATCTACCAAATCTATAAAAAATTTTCCGTTGTCATAGCTGCAATATGAAACCTTATCTAAGTTTGAATACCCTAGCTTTTCCAGCTCTGTCTTTAACCATTCCGTCGTTTTATGTTCATGTAGCAGATGCTCTTCTTGAATAATGCCATCAATGATAAAAGGCAAATTCAAATTGCCTTTTTTGCCTGATTGCTGATCTTTCTCAAACACGGACAGCCTTCCTGAAGATTCTAAAATAGCAAATTCAACATCAGCTACATTTTTTATATTTTTATCACGCAGCTGCACGAGCAAGTCATTGAAGTTATATCGCTGCCTTTTCATTTCATGTTCGTTTATTTTTCCATTTTCAATGATAATACTAGGTTTGCCATCAATAAAATTTCGCATTCGATTGCTTTTAAGAGACCATATAGCTAAGCCGATTTGAATAATAAGAAGCGTTAACATCGGAAGAATTGAATACAGCAAAGGATCTTTTGGGTTTTCAATAGCCATTACTGCCATTTCAGCAATCATAATAAAGACAACTAAATCCAAAATGCTCAGCTCTCCTATTTCCCTTTTACCCATGACGCGAAAAATAATTAAAACTACTACGTATAAAAGCACGGTTCGCGCAACCATGATCAATAGTTCCACTGCAAAGACCTCCTTTATGTATTCCCTTGTAGTTTGTACCATTTATTTTAAAATAGCCTTACTTTTATGCGTCTATTTTGAAGTCATCCCGAATATGCTCGTACTAAGGGTTCACCTATCTTTTTATTTCATGGGGGGGAAACAAGTTGGGTGCAAAACGAATGAGCAATGCTGTATTTGCAGGAGTAGCAACAATCTTAGTGATGGCTTTAGCGATTAGCATTATCTTTTCGCTTATTTTAAAATTTACATCGCTTGAAGAACAGTCGGTCCGTTTATTTTTACTTATTCTCTCATTTATTACACTGTTTATCGGAGGATTTATCGCGGGAGGACGAAACGGTTCAAAAGGACTTCTCGTTGGAGGAGCCACTGGTATTTCTTATTCTTTTTTAATGTTTTTACTACAATTTCTCGGCTATAGTCACCTGTTTTCTGCACAGCAGCTCTTATTTCACGCTGGATTTATTGGAGTCGCTATTCTAGGGGGAATTGTTGGCGTAAACATTGCCGGTTCACGAGAAGCATAAAAAAACGTCACGTACATGTACGTGACGTTTTTTTATTAATCTACGCTTCTTACTTCACGAATAGCATTGCGGTCAAACGTTAATTTTGAACCGTCAGTGCTGCGAACCACAACTTGTGACTCATCGATTGCGTCTACCAAACCGTGCATACCGCCAATTGTAACAACCTTATCACCTTTTTTAAGTGCTGATTGCATTTGCTGTACGTTTTTTTGACGTTTTTGCTGTGGACGGATTAACAAGAAATAGAAAATGACAAACATTAAAAGTAATGGCCAAATATTTTGTAAAACACCCATGAAAACTCCTCCTTTTATTTATATTATCAACAGGTACTCATTCATAAATTTGATGAAAATTCCTGTAGTGACCTAGAAATTCTTTGCGTCTGGACCGTTAAACCCATATTTTTCAAAGAACTCATCACGGAAATCGCCAAGTCGGTCTTCGCGAATGGCTTCACGGACTTGCTCCATTAAGTTTAGCAGAAAATATAAGTTATGGTAAGATGTTAAACGAATTCCAAACGTTTCATTACAACGAATTAAGTGGCGAATATACGCTCTTGAATAATTTTGACACGTGTAGCAGTCACAGTTTGGATCAATCGGACCGAAGTCTTCTGCATATTTTGCATTTTTAACAACAAGACGACCTTCGCTTGTCATAAGCGTTCCGTTACGTGCAATACGCGTTGGTAATACGCAATCAAACATATCGATCCCGCGAATCGCTCCATCAATTAACGAGTCAGGTGATCCTACTCCCATTAAATAACGTGGTTTATCGGTTGGTAAGTATGGCGTCGTAAACTCAAGCACACGATTCATCACATCTTTTGGTTCTCCAACTGACAGCCCTCCCACAGCATAACCTGGGAAGTCCATTGAAACTAAATCAGCTGCACTTTGACGGCGTAAATCTTCAAACTCTCCGCCTTGAACAATTCCAAAAAGACCTTGGTCTTGAGGGCGGCTGTGAGCCTCAAGGCATCGCTCTGCCCAGCGGCTTGTGCGTTCAACTGAACGTTTTAAGTAGTCATATTCTGCTGGATAAGGTGGGCATTCATCAAATGCCATCATAATATCAGACCCAAGCGCATTTTGGATGTCCATCGCTTTTTCTGGAGATAAGAAAAGCTTGTCTCCATTCAAATGGTTGCGGAAATGGACGCCTTCTTCTTCAATACGGCGCAAATCACTTAAGCTAAAAACTTGGAAGCCGCCTGAATCCGTTAAGATGGGACGATCCCAGTTCATAAATTTATGAAGGCCTCCCGCTTTTTTAACAATTTCATGACCAGGACGAAGCCATAAATGATACGTATTACTTAAAATAATGCCTGCTCCCATTGCTTTTAAATCTTCCGGAGACATTGTTTTTACTGTAGCTAATGTGCCTACTGGCATAAAAATAGGCGTTTCAAATGAGCCGTGAGGCGTATGGACAATCCCTAAACGCGCTCCTGTTTGTTTACAAGTTTTTATATGTTCGTAACGAATTGCTGTCATTGATGTATTCCTTTCATGTTAAATTACAAAATTAGCATCGCGTCGCCGAAGCTGAAAAAGCGATACTTCTCTACTACAGCTTGTTCATAGGCAGAAATGACGTTTTCTCTTCCTGCTAAGGCACTTACAAGCATAATGAGCGTAGATTTTGGAAGGTGGAAATTTGTAATCATTCCATCAATTGCTTTAAATTCATACCCTGGGAAGATAAAAATGTTGGTCCAGCCTGAAGAAGCAACAAATTTGCCGTTATGCTCAGTTGCAATCGTTTCAAGGGTACGGGTAGAAGTTGTGCCTACTGAAATAATGCGACCGCCTTTTTCGCGTACGCTGTTTAGTAAAGCAGCGGTTCCTTCACTCACTTGATAAAACTCTGAGTGCATATCGTGCTCTTCTAAGTCGTCAACGCTGACTGGACGGAATGTACCCAATCCGACATGAAGCGTTAAAAATGCAATATGCACACCTTTTTCTTTTAACTGTTCAAGCATCTCTTCTGTAAAGTGAAGACCTGCTGTTGGCGCTGCTGCAGAACCTTGTTCGCGAGCAAAAACCGTTTGGTAGCGTTCTTGATCATCCAAGCGCTCTTTAATATAAGGAGGCAGCGGCATTTCTCCCAGTTGTTCTAGAACCTCATAAAAGATGCCTTCATAGTTGAATTCTAACAAACGTCCGCCTTGGTCGCTCGTTTCTTTACATACAGCTGTCAGACGTCCGTCACCAAACGAAATAACCGTGCCTTCTTTTACTCGCTTAGCCGGTTTTACAAGTGTCTCCCACGTATCGCCTTGTGTTTGTTTTAAAAGCAATACTTCAATATTAGCACCTGTATCTTCTTTTGTCCCAAATAACCGTGCAGGAAGAACACGCGTGTCGTTTAACACTAAACAATCTCCTTCTTGCACATAATCAAGAAGGTCATGAAACATATGATGCTTCACACTTCCTGTTTCTTTGTTTAATACCATGAGTCTTGACGCATCTCGCTGCTCAAGTGGTGTTTGCGCAATCAATTCTTCTGGTAAATGAAAATCAAATAAATCTACTTTCAAAATGTTCACCTGTTTCTACTTAATTATTTAAATCTGCCAATTACATAAAAAATAAGTGATAACACAACGCTTACTAGAATACATGTCACAATCGGGAAATAAAAGGTTGTATTTCCTTTTTTGATAAAAATATCGCCAGGAAGCTTGCCAACAAACTGCCATAACAGCCCAATGACGACTAAAATGCCCCCTAATGTGATAAGCATCTTAGGCATATCATTCACTGATCAGGCACCTCCAGCTGAAAATGATCATAAACCAAAGGCGTCACGATTCGTCCTCGCGGCGTCCGCTGCAAAAAGCCGATTTGCAATAGATACGGCTCGTATACGTCTTCAATTGTGTGAGACTCTTCACCAATAGTAGCCGATATTGTGTCTAACCCTACAGGTCCGCCCCTAAATTTTTCGATAATCCCTCTTAATAATTTATGGTCAATATGATCAAGACCTAAACGGTCCACCTGCAACATTTCTAATGCTTCGTTGGCAAGCCTTTCGGTTATGGCTCCGTCTCCTTTGACCTGAGCAAAATCTCTGACTCTTCGAAGCAAGCGATTCGCAATACGCGGAGTTCCCCTAGCACGCCTAGCCATCTCAAACGTAGCTTTCTCATCAATCTCTACATCTAAAATAGCGGCTGTCCTTTCTACTATCGAAGCAAGATCTTCTTCTTGGTAATATTCTAAACGGCTTAAAACGCCGAAGCGATCACGCAAAGGAGAAGATAAAAGCCCGGCTCTTGTCGTTGCACCTACTAGCGTAAACGGAGGCAAATCCAGACGGACGGAGCGTGCACTCGGTCCTTTTCCAATAACAATATCCAAACAGAAATCTTCCATTGCTGGGTATAGTACTTCTTCAACCGAACGATTTAATCGATGAATTTCATCAATAAAAAGCACATCTCCAGGCTCTAAGCTGGTTAAAACTGCGGCTAAGTCGCCTGGACGCTCAATGGCTGGCCCTGAGGTCGTTCGGATTTGCACGCCCATTTCATTAGCGATAATAGTAGCAAGGGTTGTTTTCCCCAATCCTGGAGGACCATATAAGAGCACGTGATCTAACGTTTCGCTTCGCATTTTGGCAGCTTTAATAAAAATGTCCAGATGGGATTTTACTTTATGCTGACCAATATACTGCTGTAAGGTTTGCGGCCGCAAACTCTGCTCGATGATTTCTTCTTCACCAAGAACATCTCCCGTTACAATACGATCGTCCATTTTACTCCTCCCTTACTTATTGTTTCAATAATCGTTTTAGCGCTTCTTTAATATACTGATCCGTTGTCATCGTTTCCTTCATTAAAGCCGGAACAATTTTTTTGATTTCTCTTTCTGCATAACCTAATACTTTAAGTGCTTCAATCGCTTCATCGAGGGCTTCTGAACTTTGAGATTTGACTTCTTGTGCGTCCAAATCTGCAAATAAAGAAGGGACGGCATCTGGTACAATATCATGCAGCTTTCCTTTTAAATCTAGAATCATCTGTCGAGCTGTTTTTTTACCTACTCCTGGAAACTTAACTAAAAACTTCTCGTCTTCCTCTTCCACAGCTTGGACAACCTGCGCTGGATTACCTGACGCTAAAATAGCTAAACCGCCTTTTGGGCCGATTCCTGACACGCTAATTAACTTCATAAATAAATCCTTTTGTTCTCGGGAAGCAAACCCGTAAAGTGCAATTACATCTTCTCTTACATATTGATAGGTGTAAACCGTCTTTGGTTGTTCATCAATTGAAAATACATATGGATTCGGCGTAAAGACTTGATAGCCTATCCCGTTGTTTTCGATTACTACATACTCAGGATTTATATATGTAACAGTGCCTTTGATATAATCAAACAATAAGCTCTCTCCTTAATCACGTACGCGCGGGCAGTGACCTTCAACTTTGCCTACGAAGAATCCTGCCCGCATCGTTCTCTATTTTCCTTTAAAGTTGCTTTTTAAAAAGACGTTCAAGAGAACGTTTGCCTCTTTTCATCTTTGTCAACCTATTTTTACAATAGCTATAAAAAATAGAACCGCACATTTTTATTGATGAATGACCTTTTAAAATATATACAATACTAGACTGCTGAATACCATTTTAACATATCGCCAAAAGCAAATAGAAGCAATTTAGAATGTTGAATTCAATAATTATTTTACCATACTAAAAAACGGCTGCTTGATTGAAAGCGGCCGCTGCTGGAGCTGATAGATTTTATAGAAATTAATGAGGGAAAGATATTCATCTTTTGATTGAACGCGAATACCTTTCTTTAATTGTTCATGCTGATAGCTCTCAAGCCTTTTGATGTCAATTTGAAAAAACGATTGTATAATATGCTGCGACGCAGCTGGTTTGCCTTCAAATGCTGAGAGAATACCGTTAACAGAAAGCCCTACATAACCGTTCTCTTTTAAAATAGGTGAAATATCGTCTATGCTTGTTCTAAAAACTAGCTCTTGATCCGTTTCTTTAAGCAGTCGCCAATTTTTATATTTTTTCATTAATTGTTTTTTCGTCATAGAAGGGCTTTTGATCATCTCTTGACTTATAACTCCATCCACATACACGCGCTCAAGAAATAATGTCATCGGCTCCTTTTCATTCGCATCTGCACGGTATGGCATTATACAAAGCACAATACTTACTATCATTAAAAAAGCTGCTTGATGAATGACTTTCTTCACTCACCTTCACCTCACACGTTAATCATACTCTTTTTAGTATTATCTAAAAAGGTTTTGTGAAAATCTACACTAATAGTTTGACCTACTTATTTTCTTTTATCCTCTTATTTTATGAAGCAAATCCCTTTTACGATATTATGTTAAGAAAACATGGAGTATTTGTTACATTTGCACACTATTTGTAAAATTTTCTCTTGAACGTTTTAATTAAATTTTCGCAGGGTATGTACATAGTGGAAGTAATTGTAAGGACTTCTATTATCTATTTTAATAAAAAAGGGAGCTGAAGTAATGAGAATGAATAAACGTGTAGTCGGAACTTTTTTTTCAGAGAAAGAAGCTTTAGATGTTATCAATAATTTAAAGCGTCAAGGTTATCGAGAAACAGACATTATGGTTATTTCTAACAGTAAAAGCAATACATTTCAAATAGGTCACGATACAAATGTAATTATTGAAGCTGGTTCACCTGCCGTAAGTTCATTAGCTGGCGTCATGATGGATAACTTTTTTACCATGATGACAGGCGGCATGGGGCTCAAACAAGGAAACGGCTTGAAATCAAAATTAATCCGCATGGGCATACCAGACTTCTCAGCCGTGCAGTGCGAGACAGATGTAGCTGCTGGTAAAATTCTAATCTTGATAGATGCCGTAAGCTCTGAACAAACTCCAGCGTACGGAACCTATACGGAACACAACGAGCATAGAGCCGTCCAACTACGTGAAGAAAAATTAGATGTCTTAAAAGAACGCGTCCAAGTCGGTGAAGTAAAACTCCACAAAAAAGTAATAGAGGAAGAAAGAACTGTACACGTTCCTGTTACGAGAGAAGAGTTTTATATTGAACGTCGGCCTGTAGTTGACGGAGACTATAACGCTGGGCCACTTACAGAAGATGAAATTATTCGTGTTCCAATCATGGAAGAACGAGTGGAAATAACCAAACGACCAGTTATTGTTGAAGAAGTAATTATAGGAAAAAAACTTATTCAAGAAACAAAAGAATGGACTGAAACAATTAAGAAAGAAGAAGCAAGCGTAGAACCTGATGGACTCGCGAGCCCTGAAGTATACGAAAATATGATGAACTATACAGACCATACTTACGCTCAAGTTTCTGCAGCTCTAGCAAGCGACGTGGAAGCTGAATACGAAAATAGTCAGACAACTAACAACGAGAAGCCAAACACACAAGCTAATGAGACAAGCTCTTCTGCAAAAAATGTAAAAAATACAAAGAGTGTCGCTACGGCACCAGCAGATACGAAAAAAAGAGAAGGTCGCCTCAAACAAAATGAAACTAACGCTCAAAAGGAAGAAGCGGAATCCAAAACAACAAACAAATCTGCTTCTAACAAGAAAAATTAATAGTTACATGTTCGAGGAATAGCTGCCTGGCTTCAATGGCAGCTTTTTTATATGTCTTCTCATCAAAAAAACAGCCGTCCTTCACAGACAGCTGCTTCTTCATTTAACGATGTTTATGATTGACATTCTCATCGACTGATTCAAATAGACCATTGAAATTAGTTTGAATCGTATTACGGTCTTTTCCATTTCGAATATCGTCATCAAGAGAGCGAGCGTTCATAAATACATCATGATCTACTTTTACTTGAACATTGTAGTCCTTTGCAATAGGCTTTACTTTATCGAGCACGTTTTGTTTTAAACGGCCGTTATTTATGTCTTTGGCCGGATCCACAGCAACTAATAGCTGATCTCCACGGACAACGGCGCGACTATTTTCTACACCTTTAACGCTTGCAGCCCGATCAGCCACTTTTTCCGTAAAGTCTCTTGGATAATCTTCACCATAATACATATTAGCAACGCCATTTGTACGATCATTTGTATTATTGATGTTTCCATAAGGGTTTGTCGGATTATCAAAACGTCCATCACTTACGTTTAACGGATAATTAGGTGTTCCATTCCCATCTAAAACTTCAGTCATTGGACCTTTCGGATTATCTACGCGATGTTCATTCGCTTTTTCATTTGTATGATACCCAACAGGCTGTGTCGTATCTGTATAGCGCTGTTCCATACCTTGGTCTTTGTTATTGCAAGCGCCAAGTCCCATCATACATGCGAAAGCTAAAGAAGTTGCTACATAACTATTCAACATAATCGCCCCCTAATTTAAGCTCTATTTACTCTGAGCTTACTATTAGGATTAAAAGACGAGCCGTTTCTTATTCGATGAAGTGTTTATAAACTCTTTACATGTCATGTAGGTTTTGTAAGTGCTGGTAAATCACTCGATAAAAATGTGTACGCTGTGACCATTCTTCTACTGATTGCTGCATTAACCTTTGGCGATTTGCCCATGATAAAGCAGAGACATTTATATTCCAGTTTCTCATCAGCATCGATGGAAATAGTAAAGAAGCAAGAAAAAAACGCTGCTTGCTTAATTCTTTTATTTTCGAGTGTTGAAGTAGTTCTTTCATCGACCACTGGACGTAAGGCAAAAAGCGCTGCACAAGCTGAACATAGTCATAAAGAGCAGGAGCTTTAGCCGATAAGTCAAAATCAATCATAACAATACCCAAGTGGTTTGTTTTCAAGAAATTATGTGAAGCAACGTCACCGTGAATAATGGAACAGTTCAACCCACTATCTTTGAAACGTTCCATTAAGACTAAAGCTTTTTCTCCCCAAGTCACAATGTCTTTATATACATGAAATTGATTAAATTCCCTGAATATATGTGAGGTTTCTCGAAAAGAGGAAAGCCGCTTTTTCCATTTTAAAATAAGGTCATACTCAGAAAGCTTTGTATACGCGGCTAGTTTCTTTTTATGAACTTCTCCATGATAGCGGATCAATGTTTGTAATACTTCTTCCCGATCCTGAAAACTTTCATACGTTACCTCTTTTACTTGCTTAACAAAAGGCATCATCGCCCAGTACAAATGACGGTCCTTTATATAAAGTTCACCTTCTGGGTAAGCTTCGAAATTAACAGCATACCCTTGTTGAATCTGAGATAAAAAATGATAAACATGTTCAATTTTACTTTTGTCTCTGTATGCTTTTATTACTTTTTTTCCTTTATTCGTATCCGCTATGATGACATGAGGCTTTTTCATACGATAGGTCTCAACGTGAATATCTCTTTTTTTCAAATAGAGAAAGAGACGATTTAAATTAAAATCGTCTCGTGTATAATAATCAATCTTCATCTTCGTCGTACTCATCGTATTCTGGAATACTAAATGCATTTGGATCAAACGCAGGATACGGAGGTACACCAATCATGCCATATGGGGCTGGATAGGGTGCCCTTGGGTCCTGAAAGCCATAAGGTACCTGCTGTTGGTACTGTGGATAAGGCTGCTGTGGTGCATAGTCGTCAGGTCTTGGTTCACCGCATCCGCAGTCTCCTTGCTGCTGTGGCGCATATTGCTGCCCATAATGGTAAGGCGCGTTTCCAAAACCATCGGAAGAACTTTCATAATGGCCACCTGTCATAGCTCCTTGTACTTGTGGATACATCGGTGCTTGATGATAGGCCGGATAAACGGGCTGCTGATATCCCCATGGAGGCGGACAAGGAGAACATTGTACCGGTCCATAGCAGCTGTGTGGCATCATTGGATACATTGGCATCGGTGCCATGTGAGCGCCCATCGCATGTTCTTCAAACGATTCGTGTTCATAACCGTGATGATACATTGGAGCCTGTTGATACATTGGCATTGGATATGGTTGCGGTGCATACATTGGCGGATGACACGGCATATAATTAAATCCGCAGCCTGGCATCACAGGCGATATCGGCATGATTGGGTAACATGGCATTTGAGGAGGCATTTCTATACTCTCCATCTCAGGACTTTCTGGCGATTCATGCTTAGGCAGTTCTTTTGGTGCTTCTTTTTTTGGAGCCTGCATCGCCATATTAACGGTGTAATAATTGTTAATATCAATCTCAGGTGCAATTGGCTTTAATTTAGGAAGCTTTGGCGCAACTGGCATTTCTTTTTTAGGCTGCACAATTGGTGCTTCTTTTTTAGGCTGTGCGACCGGTGCTTCTTTCTTTGGCTGCGCAATCGGCGCTTCCTTTTTCGGTTGAGCAATCGGTGCTTCTTTCTTTGGCTGCGCAATTGGTGCTTCTTTTATCGGTTGCATAAACGGTGTTTGAGCAGGCTGATTAGCTGACTTTTTCTCATCCGGACTTTCATCAATTTCCGTTACTGGATAAGCTTTTGTGGATTGGTCACTATAAGGGTGTTGAACTTTAGGCATTTCTTTTATACCAGGTGAAGGAGCTCCTTCTTTTTGAACAGGCACTCCGCTTGTCGGCACTTTAATTTTCATTCCAGGCATGATCATGTCTGGATTGCTTAATTGAGAATTCGCTTTTTTTAACTCTTCAAAATTAACCCCATACTTTTCAGCGATTTTCCAAAGGGTATCCCCTTTTTGAACGATATGGATTTTCAACGTCATTCCCCTCCCGAGTAGAGTCTCTGCCATCTATATGTGCAAAATCAAAGTAAGTTCTGTTTGTTCATCACAAGATATGCCTTGAACCATTTTTTTATTCATTTTGCCCACAGTTTGGTTCAAGTTTTTATGATAAAGAAAAAAAGACTTATCAACACAAACAATATGTCAATAAGTCTTCTTTTAGACCTTCTCTTTTTAATTGTCTTAAAAATCTTTATGCTCGTTCTAACATATTCGTTAGCGCTTTGATCGCTCCTTGTGCTGTATGTTTATCCACTTTGATTTGATTCACTTCTGTTCCTTCTTCTATGCTTTCTAAAGCCCACAGCAAGTGAGGCAAATCAATTCGGTTCATCGTCAAACAAGGACACATATAGGGATTAAGCGAAACAATTTCTTTATCCGGATGACTGTTGATAATCCGTTTCACTAAGTTCATTTCCGTGCCAATAGCCCATTTAGAGCCTGAAGGAGCTTTTTCAATTGTATCAATAATATATTTTGTAGAACCTGCATAATCTGATTTTTGCACCACTTCATAAGAACACTCCGGATGAACAATAATATTCATCTCAGGCTGCTTCTCGCGTAAATAATCAATATTTTTAACCGTGAAATTTTCGTGCACAGAACAGTGACCTTTCCATAGAATCACCTTGATGTTGTTTATATCCCCTTCATATTCAAGTATTTCTTCAATAGGATTCCAAATAGCCATTTCATCTAGTCCAACACCTAAATCATAAGCAGTGTTTCTGCCTAAATGCTGATCTGGCAAAAAGAGAATGCGCTCTTTTTTAGAAAATGCCCACTCCACCATATTTTTTGCATTTGAAGATGTTACTGTTGCTCCATCATGTTCACCTACAAAAGATTTAATTGCAGCTGTAGAGTTCACATACGTAAGCGGAATAATCGTATCTCCGAAAAGATCCTGTAAGACAGGCCATGCCTTTTCTGTTTGCTGAATAGTAGCCATATCAGCCATTGAACAGCCAGCTCGCATATCGGGTAAAATGACTTTTTGATTTTCAGCTGTTAAAATATCAGCTGTTTCTGCCATGAAGTGAACGCCGCAAAACACAATATGCTCAGCTTCTCTATTTTCAGCTGCTATTTGAGCCAGCTGTAAGGAGTCTCCTACCGCGTCCGCGAACTCGTACACTTCGTCTTTTTGATAATGATGGCCGAGCAGAAACAATTTGCTTCCGAGCTTTTTCTTGATTTCTAGTACTCTTCTTTTCATTTCATTTTCTGTGAGCTCCGTATATTTAGCGGGGAGCGTTTGCTGCTGAAGCGTTTGTAATAAACTCATCATTTTCTGTTCCCCTTTCTGTTAATAAGTCCAAGCTGATATCGATAGACCCTGCTGAATGCGTTAAAGCTCCAAGTGAAATATAGTCCACTCCGCTGTCTCTAAAAGAATGGAGCGTGCCAAGCGTGATTCCACCAGATGCTTCTGTGACAATATGAGCGGGAACCAGTGGTATCCAACCTTTAATGACTTCTGGAGAACAGTTATCGAACATAATAACATCTGCTCCTGCCTCTATTGCTTCTAGCAATTGACTTTTGTTTTCAATTTCCACTTCCACCTTAACCATATGTCCAACCTGCTCTCTTACTTTCACAACAGCGTCTAGAATAGATCCTGCATGTGCAATATGGTTATCTTTTAACATGACGCCATCGTACAATCCAAAACGATGATTATAACCTCCTCCAGCACGAACGGCATACTTCTCTAACATTCGCATACCAGGCGTTGTTTTTCGCGTGTCACATATACGCGTATGTGAGCTGCCAAGCAGCGCTACGGCTTTGTGCGTCATCGTGGCAATGCCACTCATTCTTTGAAGTAAGTTTAAGATTACCCGTTCACCGGTCAAAATAGATCGCACGGATCCTGAAACGGTAGCTATTTTATCTCCAGGCTTAAGAACATCTCCATCTTTTTTCTCGAAATTCACTTTCACGTTAGGATCTATTAAATGAAATCCTTCTTTAATCAATTCCACTCCTGCAATAATACCTGATTGCTTTGCCGTGAACACAGCCTTCCCTTGGTCAGACGGAGAAAAAATAGCTTCACAGGTTATATCTCCATCTCCAATGTCTTCTATAAAAAAAGACTGCAATAGTTTTTGTAATTTCAACGTGTTCATTGTGCTACCTTCACCTTTCTTTTTAAATTTCCTTGCTTATAAAATCAATGATTGTTTTGTTGAAATAGCAGACTGCTTAATAATTCGCTTATGCTCCCATTCTTGCTTTTCATGCGGAAAGTCACTTCGGTAATGACCTCCTCTACTTTCTTTTCTTGCAAGAGAGGACTCAGCAATAAGCAGACCTGCAGTTAGCATATTGCAGATGGTCGCTGCTTCCCTCGAATATATAACTTCTTGGTCAAGAGGTATTCCATCCAGATGATTTGTGAATTCATGCACAATAGTAGCCAATTCGTTTTCATGACGAATGATGCCTACACAATCCATCATCTTATGCTGAATTTGTTTTGTGGCAGGCAGTATTTTAGGCATGCCTTTATACACGTAACGGACGGGGGGATAACGAGATATCGTTCTCGCTTTATGTAAAATATGACGCCCTGTCCGTTTTCCAAATACAAGACACTCTAACAATGAATTGCTTGCTAGACGATTTGCTCCATGAACGCCTGTAAAAGAAACTTCCCCCACGGCATACAATCCTTCAACGCTTGTTTGTCCATAACCATCTACTTCAATTCCACCCATTAAAAAATGTGCGCCGGGAGTAACAGGTATTCGTTTTTTGTCCAGTTGAATTTTATACTTCCGACACAGTGCCGTAATCGTAGGAAATTTTTGTTGAAAATGAGCCACTTTTTCAATGTCTAAAAATACGGATCTTCCTTTTTTCATTTCATTAAAAATTGTCCTTGCTACAACATCTCGCGGTGCTAAATCCTTAAAGGGATGAACTCCTTCCATTATGCGTTCATTCCATTCATTTACCAGTACGCCACCTTCGCCTCGAACCGCTTCGGATACTAGACCTTTCGCTTCCTTTTGATACAAAAGCGTCGGATGAAACTGAACAAATTCTAAGTCCGCTAATTTTGCTCCAGCCCTGTACGCAAGCGCTAGCCCATCTCCTGTCGCCAGCGGCTGGTTAGATGTATGCTTGTACAAAGCGCCGATTCCTCCGGTAGCAATAACCGTTTGACGAGCATGATATATAGTAATTTTGTTGTTTTCACCTTGTCCGATAGCACCTCTGCACGTTCCATCTACAGTTATTAAATGCTGAATCATTTCGTTTTCAATGACTGTAATATATGGCAGTACTGCTTTTTTCAAAAAAGCGAACAGCGCTTGTCCTGTTGCATCCCCACCTGCATGCAGAATACGATTCGTACGATGGGCTCCTTCTTTTCCAAAATGCAGCGTACCATCTGGATTTTTATCAAACTTCATTCCTTTATGAATCAATTCATTTACTACAGCCGCACCTTCTTCCACTAAAGTGCGTACCGCTTGTTCATTGCAATGCTTATTGCCCGCAACCAACGTATCATAGAGATGTTCACTCCAGTGATCGCTGCTTCCAATAGCAGCTGCTACTCCGCCTTGAGCAAGAACTGAGTTATTGCGGTCAAGTTTCCCTTTCGTTACCATTACAACTCTGTTATGACGACACAGTTCATAAGCTGCAGAAAACGCTGCTAATCCGCTTCCAATAATTAAAACATCCGTCTCTAACATTTCACACCTCTTTATTTACATGTGTCTTGACACCTATATTTACATATTATTAAATGAAAGACAAGAAGTTTTTTTATCGGAGGGAGAAAATGATTTATCTGGACTATGCAGCGACAACGCCAATGAGACAAGAAGCAATTGAGGTATATACTGAAGCGGCAACAAGCTATTATGGAAACTCCAGCAGTCTTCACACACTTGGAACACAAGCAGAAAATTTACTGACTCTATGCAGAAAAAAATTAAGCCTGTTAGTAAATTGTCGAGAGGATGATCTTTTTTTTACAAGCGGGGGAACAGAAGCTAATTACTTAGCTATTCGTTCTCTTTTAAAAGGAAAAAATGATGAAAGAAAACATATAGTGACAACGAAGCTTGAACATTCTTCGGTGCTTCATACGTTGCAGCAGCTTGAAAAAGAAGGATTTTCCCTATCTTACGTACCTGTAGATCAAAACGGAGTTGTGTCTGTAGACGACTTAAAGAAGACGATTCGACCTGACACTGTGCTAGTAGCCATTCAGCATATCAATCATGAGCTCGGTACAATTCAGCCAGTTGAGGATATTGGCCATTTTTTATCTAAAAAAGAAATTCTCTTTCACTGTGATTGTGTTCAATCTTTTGGTAAGCTTCCTATTGATGTTAAAAAGCTGAAAGCTGATAGCATCTCAGTCTCTAGTCATAAAATTTACGGACCAAAAGGTGTAGGAATGGTATACATGAATTCAAGTTCTTCTTGGAAGCCTATTTACCATAAAGCAACTCATGAAAAAGGCTTTCGCCCTGGGACTGTAAATACAACGGGCATTGCTGCCTTTACTGCAGCAGCTGAATGCGCATATGCAGAAATGAAGACCGCCCGAAGCCATTATGAGCGCTTAAAATCGTACTTACTGGAAAACCTAGAGCCTCTTGCTCCTTTTATAGAAGTAGAAGGCCTTGGGAACTCTCATTTTCCTGGAATTATGGGACTGACGTTTTCAAACATACAGGGTCAATATGTTATGTTACAATGTAATCGTCACGGAATTGCTATCTCTACGGGAAGTGCCTGTCATGTAAATCAGCAGGAACCATTAGCTTCTCTGCTTGCGATTGGCAAATCGACTGCGAATGCTAAGAATTTTGTCCGTATTTCATTCAGTCAACATTCAACGTTTAAGCATATTGATCGACTCATATCCGTTTTTCATTTATTACAGCAAGAATTTATGACAGTGTAAAAGGAGGGATTAAAGGTGCCAGGAACTCAAAAGAAAATTCTTGGAGAAGAAAGAAGAGAACTTATTCTACAATGGTTAAAAACAGAGAGTAAACCAATGACAGGCAGTGAGCTTTCGAAACGAACGAACGTTAGCCGCCAAGTCATTGTACAAGATATTTCGCTGCTTAAAGCTAAAAATGAGCCCATTATCGCAACAAGCCAAGGATATATTTACATTCAAAATCCATCTCAAACTACCGTGCATCAGCGAATTATTGCCTGTCAGCATACGCCAGAAGATGCTGAAAAGGAGCTTCTCCTGCTTGTTGACCACGGCGTTCTCGTAAAAGATGTAACCGTTGAACACCCTGTGTATGGTGAATTAACCGCTTCCGTTATGATTCAAACCCGAAAAGAAGTAGAAACGTTTATAGAAAAAATTCAAGAAACAAACGCAACTTATTTATCTCAGCTAACAGATGGGATTCACCTTCATACGATTGAAGCAGATACAATTAAAAAACTGAATGCTGCCTGCTTAGCTCTTGAAGCGGAAGGCTATTTAGTTTCGAATGAATAAAAAGGTGTTATAACAAAAAAAATCCCGCTTTAAAGCGGGATTTCTGTTTCAAGTAGTGTATGGGGATAGCTTCCTAAAAGCTCTACGCTACAGCCTAGTGCCTCAAGTTCAGCCATAGCCCCAGGGATTAATACTTCATCCATTTTTTGTTCAATATCAACGATAAAGAAATAGTTTCCAAGCCCTGTTTTCATAGGACGGGATTCAATTTTAGACAGATTTAGCTTACGCCAGGAGAAGGCTGAAAGCACTTGATGAAGCGCTCCTGCCTGATCAGATGGAAGTGTAATCATTAACGTTGTCTTGCACCCGTTTCCAGCTAAAAATGGCACCTCTTGCGCTCCATCTTTATGCAAAATAACAAACCTTGTTGTATTATGATCATAATCATGAATGTTCGGGCAGGCAATATGTAATCCATATTCATGGGCTGCTAACCCATTCGCAATAGCTCCAATATTAAGCTCAGGGTGTTCGCTTACATACTTAGCAGCAAACGCCGTTGATGTCATCTCTTCTACTGCAGTTGACGTACATTCTCCGTGTAAAAATTTATGACACTGCGCAATTGCATGAGGATGAGAATAAATCGTTTCAATGTTTTTCCACTGTTCTGCACGAGATGGATGAACCATTAAATGCTGACGAATCGGAAGCACAATTTCCCCAACAATCGGCAGACGACGTTCATGAATAAGATAATCAAGTGTTAAATTTACAGATCCTTCAAGTGCATTTTCTAACGGTACAATTCCATACTCAATTTCTCCGTTATCCACTGCATCAATGCATGCTGGAATTGTCTTGTATGGAATATGGTCGTGCTGTTTAAATACGCCTTGGACGGCTACATGTGTAAATGTTGCCTTTGGTCCTAAATATCCTACTTTCCCCACAATCATGCCTCTCCTTATCTATATCTGTTTGCCATTATGCCCCTGAACCAAGCACGTCCACTTTATCTACAAACTCTAAGCTTTTCAGTCTTCGCAGCATTTCATTTAATTCAACATTCATGCTTGCTGTATCTAATGAAAGAGTTACGTTGGCACGCCCTTGTAAAGGGATGGTTTGGTGAATCGTTAACACATTGCATCCCGATGATGCAACGGTGCTCAATAAATGTGATAAAGTTCCTGATCGATCTTCAATATGAAAAAATAGTGAAATAATTCGCTGTTTGACAACCGTCTGAAACGGAAAGACCGTGTCGCGGTACTTATAAAAAGCACTGCGACTCAAGTCTACGGCTTGTACAGCATCTGCTACCGATTCAGCTTTTCCCCGTTCAATTAACAGCTTCGCATCCAATGTTTTTTTCATCGCTTCTGGTAATACATCTTCGCGAACTAAATAAAACTGCTTATCGCTCTTATGCAAGTAAAGCCCCTCCCCTTATCCTATGAACAACAATTAGTCAATAAATTCAAATTCATATTCAAACAGCTTTACAATATCGCCATCTTTTGCTCCTCGTTCACGAAGGGCTTCATCGACGCCCATGCCTCGAAGCTGACGCGCAAATCGACGAACGGATTCTTCACGTGAGAAGTCGGTCATCTTGAATAATTTTTCGATTTTTTCACCGCTTAATACGTATGAGCCATCGCTATCACGCGTAATAACAAATTCCACTTCTTTCTTTTCATGCTTGTACAGTACGCGGTGCATAGATAGATCTTCCTCTTCTTGCATTGGGAATTCCGGCGTAGTTTCTACAAGATCAGCTACTGTAAATAACAGTTCGCGGATTCCATTACGCGTTGCTGCAGAAATTGGAAAGACTTTCACTTCGTCTCCTACTTTTTCTTTGAATGCAGCTAGATTCTCTTCAGCTTGCGGGATATCCATTTTATTTGCTACCACTACTTGCGGACGTTCTGTTAAACGCATATTATATTGACGCAGCTCTTCATTAATGGTTAAGTAATCTTCATATGGATCACGGCCTTCTAAACCTGACATATCGATTACATGGACAATAACGCGGGTACGTTCAATGTGACGTAAAAACTGATGACCTAATCCTACACCTTCATGTGCACCTTCGATTAGCCCTGGTAAATCTGCCATCACAAAACTGCGGTTATCTTCTGTTTCAACTACTCCTAAATTCGGATTAATTGTTGTAAAATGATATTCAGCAATTTTTGGCTTTGCAGCAGACGTCACGGATAATAACGTTGACTTTCCAACACTTGGAAAACCAACTAATCCTACATCGGCTAATACTTTTAATTCAAGAATTACATTTCTCTCTTTACCTGGCTCTCCATTTTCTGAAAGCTCCGGTGCTGGATTTGCAGGTGTAGCAAAACGCGTATTCCCACGCCCTCCGCGTCCACCTTTAGCAATCACTGCACGCTGGCCGTGCTCAACTAAATCAGCAATCGTTTCGTTCGTATCTTCATCTAACACAACCGTACCTGGTGGAACTTTTACAACCATCGGCTCAGCGTTACGTCCGTGCTGTCCTTTTGACATTCCATGTTCACCGCGGCTTGCTTTAAAGTGACGCTTATAGCGGAAATCCATCAGCGTACGCAATCCTTCTTCTACTTCAAAGATGACATCTGCACCGTGACCACCGTCACCACCTGCAGGACCTCCTTTTGGTACGTACTTTTCGCGACGAAAGGCAACCATTCCATTTCCTCCGTCGCCACCTTTTACATATACCTTGACCTGATCTACAAACATTTCTTTTTCACTCCGTTCTATATCTTAGCTCCTGCAATAGCAAAAGCGCTGTTAACTTATTGTGAGCATAAGGCTAAATTCATCTTCAGACATATGCTGTTGAACCAATGCAACTCCTTGAGCGCACTCATAACATTGTAGCTTGTTTTGTAGCTTCTGTATATCTGTTAGTATTCCACTAAAGTCAAAAAAGAAACGAATTCCCTGTTCTTCAATGCATACTGAAATACTCAAATAGTTTTCTGCATGATAATCAACATATTTTTCGAGTGCTTCTGTCAAATAGCTACACCAGTTGTATACGAACTCATCGTATTGTGATAAATCCTTCAATTCTCCCAGCACTTCCACATCTAAGCGAACAGCATGGTTATTCCAATGATAGGTCATAACAAAGCCCGCAAACAGTCGCATATTGATGTTTGTTAACTTGGATTCATGTTTGGATTCATTTACAATTTCTTCAATGATTTCATTCGCTCGATCAAGCCGATTCAACGCTAGATTGCCTTTGATTAATTGCAGCTTATTTAACCAATCATGCCGCGCGTATCTTAATACTTCTACGACATCCCATTCTTTTTCCATCTTAGCACTCCTAACTTTGACTCGAGCATAAGTATTTCACAACGCTGACAAACATCTCGTATCAATCTTCTTAGATATGTTCGATTATAACAAATTCCAATGGGTAATAGGTGAAATATTCTACAAAAAGAAAACTCTAACCTACTTGGGTTAGAGTTTTCTTTTTGTATCTTATGCTTCTTGAGCAACAGGGTATACAGATACTTTTTTACGGTCACGACCGAAACGTTCAAATTTAACGATACCGTCGATTTGAGCGAATAAAGTATCATCTCCACCACGACCTACGTTTGCACCTGGGTAAATTTTAGTACCGCGTTGACGGTATAAAATTGAACCACCAGATACGAATTGGCCATCAGCACGTTTAGCACCAAGACGTTTCGAGATTGAATCACGACCGTTTTTAGTACTACCTACTCCTTTTTTAGAAGCGAAGAATTGAAGGTCTAATCTTACTAACATGACATCCACCTCCTGTTTAGTTGTCGTTAATTTTTATATAATTACTGTAATCTAATTCGATCGTTTTCAGTGAAACAACCATACCTTCTAATAGCAATTGAATCTGTTCCAATGTGAACGAATCCACATCTTTTGGGATCTCACAACGGAGATACCCACCATCTCCACCTTGCTCTAAGTGCGGTTCAACCCCACTTATTGAAAAGATAGCATTAATTGTCCCAAATGAAACTGCAGATGCTCCCGCACAAACAAGATCTTTTCCGTGTTCGGAAAAGTCAGCATGTCCACTCATCGTGAACCCGTCAACTTTCTTATTTGCATCACGAGAAATCGTCACCTTAATCATTTGTTATAATTACGCGTTGATAGCGTCGATTACAACTTTTGTGTAAGGTTGACGGTGACCTTGCTTACGACGATAGTTTTTCTTTGCTTTGTATTTAAATACAGTGATCTTTTTAGCGCGACCTTGTTTTTCAACTTTAGCCGTAACTGTTGCACCTTCTACGAAAGGAACACCAACTTTCACGCTGTCGCCACCTACAAATAATACTTTGTCAAAAGTAACTGTTTCGCCT
This sequence comes from Priestia megaterium NBRC 15308 = ATCC 14581, assembly GCF_000832985.1. Lineage (GTDB taxonomy): Bacteria > Bacillota > Bacilli > Bacillales > Bacillaceae_H > Priestia > Priestia megaterium. The sequence continues at coordinate 1,505,296 of NZ_CP009920.1, forward strand.
TGTTCACCAGCAAGTTTTTCAACGTAGATTGCTTGACCAGCCTCTACTTTAATTTGCTTACCACCAGTTTCAATAATTGCGTACATTCTCTGCACCTCCTCTAAAAACTAAGACTCGCCATCACAGGTGTTCAAGTGAACTTAAAACCTGTTCTGAGCGGTTGTAGCACGGGTGCTACAAACCAACATATTAAATCTTACTACAAATCAAAGGTTAGTGTCAATTGGAATTCATGTTTTCTTCTAAAATTTTATATAGAAGCAGAGACCCTTTTTTGAATCTGCTCATTCGACCCCAATTGACGCAAAACAAATGCGTTTGTATAATCATCGCTTGGCGTAAGATATACGGTTTTTTTCACCATTTCCTCTAGAGCGTTGAGAAATCCTTGCGCCTTCATTTCATTTATAACATCACTTCGCGTCTCAATCCAAATAGCCTCTTCTTCCGCGCCTCGATGTTCCCAAATTACACGTTCAATTTGAAAAGCAGCCGTTTTGGAATCAATCATTTTACCGGTTCCTTCACACACTTCACAAGGCATAGTTAATGTTGATCCAATACTATTGCGCACTTTCTTCCTCGTTAATTGCAATATGCCGAGCTCTGTAAAGCCAACTACATTCGTCCGCACTTCATCTTGTTCACATAGCTTTTTCATGTATCTTTCTACTTCTGTCCGATCTTCTTTGTGAGGCATATTTATAAAATCAATTAAGATCATGCCGCCTAAGTGACGTAATTGCATCTGTTTGGACAGTTCATATGCAGCTTCCATATTTGTTTGAAGCATTGTCTTTCGAATATTATCTTTTCCTGAAAACTTCCCCGTGTTCACGTCCACGACCGTCATCGCTTCCGTTTCGTCAATAACGATATAGCCTCCGCTTTTGAGCCATACGATTCGCTTTAAAAGCTTCTCTATTTGCCGTTCCACATCGTAAAAAGAGAAAATATTTTCATTTCCTTTATAATACTCTATTGACGAGTTAGGATAGGTAGTTTGAAGGTGCTGATATAGGTCGAAGTCATCTACTACTATCCCATCAATTCCTTGTTGAAGTGCAGCTTGCACTCTTGTTTCAAGAAAATCTTGTCCTTTGCTGACTAGGGTAGGAGCTTTCATTCCCTGTGTCTGTCGTTCAAGGCGCTCATATTTTTCCTGTAGCTCTTTTATTTCATGTTGGACCGCGGCTTCTGATTTTTCTGCAATCGCTGTTCGAAATAAAAAGCCTTCCATCCCTTGTTTTAACCGCTCACCAAGCTGTTTCCACTGTTGTCGTTTTGGCTCGGCTATTTTTTTGGATACAGCGACATAGTTTCCGTGCGGTAAATATACAAGCTCATCAGAAGAAAATTCAATGATACCCGTCAGCTTGGGCCCTTTTGTCCCAATGCCTTCCTTTACAACTTGAACCAATACTTTTTCTCCTTCACGAATAAAAGCAGACATCGGCTGCTGATCTTTGTGAGGATTCTCTGACTGCTGATAGGATACAAGTTCATTTCGATGAATAAATCCGTTCATTGATAAACCGATATCAATAAAGGCTGCTTGCATATGCGGCAGTACTTTTACTACTTTACCCCAATATATATCACCAATAATTTGATTCTCGCTTTGTTCTTGTAAATAGATTTTTTCTAGTGCTTTATCGTTTATCACGGCTATACGTTTTGAAGAAGTAGCCGCGTTAATAATACATGCCTTCACATACATTGCCTCACTTTAATCTAAATTCATAGGAAAAAGTTCGGTCAGTGCAACCGAACTTTTTTCATTCTATTCTATGTTACTAGAAATCAGTAAACTGTTACAAGTTCGTCTAGTTGGCTATTTGTTCTTTTTTCTACGAAGTAAGCGTGTAAAAGTTCATTTTCATCAATTTGTACATGCTCGCCTGTTTGAGATGTAGCAATAATCATATGCTTACAACCTCTTTGGAATTTTTGCAGAACTTGATGGAGCGTCTCACTGGTTGATACACTTAGTGTTTTTAAAGCTCCAATTGGATGCTCTTTGCCATGATATCTCTCCAACAAAAAGCGCATGTAGACAAATTGCCTCCTCTTCCATTCCAAATATCCGGATATAATTAAAAATGAAATAACAATCCATAAGTGCAGCTGAAAAGGATGCATAATGACGGCATAAATAATACCGACAGCTAAAAAAAACGTTGATAACCGGAGCGCAAGCTTATGCGCTTCTAAAAATGGTAAAGACCGACTGCAAATTAAAAAAAGCAGCTTCCCTCCGTCCAATGGCCAAATGGGCAAAAGATTAAACAGGAAAATCACCGTGCATTGAAACATAAATTGCTCATATGTTTCGAAGGACAACACATTTATTTTCATTAATAAGAAAGCAGCTCCAAACATCCAGAGATGCTGAAGAGGTCCACTTATTGTCACAATAAACTCTTCTCGAAATGGACGATTCCCATGTTCATCTACTTCTGCTACTCCCCCAAAAGGTAAGAGCATAATTCTGCGAATCCGCCAAGAAAAACACTGAGCCGCTACGGCGTGGCCCAGTTCATGAATAATTACAATAATAAATAGCAAAAAAAGCTGCTTTACCGTAGCGGTTAAGATACCAATTACGAAAATCCCCCAAAACAATGGATGAATGTGAATTTTCATCAATAACGAAAAAGCACTATTCAAATTGAATCACCTGACTAGGATCAACAAACTTATCGCCTTTTTTAATAGCAAAATAGAATGTTCCAGCATCGCCTTTTTTACTGTTTTCCACAATTCCTACTTCTTTGCCTTTATTCACAAAATCATACATACTAACATTGATTTTTTTGAGCTGTCCATACCAAGTTTCGCTTCCATCGGCGTGTTGAATAATAACGGTATTCCCAGTATCATCACGTTTTCCTACATACCTTACGATACCTTCACTCATTGCTTCTACAACCGAATCCACTCCTGTTTGAACCGTCACGCCTTGCTTACTTTGAGCAAATGTTTCCGTTACTTTCCCTGAAGCTGGAGTAGCATATTCTCCGCTTACACTTTGCTCCGTTTTTCTAGACTCTTTATTCGGCAATAGCGTTAACGGCTTCCCAAACTTATCTTCATACCAGGAGGAAACAGCTGCAAACTGAAATTCTTTATCCATTGTTTGTTGAACCACTACTCTGGCCTGGTCAAAAGTAGGAGAAGCGTTCTTGAACATAATTCCTACAATTAACACTAAGCAGGCTGAAGCTAAAATTTTAAATAAAAAGCGTTCTTTTCGAAATAACGGGTGGTATTCCTTTGCTGATGGTGTGTATTCAACCGCAGAATAATCCATCGATCCATATTTTTCTTCTTCACTCATTAAGGACGTATGAAGAGGTTCTTGAGGAAGACGCTTCGTTGTATTTAATTGTTTTCGCTTACGCTCAGCAATTCGTTTACGGATTTCATCAGCACGTCGATTCATGATTCATCATTCTCCTTGTTCTTATCGTATAATCAACTATATGACTTGTCCGTGGAGCTTATGACAGCTTGACTCTACAAAATCAAACAAATAAAAAAAGCTTCCTCTATCGGAAGCTTTTTAAGAACGAACACCAAAGAATCGTTTAATACGTGCAAACATTCCCTTATCTTCTTCATCTAACGATTGAAGAGGAACCGTTTCACCTAGAATACGTCTTGCAATATTACGATATGCAATTGATGCTTTGCTTGATGGGTCCATGACAATTGGTTCACCGTTGTTAGAAGCACGAATAACATTTTCATCGTCAGCAACGATTCCAATTAAATCAACAGCCAGAAGCTGAGAAATTTCTTCCACATCCAGCATGTCTCCATTTTTCATCATATGACTACGGATTCGGTTAATAACCAGTTTTGGAGACTCGATATCCTCTTGCTCCAATAATCCAATAATACGGTCAGCATCACGAACAGCTGAAACTTCCGGTGTTGTCACAACGAGTGCCTTATCAGCGCCAGCTACGGCGTTCTTATAGCCTTGTTCAATACCAGCTGGGCAATCAATAACCACATAGTCATAGTCTTGCTTTAACTGAAGAACTAACTCTCGCATTTGTTCTGGTTGAACAGCTGTTTTGTCACTCGTTTGAGCAGCAGGAAGTAAGTACAAACATTCAAAACGCTTGTCCTTAATCAAGGCTTTTTGCGGTTGGCATCGACCTTCTACCACGTCTACAAGATCATAAATAATACGATTTTCAAGCCCCATTACAACATCCAAGTTGCGTAAGCCGATATCAGTGTCTACTAGACACACGCGCTTTCCAGCTAATGCTAGAGCAGTACCTAAATTGGCTGATGTCGTTGTTTTTCCAACTCCACCTTTACCAGACGTAACAACAATAGCCTCTCCCACTGTCAAATTCTCCTTTCTACCCTGGTCAAATTCGGTCTTAGATGCGGTAAAGTTTGCACGCGATCTATCACCATTTGATCATTATCATCTAAGTATGCACATTCCATTATATTCTCTTCCTTCTCACTGCGCTCTTCTTCTGATCGGGTAATGATATCAGCAATGCGCAGCTGTGAAGGTTTCATTAACGATGCAGCAATAACGGCGTTTTTATTGCCGCGATATCCTGCATGAGCAATCCCTTTTAAAGCACCTAATACAAATAAATTTCCTCCAGCTACAACGGTTCCTCCGGGATTTACGTCTCCGACTAGAAGCAAATCGCCTTCTACATGGAGA